>CAMBTO010000040.1 GCA_945870865.1 Klebsiella pneumoniae
GGACATTTAAACCCGGGTTGATTCCGACGCTGGCAACCCTGTTTATCTTTCCATTATTACTTACTCTCGGATTTTGGCAACTGGATCGTGCGGACCAGAAACAGGCCTTGTTTGATGATTATATAAAAACATCCTCCCTCATGCCTGCAGATATTAAAGAGGTCATGAATCAGGTGTCTCCGGATGAGAATATAGTATGGCTTCACGGGGTGCTGGCGGGATCCTATGTCGGCACAAAGGTAATGCTGCTTGATAATCAGGTATTGTCCGGAACCGCAGGTTACCATGTGTATCAGGCATTTCAGGCATCAGGCACTGACCAGTGGATCCTGATTAATCGTGGCTGGGTTGGCGCAGGCAGCTACCGTGACACAATGCCGGATATTGCCGGCGCCGAAGGACCAGTCGATCTCACTGGTGCCATCACCGATTTTCCATCTGCACCTGGTATTGTGCTTGAGGGTCAGGACACTGGCAGGGAAGAGATGACACCACGTGTCGTACGGTTACAGATGATCACCCAGCAATCGGCGGAACAGATACTCGGGCATACAATATTTCCGTATGTATTCAGGCTGGGTGCGGACTCCCCCTCCGGCCTTGTTCGTGAGTGGCCACAGCCAGGCTCGGGAATGGAGAGGCATCTGGGTTATGCGTTTCAGTGGTTTAGTCTTGCCGTTGTATTGCTGGTTATCTATATGTCACTTAATTTGCGACGCAGGAAACCCTGAATGTTGACTGATAAAATCTCCAGAAAGAACAGACAAAGACTGCTGCTCTCGGCAATAATGCTGATTTTTGCATTTCCGTTTGGCGCATCCTGGTTTATCTATAATTTTACCGATATCGGCAAGGAAGACGTTGCCGGCAGTTATGGTGAACTGATCATGCCGCCGGTACTTCTTGCAGATATTCAGCTGTCAGTGCAGGGTGATGAGGCCCGTCATCTGCACGGAAAATGGAGTCTTGTTTATATTGCAGGGCCTGATTGTGATCAGCCATGTCGCAGCAGACTTGATGGCATGATGGGACTGAGAACGAATCTGGGCAAGGATTCTGACAGGCTGCAATTATTACTGGGCACGGAATCAGGGATGTCGGAAGACGGCTTAAAACAGTTTTTAAAGGGCTTCAGCGGCGCCAGAATCCTGTTGTTTCCCTGGACAGAGCTGGCTCCCGATATTCAGCGTTATGCGCTCGAGACGGGCAGTCTGTATCTGGTCGATCCACTGGGAAATCTAATGATGCATTATTCATCAGCCAGTGATCCGGAAGGTATAATCCGGGACCTGAAACGACTGATGCGTTACTCCAGAATCGGATAAATGTAATGTTATATTACAGGCCTTGCCGGGAAAGTGGATAGCACCCTGTAATCGCAAGCGATGGTTTTAATGTGTTATTTGCTGGATGGAATGACCATATTATGTTACCTATTACGATAGCCGTCTTGCATAATGGCATATGCCACAGCCTGCTACTTGCGGGCAAGGATTCCTTACTGTTTTACACGCGCGATACAGTGCACAACTAACCGGTAAAATTCAGAATGAATACGAATACAATGGATTCAGAAGGCCTGGTCAGATGGCGTGATTATCTGGCGCTATGTAAACCGAAGATAGTCGCCTTGATTGTTTTCACCGCTGTTGTCGGTATGTTTCTGGCTGTGCCGGGCATGGTTCCCCTTGATGCGTTGATTTTTGGTACGGCAGGAATCGGGCTGGCGGCATCCTCGGCCGCTGTAATTAATCAGCTGGTTGATCAGCGTGTAGACTCGATAATGATGCGCACCCGGCAACGGCCCCTGCCCCGCGGCAACCTGTCGACGGAGTCAGCGGTCATGTTTGCGCTGGCGCTGTGCGCCTTGTCGATGTTAATACTCGTGTTCCTTGTGAACACCTTGACCGCAGTATTAACGCTGGTCTCACTGGTAGGATATGGTTTTATCTATTCGATGTATCTGAAACGCGCCACACCACAAAATATTGTAATCGGCGGAGCCTCAGGAGCAGCGCCGCCCGTCCTCGGCTGGACGGCGGTTACCGGCACACTTGAGCCGAACGCGTTATTATTATTTCTGATCATCTTTGCCTGGACCCCGCCGCACTTCTGGGCACTGGCCATCTATCGTTGCGAGGAATATGCAAAGGCCGCCATACCAATGTTACCTGTAACTCATGGCGTGGAGTTTACGCGCCTGCATATATTGCTTTACACCGTGATTTTGTTTCTTGTTAGTTTATTGCCATTCGTGTTCTACATGAGTGGGGTAATGTATCTTTTTGGCGCAGTTGTTCTCGGCGGAATATTTCTCTATCTCGCAATCCGTATGCAATTTGATCACAGCAATACATTGGCCATGCGAACATTTTCGTACTCAATAGTTTATCTGATGGCCCTGTTCGGGTTTTTGCTTGCCGATCATTACCTGCCGACCGTTGTAATGCATTATTCCGCCTATTGAGATTCTGTGCTGCTTGCGCCTGAAAGCGGGACATACAGCCAAGTGAAATTTTTACTGCATCGCGGGCAGGCCAGCTTCGGAGACTGGATCCTCTGCCTTCAGGTAAATGCCCTTGATTATCTTGCGTACATCTTCTACACGACTCCTCGGCAGATCAATTAACAGCAGGATATGACCATCTTCTAACAGAGGGCCGTATAAACGGAGCCGCTGGTTTGGCGTGCTGGCACCTATCAGTGGTCCTGAAATCCATGCGCCGATAACCGCACCAGTAAGCGCACATACGAAAATGACATAAGGTGGAACCTGCATGCCAACGGATGCAGGGTTGAAGTAGAAGTAAAGACCGGCAAACAGCCCGGTAATAATTCCGGCGAAAAAACCGCTATAGGTTCCGCGAAACAGATTGGTTTTATGGATGGTGGATGCCTCGGGCAGATCTTTCATGTCGATGCCGCGCTTGCCAAGGAAATGCAGATGCTTTTCTTCAACACGAGCAAGTAGTAGTTCCTGTACTACCTTGCGGGACGTTTCAACATCGGGCAGGACAAAATAAAGTCTTCTACTCATCAGGCACCCCCTTCAAGTGTGATGGTCTGTGAGGACCGGATAAATGTCAGCCACCGTAACGAACCGGTGGACTCACAAGAGTCTAGAACCTCTTTTTACCGTTGTCGATTTTTTTATCCGTGATGAATGCAATAATTTTTTACCAGTCAGGCAGTAGTTTTCCGATGGGCTACTCAAACTGGCCTGCAGAAATGGCCTCACGCATGTTTTTCATGGCGTTTTGCTCCAGCTGGCGAATGCGCTCTGCTGAAATCTTGAATTTATCAGCCAGTTCGTGCAGCGTGGATTTTTCCTGCCCCAGCCAGCGGCTACGAATGATTTCCCGGCTGCGTTCATCCAGTGATTCCAGAGCTATAATCAATCTGTCCTGATCGCCGTTTTCGGTTTCGAGAGTTTCTATCTGTTGTTCAGGGCCTTCACGCTGATCTTCGATATACAGCGCGGGTGATATCATATCATCATCTTCATCTGCAGGAGACCCGTCAAAAGAAGCATCATGCGCTGCCATGCGTTTTTCCATCTCTACGACATCACCAGGACTCACGCCCAGGTCTTGTGCCACAGACTCGACTTCTTCACGGTTCAGCCAGCCAAGTCGCTGTTTTGCTGATCGTAAATTAAAGAACAGCTTGCGCTGGGCTTTCGTGGTGGCAACCTTGACGATACGCCAGTTACGGAGGATGTATTCATGCATCTCTGCACGTATCCAGTGTACGGCAAATGAAACTAGCCTTACGCCGAACCCAGGGTCAAAACGTTTTACCGCTTTCATCAGACCGATATTACCTTCCTGTATCAGGTCAGCCTGGGGCAGGCCATAGCCGCTATAGCCTCTGGCCACCTTTACGACAAATCTCAGGTGGGACATTACCAGTTCCCTGGCAACTTCCAGATCGCCATCTACCCTGAACTGTTTGAACAGTTCCAGTTCCCGATCTTGACTCAGCATCGGTATCGCATATACCGACTGTATATAGGATTCCAGCGATCCCAGTGGCAAGCTCATTTGTAGGTTCGTCATAAAGTTCACCCGAGTTGTTAACATAGATTCAGTTTAGCACTCTAAAGGCAGGAGTGCCAAGAACGCGGGTGTGCCATGAGTGAGATGATATATTAAGCTTAATAATCAGCAGGTTAAGTTGGGTCGGTGTCGCGGATATGACGACCTACGGCTACCCAGGAACCTGCAAGGCCGAGTCCACTGCCTGTCAGTATCAGTATTAGCAGCTGGATGAAATCCAGACTGTTTAGCTGAAAGTCACTGTTGTAGAGTACTGCCAACTGGTTTACGGGATTTTTCATAATAAGCGTAGTGATCATTAATAGTAGCCAGGCTATGCAGCTGCCGGTAAACCCATAAATCAATCCGCTATAAAGAAAAGGCCTCTGGATGTAGGCATTGGTTGCCCCGAATAGTTTGTTAATGGCAATTTCAGTACGCATGTTAATTATCGAAAGGCGGATCGTATTGCCAATGATCAGCAATACCGCAATAGACAATAAAGCGGAAAGAATAACGACAGCCCTCTTTAAAATATGCATGATAACAACAAGTCGTTTCACCCACTGTCTGTCATATTGCGCACTTTCAACCTCCGGCAACTTCCCCAGTTCATCCAGCAAGGCTTCACCGGGGTCGGAATCTACCGTATTCATGCCCGGCTGAATCAGCAACATTGACGGCAAGGGGTTTTCCTCCAGCGAATCGAGGGCCTCACCAAAACCGGAAAACTGTTTGTATTCCAGAAGTGCCTGTTTGCGGTTAATCAGCACAACTTCTTCGACAAGTTCGTGGGTGGAAAGCTGTTGTTGCAAGCTTTCAGCCTTTGCGTCATCCACATTATGATGCAGATAGAGTGCAATCTGGATTGAACCGTCCCAGTTTTCCATGACCTTCTGCGCATTATCAAGCATCAGATAAAAGCCCGCAGGGAGTGCAAGGGATATGCCAATAACCGCAATCGAGAAAAGATTACCGGCAAGATTTCTCCTTATCTGGGCCAGGCTGGACTGGAATGCCAGCGTGTGCTGGCCCAGCCAGATTTTCAGTGCCCGCCTGAAGCCATCGGTTTTTTTAACGCGTGTCCGCCGCTTGATCATTCTTCCACCAGGTCAGGCGCCGAGGTCAGTAATTTGCCTGACTTCAGAGTTACAATCGGCTTTTTCAGTTTTCTGATCATCTCGAGATCATGGCTGGCAATTACGACGGTAACGCCAATCTGATTAAACTGTTCAAACAGCTTCATGCTCTCCCATGATAGTGCCGGATCGAGGTTGCCAGTGGGCTCATCAGCAAGCAGAACCGCGGGCCTGTGTACCACGGCACGGGCAATCCCTACCCGTTGTTGTTCACCTCCTGACAGTGATAGAGGATAGGATTTTTCCTGTGCGAGCAGTCCTACCTTGTCGAGTGCCGCATGCACGCGCTTGCGTGTTTCCTGATGGGGATGCCCGGCGACTACCAACGGCAGGGCGACATTATCGAATACGGTCCTGTCGTTTAACAGGCGGTGGTCCTGAAACATGAAACCTATATTTCGGCGAAACAGAGCAATCCTGTCACCTGTTACTCGATCCAGATTCTGGCTGTTGACGATAATCTGGCCGCGCGTATGCCTTTCTATCAAACCGATTAACCTGAGCATCGTGGTCTTGCCTGCGCCGGAACGTCCGGTAATAAAAACCATGGCGCCACGTTCAATAAACAGGTTTACACGTCGCAGCGCGTCCCTGCCCGATGCATAACTCTTGTAAACATCAGTAAACTGGATCACGGATCTGTCGACAACAGCGCTTTCACGAAATTTTCAGCATTAAACGGACTAATGTCGGTTATCTTCTCCCCGGTTCCGAGAAAGCGGATTGGTATGCCCAGTTTACTGGCGATGGTGAAGACGATGCCACCCTTCGCCGTGCCGTCAAGTTTGGTCAGGACGATACCGGTTATGCCGATGGCATCATGAAACTGTTGTGCCTGGGCTAGCCCGTTCTGGCCGTTACTGGCATCCAGGACCAGCAGTGTCTCAACTTCAGCACCGGAATCGAACTTGTTAATCGTGCGCCGTATTTTTTTCAGCTCCTCGATCAGGTTGTTCTTGTTCTGTAAACGTCCGGCAGTATCCGCGATCAGGATGTCAGCATTTTGTTCACGTGCAGCCTGCAGGCTGTCATAAATGACAGCAGAAGAATCAGCGCCATGGCGATGGGCAATGACAGGGATGTGGATACGATCCCCCCAGGACTGTAACTGTTCAATCGCAGCTGCACGGAATGTATCGCCTGCAGCCAGCACAACGTTGTAATCCTGTTTGTAAAGATTTGCCAGTTTTCCTATTGTTGTGGTTTTTCCGGCACCGTTAACACCGACTACGAGCAGTGTAAACGGTCGCGGTCCACCAGGAACCAGTGGCGCGGCCTCAACCGGTTTCAGCAGATCAACCATCTGATCATGCAGCAAGGCAACCAGATCCTGTGCGCTATTAATCCGGTTTTTTTGCATAGCCTGGTTCAGCGAACGGATGATACAGGCGGTAGATTCGATACCCACATCTGCCAGTAACAGTCTGTTTTCAACCTCCTCCAGCAGTTCAGCCCGGGAGTGGTTTTTCAGGTTAAACAGCTCTCCCAGATCTGTAAACAGAATTGCCCGTGTCTTGTCGAGGCCGGACCGAAGTCGCTGCCACAATCCGGGTGCCGGTTCTGAACTTTTATTCGTATTAAAAATCATCTGTTGATTATATAAAGAAACAATCCTGATTTCGTCATCTAATTCGTTATTCTGGTTACAGGCACCCCGCAGCAAGATAACGCAGGATGCAGGAAGGGTAACACGGATAAAGGCCGGCTATTACAGAAGGCACTTAGGATCGATCAGTAGGGTCAGATCGGGCAAGGTCAGATATAATGTAAAAATCGGAATACAGGTTCGTTTGCGGATGCTGTGTCCAACTAGATAAATGCAGGTACTGGAAAAGTGCATATGACAAATAATAACCCCTTGCTTGAAAATACAGGACTGCCACAGTTTGGCAGGATACGGTCGGAACATATTGTGCCTGCGATACAATATCTGCTTGATTACAATCGCAAGACACTGCAACAGATTCTGACGGCGAACACAGACTTTACCTGGGAAAACCTGATAGTGCCGCTGGAAGAAATGGAAGACCGCCTGAACAAATGCTGGTCACCGGTAAGGCATTTGCATTCTGTTGCCGACGAGGAGCAATTGCGCAAGGCTTACAATATCTGTCTGCCGCTGCTGACAGATTACTCAACCGATATGATGCAAAACCACGACCTGTATCTGGCCTATCAGCAAATAGCCGAGGGAGAGCAGTACACCCAGCTTGATGCCGCCCAGCAAAAGGTTATAACGAACGCCCTGCGTGATTTTCACCTCTCGGGCGTGGCCCTGGATCAGGATAAAAAGAGCGAATACAAACGGGTGCAGCAGGAGTTATCCCAACTCGAGACCCGATTTGAGGAAAACCTGCTGGATGCTACCCATGCCTGGTCCTGGGTAGTTACAGACCCTGCGGAGCTTGCAGGACTGCCGGAGTCTGCACTTGCTCAGGCCGTACAGGCGGCAGGGGAAAAGCAGCAGCAGGGCTGGTTGTTTACCCTGGACTTTCCTGCCTATTATCCAGTGATGCAGTATGCCGACGATGCGTCGCTCCGGCAGCAGATGTATACCGCCTATGTGACCCGTGCCTCGGACCAGGGTCCGGGTACACATCAGTGGGACAACAGCGCAGTGATGGAAAAAATTCTGGCCCTACGGGCGTGCAAGGCCGCGTTGCTAGGCTTTGAAAGCTTTTCCGATTATTCACTTGCCCGCAAGATGGCAAACAGTCCCGCTGAAGTATTGACGTTCCTTCAGGATCTCGCCTCAAGATCGCGAGCAACAGCCCGGGTGGAGTTTGAGGAATTGAGCGAGTTTGCCCGGACCTGTTACGGCGTAAAAACGCTGAATGCCTGGGACATCGCCTACTATTCGGAGAAACTCCGCAAATTCCGGTTTGATTTTTCACAGGAACACATAAAACCGTATTTCCCGATAGGCAGCGTGCTGGAAGGCTTGTTCAATCTGGTCGAACGCCTGTACGGACTGGTTATCAACAAGGCTGCCGATGTGCAGGTGTGGCACCCGGAAGTGACGTTCTATCATATCCATGATCAGACTGGCATACACCGCGGCAGCTTCTATCTGGACCTCTATGCCCGCCAGCACAAGCGGGGTGGTGCATGGATGGACGAATGTATTGTCCGCAAGCGGCAATATACCGCACTGCAGTTACCCGTCGCCTATCTGAACTGTAACTTTACCCCACCGGTCAATGGTCAGTCCGCATTATTGACTCATGATGATGTAACTACCTTGTTCCACGAGTTTGGACATGGACTGCATCATATGTTGACACTTGTCGATTACACAGCTGTCGCCGGTATCAATGGCGTGCCGTGGGACGCGGTTGAACTGCCAAGCCAGATTATGGAGAACTGGTGCTGGGAGCGTGAACTAACCAATGTAATGGGAAGACACCATCTCACAGGCGCACCTCTTCCGGACGAGTTGTACGAGAGGATGTTGCAGGCAAAAAACTTCCAGAGTGGAATGCAGATGATGCGCCAGCTCGAACTGGCACTGTTTGATTTCAGGTTACACTGTGAGAAAACTGTCGCCGGGAGTGCAGGGATACAGGCCGTGCTTGATGAAGTAAGACGGGAAACGGCTGTGTTGATTCCGCCGGAATTTAACCGGTTCCAGCACAGCTTTTCCCATATCTTTGCCGGTGGGTATGCAGCGGGATACTATAGTTACAAATGGGCCGAAGTATTATCGGCAGACGCATTTTCAAAATTCGAGGAAGAGGGTATTTTTAACCGGACAACCGGAGAGGCGTTTCTCCATACTTTTCTGGAACAGGGCGGATCCAGGGACCCCATGGAACTGTTTATTGAGTTCAGGGGCAGAAAACCCGCAATAGATGCATTACTGAGACACTCCGGCATATATTCCGGAAACGCGGGGCAGGTAGCATGATGAGATGGCGCAGCACAATGGCAGGTATCGCTCTGGTCATTGTTGCGATTACTGGCAGTGCGGATACTGTATACGTTACTAACCGCTTACAGCTGGGCCTGCATGCAGACAAGACGGATGCCAGCCCGATTATTCTGTTGCTTGACAGCGGGACAGCGCTTGAGTTGATCAAGACCGAGGACAATTTGTCTTACGTACACACCGCTGACGGGATCGATGGTTGGGTAGATAGCAGTTATCTGTTACGGGAGAACCCCGCCACGGCTGTGCCGTCTGAAGAGATGCCAGAACCCCTGGTTGGTGAGTCGTCAGGCGCGGATCAGACAAAGCTGGAGCAACAAATGAAGACTGAGCGGGTAAAAACCGGGGAGCTACAGGTCCAGATCGCCGAGTTGCGCAAGCGCCTTGGGCAGGATGGCAGCAACGATTCCCTCTATGAAAAGATAGACCAACTCGCGGTAGAAAAGAAACAGCTCGAAATCCAGATGGCACAGCTACTGGAGGGCAGCAATCAGCTGCCGCCGGTACCGAATGCTGACAGCATCGCGGTAGAGGATCTCTATAATCCAAGAAATGCAATTATCGCGGTGGTAGTGTCTCTGATTGCGGGCGTTATAGCCGGCCTATATCTTTTGGACTTCCTGTATCGCCGCCGACATGGCGGGTTCAGGGTCTAGCAGGAGCAGAATAATGTTTCGTATAGCCACATGGAATGTGAACTCCTTGCGGGTGCGTTTACCGCATGTGCTGGAATGGCTGGCAACCCATAACCCGGATGTGCTCGCGCTACAGGAAACAAAAGTGACTGACGACGTCTTTCCAATAGAGCAGTTCAGCCAGTTGGGATATCAGGCAATTTTTTCCGGACAGAAGACCTATAACGGTGTTGCAATTCTGGGCAAGTTTGCCATGCGGCCACTCGCCACGACATTTCCCGGTTATGAAGACCCCCAAAAGCGCGTACTGTCTGTCTCCACAGGGCGAATTTGTGTATTAAATCTGTATGTGCCAAATGGCAGTGAGGTTGGGTCAGACAAATACAGGTACAAATTGCAGTGGCTGGAGCAACTGCAAACCTATACCCGAAACCTGCTCTCCCAGCATGAGCATTGCATCCTGCTGGGTGATTTCAATATCGCACCGGCAGATCAGGACGTCTATGATCCGGTTGAATGGCAGGGGCAGATATTGTGCAGTGAGGCAGAACGAAGCCATTTTTTCAGCCTGATAGAGGCCGGGTTGACCGATTGTTACCGGCTTTTCCCTCAGGAGGAGCGCAGTTTTTCCTGGTGGGATTACCGGGCTGCCGGGTTTCGGCGCAATCGCGGTCTGAGGATAGATCATATATTGGCAGACAAGGCGCTCGCCCTCAGCTGCAAAAGCTGTGTAATTGACAAAACTCCGAGAAAACGTGAACAGCCGTCGGATCATGCGCCGGTTATGGCCGATTTCGACATTTGACCGGCCCAAAATGCAGCTTTTCCACGTAAAGTCCTATCTGACCGTTGCATCGTCTGTCCGTTTACAATAAACTGCCCGACCCTGCAAGTCCGTATGAATCAATATATTTAGAGAAAAGTAGACTTATGAAAGTGGAAATACACCCGGCCTATAAAGAAATTACTGTTACCTGTAGTTGTGGTAACAGCTTTGCAACACGTTCAACGTTTGAAGAGGCAAGTCTGCACGTCGACGTCTGTTCACAGTGTCACCCATTTTACACCGGCAAGCAAAAGCTGCTTGATTCCGCCGGACGTGTCGACAAGTTCCGTCGCAAGTACGGTGTGCGGACCTGAGTTGTATAAACGTTATTTTGTAAACCAAAACGCCCGTAAGGGCGTTTTGTGTTTCAGGGGCTGAGTTTCAGCCTTGTACGACGCAATCCGCGGTTTTTAAACAACCCTGTCAAAACTGAATATATTCCGACGGTGACAAAAGTATTGATGATGCGGATATAATCAGCACCCATAGCTCTCTAAAGATGAAAATTGACGGTGATAATTTAACCCACACGATCACAGGTGCAACCATATGAAACTCAGAGTTCTGATTCTAGCTTTACTGACATCGATGATTTACGGGTGTGCGACCAACCCCGCCACCGGTGATCAGGACCTGGTGTTAATGTCCGAACAGGACGAGATCCAGCTGGGCAAGCAACATCACCAGCAGGTATTACAGGAATACAGTGTCTATAATGACCTTGAGTTGCAGAATTATGTGCAGTATATCGGCAAGAAAGTGGCTGCCAAAAGTCACAGGAGTAATCTGGAATATCAGTTTACTGTGCTTGATAGTCCCGAAGTGAATGCATTTGCCCTGCCAGGTGGATATATCTATATCACCCGGGGTCTGATGGCCTATCTGAACACAGAAGGCGAGCTTGCCGCCGTATTGGGGCATGAAATCGGTCATGTGACCGCAAGGCATGCCGTACGTCAACATTCAGCAACACAGCTGACAGGAATAGGCGCGGCCATAGGTACCATCGTAGCTGAATCGTTTGTGCCGGGTATCAGTTCGGCTGGAGGGCAGGAACTGGCAGGTGTGTTAGGGACGGCGATGCTGCGTGGGTATGGCCGGGAGCATGAACTTGAGGCTGATCGGCTTGGTGCGGAATATCTTGCACATAGCGGCTACGACCCGGATGCGATGCTGGAGGTTATCGGAGTATTAAAAAACCAGGAGTTGTTTGAAATAAAACTCGCCCGGGAAGAGAACCGCCAACCGAGAATATATCACGGTGTATTCTCTACCCACCCTGACAGCGACACTCGCCTGAAGGAGGTTGTCTCCTATGCCTATGCTATCAAGGAGCAGTCGGCTGACTCTACTTTTGTTGGTCGTACCGAATATCTGCAGCGTATAGACGGTCTGGTATTTGGTGAGAATAACGACCAGGGTATGCTGAAAGGGCGTGATTTCTATCATGGAGATATGGGATTTGCGATGCGGTTTCCCGCAGGCTGGGGGGTTAAGAACCTGCCTGACCGAATAATCGCCATGCCGCAAAATGGAACGGCGATGCTGCAAGTGCTCGTTCAGGGTGCAGACCCCAAGCTGGACCCCGGGGCTTATATGCAACAGCGTATGGGACTCGACAGGGTGACCAACGGTCAGGCCCTCACAGTGAACGGACTCAAGGGATATGCCGGGACTGCGGTTATCAATACTGAAGTGGGCAAAAGGTTGGCGCGACTGACTGTTATATATCTGGAGAATAGTGCCTATATCCTCGCAGGCTGGACCCGGGATCCAAATGGATTGGGTATTTACAATAACGCGTTTGTTGAAACCAGCCGTTCGTTCCGACCGCTTACCAATGCGGAGCGTGACGTAGCTTCTCGTTCTAACCGGATAAAAATCCTGCGCGCAGATGAAACTACCACCTTCAGCACGTTGAGCGCGACCTCAACGCTGGACAAGTTTCAGGAACAACAATTACGGCTTATTAACGGTTTATACCCAACCGGCGATATCAAGGGCGGCGAACTGATTAAGGACGTTCAAAACTAGCCAGATCACACGCTTCGGTATCGTGTGCAGCGAGTTGTTGTTCGGCCACAGACAGCATTAATGAAATGACCTCACTTAGTGAGCAACTTTAACGTAGATTATAACGTTAGAAGCTTAACTCCATGCTCTGAATAGGATTCATTTTTTATCCACAATTTTTGTGGATATCTCTGTGGATTAAATGAGAGCAAACTGTTGCGACCGTTATCGATATTGGCTTTATGACAAAATTGTTAATTTTTAAACAGATTTTATTTAGTTATATATTTCATGATGTTACACGTGTAGATGCGGGTTTTGGGGCGGTGATATGGGATATTTCCGACAAATTCCGGGTCTTGTTGTATTGCTGTGAATAACAATGGGCGTTGAGGGCAGGATCTGGCCATGATCCGCAAGCCTGACGGAACAAAAAATCGCGAATGCAGTCCTAACTGATACCCAAGATATTCTGAGTTGCCACACAGTTCAGGATGTCCATACCCGGCTCCCCATCCGGGTGGTTTATGGCCCCGGCAGGCTTTCGCTCAAACTTTCCGCCGGGGCCTTTTTTTTTCCGTCATATAACCACTCGTTAAGCGTTTTCAGCAACACATCCATTCCATCACGACTCAGTGATGAAAATAACTGTATCGATACCGCCTGACCATCCAGTTCGTGTTGCAGGCGATTCAGTGCCTGTTTCTTTTGACCGAACGGGAGCTTGTCCGCTTTGTTAACGAGCAGGTGTACATGAATACTGCGCGCCTGGCACCACGCAAGGATATTATGGTCTGCCTCGCAGAGATCCCTGCGTATATCCATAATCAGTACCAGGCCAACAAGCGAGTCGCGGAGGTTAAAATAGTCATTAATGACGATATCCCACTGTTTTCTTACAGAGGCTGGGACATTGGCGAAACCGTAGCCGGGGAGGTCTACAAGGCGAATTTCAGGCGCGACAGTAAAAAAGTTGATGTGTTGGGTCCTGCCAGGTGTTTTGCTGGTTCGGGCCAGGCCTGATTGGTTGGTAAGGGTATTGATAACGCTGGATTTTCCAACGTTCGATTTGCCAACGAAAGCCACTTCCCTGCCTATGTCTGCTGGAAAATGGCTGATATCCTGAGCACTTAGCAGGAAGTTTGTCTGCCTGTAGGGATTCGATTCCATGGGTTGGTTGGTATCCGGTAAAATTTATTGTGAAAATATACACTGCCAGGCATGCAAATCATTTATCTTTTTAGGTAAGATGCACAGGTCAAGTGACAATCTCGATTGATTTTAACCAATTTAATAAGGATAGATACTTAATGGTAAAAATGTTTGCTTGTATTATCAGTCTGATAATAACCCTCTCTGCCACTCAGGTGTTTGCTGCTGGCGATGCCGCTGCTGGTGCGCAGAAAGTGCAGACCTGTGCTGTATGCCATGGCCCTGAGGGCAACAGTGTTAATCCGATGTGGCCCAAGCTTGCCGGGCAACATGCAGAATATATCTTGAAACAACTGCAAAACTTCAAGACCGGTGCCCGCAGCAATCCACAGATGTCGCCTATGGCCGCCGCACTGGGCGATCAGGATATGGAGGATATCTCGGCATATTACTCCACACAGACACTCAAAGAGTCACCGATACCGGCGTCCATTGAGGCAGTAACTGTGGAACTTGGTGAAAAAATCTACCGTGCGGGGGACGCCACATCCAAACTAGCGTCCTGTATGGCATGTCATGGTCCGGCTGCGGGTGGTAATCCGGCGGCAAAATACCCCTCACTGGCCGGTCAGTATGCGGCCTATACCACAGCCCAGTTGCAGGCATTCAAGTCAGAGGTCAGAAATAATGACGCTAATAACATGATGAGAGATATTGCCAGAAAACTGTCAAACGAGGAAATTGAGGCGGTATCGCTGTATTTACAGGGATTGTCCCTTTCAACACCGGCACAGTAACGGACAACCAGCCAGAATTTGTTCAGGCAATTGAACAGAGCTGCATAAAGTCAATCCAACCGGTTATATATTCGCAGCACGCGAATATATAACCTGAAATTCTGTCAGCATAGATTTTGCGGGAGCATACATAAATGTTGAGAAAGATAGTAATTACACTACAGATACTCTTATCGCTGTTTGTACTCGGTCAGCAAGCAGCTGTGGCGCAGCCGGCAGCTGATGCAAAGCCTAAATATGTTGAATTAAAGCCAGCGCAACCGACACAATCGGGCGACAAGATAGAAGTAGTCGAGGTGTTCTGGTACGGTTGCCCCCACTGTTACAGTTTTGAACCGTTTCTTGAAGAATGGTTGAAGACATTGCCGGCGGATGTGGAGTTTATCCGTTTGCCAGGTGTACTGAATCCGGGCTGGATACCACACGCAAAAGCCTATTATACCGCTGAGAAACTTGGCGTACTTGAGAAAACTCACAGACCGTTGTTCGATGCCATCCATAAGGAAAAGAAGCCGGTCTTTAATGATGATCAGCTTCGCGATTTCTTTGTGAGCAAGGGTGTATCTGCGGAACAGTTTACCGGGACATTCGCCTCCAAAGAAGTTGATGCAAAGATAAGACAGGCCTATTTTCTGGCGAGAGACTATAAACTTACTGGCGTACCTTCTGTCATAGTAAATGGCAAATACCTGACGTCAGCCTCCACCACAGGCACATTCGAAGAACTGATAAATGTGATGAATGAACTGATAGAAAAGGAAAGGCAGGCTAGAAAATAGTATTTCCTGCATCAACCCCCTACATAAAAAGGCCCGAAAGGGCCTTTTTTAACGAGATGTGGCGCGCCCGGCGAGATTCGAACTCACGACCTTTGGTTTCGGAAACCAACACTCTATCCAACTGAGCTACGGGCGCATTTGATGTTACAAAGTATAATTCATGTAGTTCCATGAAATACACCATCATTTCATTGTTGATGTGTAATTGAAGGGGTGCTGCTGCCGATGTGCATGTTGATGACAGGCGGGATCCGGACCTTGATTAGGACGCACAGGGTTAACAGATAATTTATAACAAAATAACGAATATTGCTGCACTGCGGTTCCAACTGACAGGCAGTATCGGTATAGTGTTTAGGCAGTAAATTGAACAATTCCAGTCTACGAGTTAAAGAGCTGAAAAGACGTATCCGCAATGGGAAAAGAACAAGATCAAATATTTATCCAGAACTTTATTATCATCCTGGTCATGTTGTTGGGAATGGTGGCCATATTTGTGATCATTGCCAGAACGATAGGAACTGACGACGTCAAGATAGCCAAGCAGCGTGCATTGGTTATTGCAGAACAAACCCTGCCGGTCGCCAGCGTGAAACGGGCAGCTGAAACCACGGCCACTGCTCCGTCTGCTGACGGAAGTGTCGCTGTAGCTGATGCCAATCCGGGAAAGACAGTATACGATAGCCTGTGTTTCTCCTGCCATGGTTCGGGTCTGCCGAATATTCCCCAGGTAGGCAAGGCTGAAGATTGGACTGACAGGATAGCCATGGGTACAGCATTGCTTTACGAGCGTGCAATCAACGGTTTTACCGGCGCTTCGGGTATGGCAATGCCGGCTAAAGGCGGCAATGCAACACTTAGCGATGATCAGGTAAAGGCAGCTGTAGATTACATGGTATCGAGCAGTCAGCCGACAGAAGCGGTACCAGCCCCCTGAGAAGTGTCTTATAGCTGCGATAATTCAGAATAGCAGCATTATTACTGTATCGGTGCTGTAAAGACACGCACAACACCGACAGATTCAAATCAGACAGTTACTTCTAGGTTGGCATAGGCAACGACCAGCCATTTCCTGCCCGCTTGCTCAAAATTGACCTGCACCCGGGCATGACTTCCTTGCCCTTCAACAGTCATAATAACCCCCTCTCCAAACCGCGCATGAGTTACCCGTTGTCCCAGCTGTAATCCGGGGCCGCCAGAGGCCCGGCTTGAAGATTCTGTGCTGCTCATGGAGGTCGACGGGTTACTGCCCAGACGTACCTCGGCCAGTAGTCCAGCCGGTAATTCCGCAAGAAAGCGCGACGCCTGCGGGTAATATTCACTGCCATGCAAGCGGCGATGTTGCGCATAGGTCAGAGTCAGTTTCTTCCGTGCACGGGTAATACCTACATAACACAGCCTGCGTTCTTCCTCCAGCTGCACCGGGTCATTACTGCTACGTTGATGTGGAAACAGACCCTCTTCAAGACCGACCAGATAAACATTTTCAAACTCCAGCCCTTTTGCCGAGTGCAGGGTCATCAGGCTGACATAGTCCGAATAGATGTCTGCCTGGGTTTCACCTGATTCCAGCGCCGCATGTCCCAGAAAGGCCGCTAATGGTTCCATATCCGCATATTCCTCACGACTAACGTCAAACTCGCTTGCCGCTGTCACGAGTTCATCCAGGTTTTCGATCCGTGCCTGTCCTTTTTCACCCTTTTCCTTACGGTAGTGATCGATCAGACCACTGCCCTTGACGATCCGATCCATCGCCACGCCCAGATGAATATTACGGATGCCGATACCCAGATCGCGGATGAGTATGAGAAACCTTTCCAGTGCTTTCAGCGCACGTTCTGGCAAGGATTTGTCGTGCAGAATCTGCAAGGCGGACTGCCATAGCGAGATGTTTTCACGTTTGGCAAGATTGCGTAATTCATCTATCGTCCGCTGTCCTATGCCGCGAACAGGTGTATTGAAGATACGCTCAAACGAGGCGTCATCTTCGTTGTATACGGAAAGACGCAAATAAGCGAGTGCATCCTTGATCTCGGCGCGTTCGTAGAAACGCATGCCACCGAAAACCTTGTACGGTATACCAGCATGCATCAATGTTTCTTCGATCATGCGTGACTGGGCACCAACGCGGTAGAGGATGGCATGGTCGTTACAGGATCCACCCCGCAGCCTTGCCAGACTGATCCGGTCTATAACAAAACGGGCCTCGTCCTGTTCATTGTAGGCAGCGTACAGATCGATCTTTTCGCCTTCATCATCATCCGTCCACAGTTCCTTACCCAAACGGGAGGGATTATTGGCGATCAGTGTATTGGCGGCCTTCAGGATATTGCCGGTCGAACGATAATTCTGTTCCAGACGGATCAGTCTTGCCCCCGCAAAATTTTTCTGGAAATGCTGCATGTTTTCAATTTGTGCGCCGCGCCAGCTGTAGATGGACTGATCATCGTCACCCACAGCAAACATCGCGCCGGTAGTACCGGCCAATAGTCTCAGCCAGGCATATTGCAGGGCGTTGGTGTCCTGGAACTCGTCGACGAGGACGTGACGAAATCGTTGCTGGTAATGCGCCAGTATCTGTTTCTGGTCGCGGAACAATTCGTAAGCCCGTAACAACAGTTCAGCAAAATCAATCATACCGGAACGATCGCAAAGCGCCTGATAGGCCTGGTATACCCTGACCAGCTGTGCCTTTTCCGGGTCACCAAATGTCTCGATATGCTGTGGTCGCAGGCCTTCGTCCTTTTGTGCGTTGATAAACCATTGCAGTTCACGTGGGGAGTACTGGGCTTCATCCAGTTCCAGCGACCGTATGACACGCTTGACGGTACGGTACTGATCATCATTGTCGAGGATCTGGAAACTTACTGGCAGGCCTGCCTCCTGCCAGTGTGCCCGCAGTAGGCGGTGGGCCAGGCCATGGAAGGTGCCCACCCACATGCCACCTATCGGCCGCTTCAGTAGCACTTCAATTCGGCCGCGCATCTCGGCGGCGGCCTTGTTGGTGAAGGTAACCGCGAGTATGCCAAGCGGCATGGCTTCACCGGTCTCGATATACCAGGCGATGCGGTGGACCAGGACCCGGGTCTTGCCGCTGCCGGCGCCGGCCAGAACCAGCATGTTTCCTGTAGGGGCGCCAACGGCATCGCGTTGTGCGTCGTTCAAACCATTTAATACAGAGGATACGTCCATGACTGCATTTTAACGTCCATATCAATGATAGAATAGCGGTCTTTCAATAGTGAAGGAAAGTAACCGGTGAATAATCCAAACCTGGAAAACATACTGTCCCGCGTACTGGAACTGGCAAGACAGAATGGCGCCACGTCGACAGAGGCCAATATCGGGACAGGATCCGGATTCTCGGTCACTGCGCGTATGGGTGAACCCGAGACCGTGGAACACCAGCGCGACAAGGGACTGAACGTCACCTGTTTCGTAAACCATAAAAAAGGCAGTGCAAGCACGACAGACTTCGGTGACAAGGCCATAGCGGAAACCGTGCGTGCGGCCTGTACCATAGCCAGGAACACCAGTGAAGACGACTTTGCCGGGCTGCTGGATCCTGAATATATGGCGACACAGATACCGGATCTGGATCTGTATCATCCCTGGGACATCTCACCTGAACAGGCAATCCGCATGGCGATAGAGTGTGAAAATATCGCCAGATCGTATGACCCACGAATCAGCAATTCAGAAGGTGCCACTGTCCACAGCTACAGTGGCAGCCATTATTATGGTAACAGCCATGGATTTATCGGAGGCTGGAACTGGTCCTCACACTCGGTCGACTGTTCCGTAATTGCAGAACAGGACGGTATGATGCAACGTGATGGCTGGTATTCAAAGGTCCGCGATTACCGCGACCTCGACCCGGTCAGTAACATTGCTAAAACCGCCGCCACCCGGACACTGCAAAAGCTGGGTTCGTGCAAGTTGTCTACGATGTCTGTACCGGTCATATTTGAGGCCCAGGTGGCCAGCAGTCTGTTCTCTACCTTTATAAATGCCATCATGGGCGGCGCCCAGTATCGCAAGTCCAGTTTTTTGCTGGATAAGGTTGGCAGTCCGATATTCCCTGACTACATCACGATTGATGAACGACCGCTGCTTGAAAAGGGCGCAGGCAGTGCCCCGTTTGATAACGACGGTATGGCGACACGTAATCGCTCACTGGTAACAGACGGTGTTTTACAGGGCTATGTATTGAGCGCGTACTCGGCACGTAAGCTGGGTCTGCAACCGACCGGAAACGCCGGCGGCGTCCATAACCTGATTATCAAGACCGGGGACGACAATCTCGCAGGCCTGTTACGCAGGATGGACAAGGGGTTGTTAATAACTGACCTGATTGGATTTGGAATAAACATGGTCACCGGTGATTATTCGCGCGGTGCCTCCGGGTTCTGGGTGGAAAATGGTGAAATCCAGTATCCGGTTGAGGAGATCACGGTAGCCGGTAACCTGATGGAGATGTACACACAGATACTCGCCATAGGTAATGATATGGATATACGTCGGAATATCCAGACTGGTTCGGTCCTGATAGAAAATATGAAGGTTGCAGGCAGCTAACTACCTATTCCGGCCTCCGTGCAAGATCAACCGTCTGCTTATAATCGTTCCAGACACGCTGTGAATACATCCATGTACGCTCGGGCGCCGCATCCATGCGGCTAAACGGTCTTTTACGATTATAAGCAGACGGCTGATACCTGAGAGCAATGGAAGATTCAGGTTTCATTAGATGATAGGGCCGCCGGCCTATAACCAGCCGGATTTTCTGAACCGGTAATAAAGAAAACCGCAAACCCCAGTGACAGTAACCATCGCCACTAGATAGCCGTACTTCCATGTCAGCTCCGGCATGAAGTCAAAGTTCATGCCCCACATCCCGAAGAAGGCGGTGGCAACGGCAAAAATGCCCGCCCAGGCTGCCAGTCGTTTGGTCACCAGACTTTCCTCGATGGCCACCAGCGATATATTCGCCTGCATTGCCATGCCGACGGTGTCTCTTATGGTGTCTATTGCCGTGTTGATACGATACAGATGATCGTATACGTCCCGGAAGTATTCCTGCGAGTTAATACAGATCTCCGGCACGCGCCCTCCGTACAGTTTGCCGATCGACTCCAGCATCGGCTGCACCGCATGTTTCAGTACTATCACTTTCTGTTTAAGTTTGTAGAGCCGTTGTATATTCGTGAGTGCAGCAGAGGTGCCGAAGATTTGTTCCTCGATCTGCTCAAGTTCAGATTCAAGCACATCCAGTACCGGGAAGTAGCGATCTACCACCGCATCCATCAGCGCGTAGTAGACGAAGCTCGGCCCCTGCTCCAGTAATCGGGTTTCGCGTTCACAACGTTCACGTACACTCCGGAATCCCTGTTGGGTACGATTGCGGACCGAAAGCACATAATTTGCGCCCACGAAGATGTTCAGTTCACCGAGACTGAGTTCATCACCGTTCAGTTCAATGATGTGCAACACTGAAAACAGCGAGTCAGCGTATTCCTCAATCTTGGGGCGCTGGTGACCATGACGCGCATCCTCGACCGCGAGTTCATGCAGTCCGAACTCATGTTGCATCTCGGTCAGTTCGTCCGGCGTTGGATCCTGAAGGGCCACCCACACAAAACAGTCCGGTCGCTCTAGGTAATCGCTGATGGCCTCAACCGTTATGGTGCTCAGTTTTTTGCCCTGTTCATAGGCAACACAGTTAATCAGCATTGATTTTCCTCAATAGGTGGTTCCGGTCTGATGTGCATAGACATATCTAGAACCGGAAGGTGTATCCCAGCTTGATGGTCACATCATTCAGTTCCGACCGGAAGGCATTATCCCGGCCCCGATCCTCCAGACTGTGGTTCATCACGATCAATGCCTCCTGGCCGGCTGTGGGTATCCAGACCAGACGTGCATTGATACCGACCACTTCGGAGACATTGTCATACTGGAACAGGTTGACCCAGTACAGTGTCGGGGTGAAATTGACCTCGGTCGTCAGTGTGGCCAGGTGGGTGACAAAGTCCCCCTGTGGCAAGCTGATGTCATTGCGTTCATATGCGACCGACAGCTCCAGAAACCGCGATTGCCGCCACACCAGTTCAGCACCTAGGTTCAGGCGATCACCCTCATAGAAGTCACCATGCCCGACAGTCAGTATGCCCGCGAGGTCACGCTGGGTTGCCGTTGTAATGCTCAGGATCTTTTCGCCGAAGCTGTAATCCCCGACCGGGATAATAATCTCGCCGTCATTGTCCTCATAGATGGCAAACGGTTCAGTCACATTTTCCCGTGTTGCACTGTAGTGCACACTGAGTTGATCGCGGGAGTTGGTTTCGAGCTCAACCAGTCGTGCAAGCAGGATCTGTGATTGCACTCCGCCACCCAGTGTATCGACTCGCTCTGCATCAATACCTGAAAACACGGACTGTAAAAAGCCACCCTTCAGAAAGTGGGTATAGCCCACATCTGCGGTGTTTGATCGGATATCCGTGCGGTTGACATAACCGAGGGCCGGTCTGAAATTTGGCTGTATCTGTTTGTGGCCTATACCGCCACGCCACCCGGTATTGTTTGGCATGCTGATGCCCATCCCAAAAGCTGCATCATCTCCGTTGATACCATCGGTCTCAGATTGTTGATACCAGCCGTCTGCTTCCAGCACACGACCGCCCGGAAACCGTGTGTTCAGATAACGGAAGTCCGCACCGGCAACCGCATTTGACAGGTTGGAGTTCGGATCGCCGGAGGTCATGATCATGCCGACGGTGGACTCGTCGAG
>CAMBTO010000041.1 GCA_945870865.1 Klebsiella pneumoniae
AAATGGCTGGGGGTAATGGATTCGAACCACTACTGGCGGAGTCAGAGTCCGCAGTCCTACCCTTAGACGAACCCCCAAGTTCTGGTATATCTACTTACAAAATACCATTGTGTTGTTGTAGAGATGGAGCTTGTTAACAATGGTTGCGATTACTATCCGGATAAAACCGGGCTGGTACACCGGAAGTGTACCAGCCCGTAATATATTCCCGGATTAACGCTTGGAGTACTGAGGTTTCTTTCTTGCCTTGTGCAGGCCGACTTTCTTGCGCTCAACTTCCCTGGCATCGCGGGTAACGAAACCGGCTTTGCGCAGCGGTTTACGCAGGGTTTCATCATATTCAATTAATGCACGGGTAATACCGTGACGGATGGCGCCTGCCTGTCCGGAGATACCACCACCGGAAACTGTAATCATGATATCAAAACGGTCCTTCATATCGACGGTTTCGAGCGGCTGACGTACGATCATACGACCTGTCTCACGACCAAAATAAATACCGATATCGCGATGGTTGATGGTGATAGTACCGGTACCCTTCTTAAGGAATACCCTCGCGGTTGAACTCTTGCGACGGCCGGTGCTGTAATAGGTTTGTTCTGTCATAGAATTATAGTTCCAGGAGTTGTGGCTGCTGTGCAGTATGCTTGTGATCTGCACCGCGATAAACTTTCAGCTTGCTGTACATCTTGCGACCCAGTGGACCTTTGGGAAGCATGCCTTTTACGGCCTTCTCAATGACCAGTTCTGGCTTGCGTGCGACCATTTTATCAAAGGTCTCGGCCTTCATGCCGCTCGGATAACCTGAATACTGGTAGTAGGTTTTTGAGCCTTCTTTCTTGCCGGTCAACCTGACATTTTTGGCATTGATGACTACAATATAGTCACCTACATCCATCGACGGGGTATACTCCGGTTTGTGTTTTCCACGCAGACGGTGGGCTATTTCGGTCGCCAGGCGACCCAGTGTTTTACCGGTGGCATCAACGATGAACCAGTCCTGTTTGATGTCAGTGGGTTTTGCGGTATAGGTATTCATTACAGTTTGTCTGTTAAAACCAGTGAAAAAAGAGGGGCAATGGTACGGATTGCCCTCAATACTGTCAATATTAACAGCCTATTTTCTGACGGAAAGTTATAAAATTCTATGCAAACAAGACGAGAATACACTGCGCTGGACAGGATAATCATCGGTTTTGATGGTTTTTTACACCAGCTTACTGCTGAAAACAAGTCAGTTTCCCGTTCCAGTCCCGCAGACAATGTTGTTGACGGTACGCTTACGCCTGCCATGCAATCGGTATCCGCCGGGCTGATGCGTGTCAATCATGCCGGGGAAGTGGCTGCCCAGGCCTTGTATCAGGGGCAGGCCATGACAGCCCGGGACCGTGATATCCAGCAGATCATGAAAACCTCGGCGGATGAAGAGGTCGACCATCTGGTCTGGTGCCAACAGCGTCTGGACGAACTCGGTTCGCATGCCAGTTTCCTCGGACCGGTATGGTATAGCGGTTCACTGGCGATTGGCATCCTCGCCGGGTTAATCGGTGACCGCTGGAGCCTCGGCTTTCTCGCCGAAACAGAAAACCAGGTCGTCCGCCATCTGGACTCCCATCTCGACAAGCTGCCTGGGCCTGATAATAAAAGTCGGGCCATCCTGGAACAGATGCGCAAGGACGAGAGTCATCATGCAACTGTCGCGATGGAATTGGGCGCGGTGGAACTACCCGGTGCAGTTCGCCGTTTGATGCAGCTCTGTTCAAAAGTAATGACGACTACTGCCTACCGAATCTGAGCCGGTTCAGGCTGGCAGTCGTGCCTGCCGCGAGCCGTTGATGTGCTCGGGATGATGTCTCATCTTGAAAGCTGACAATACCATCCCCATTTATTCTCCAGGTGTAAGACAAACCATATATAAGGAAAAAAACCATGACAGGTAGAATCATAGCCAGCCGATTCATTATGGCGCTATTCAGTTTGCTCACAGCCTGGTCTGCCTCTGCGGCTATCCCGGGGATAGCCGGAAACGATGCCCTGCCCAGTCTGGCACCGATGCTTGATGAGGTCACTCCGGCAGTGGTCAATATTGCCACTGAGGGCAGGGTTACCGTCCAGCAAAACCAGCTTTATGCCGATCCGTATTATCGCCGGTTCTATAACATCCCGGAGAATGTCCAGCAAAAGACCCAGAGTCTGGGATCCGGCGTCATTGTTGATGCAGAGCGCGGTCTGGTATTAACGAATAATCACGTGATAGAAAATGCAGTACAGATTACGGTCACCTTGCGGGACGGACGTCAGCTTCAGGCCGAGCTGGTAGGTTCAGATCCGGAAACCGATGTTGCTGTGATCCGGATCCCGGCTGACAACCTGACCGCGGTCAAGCCCGCCGATTCGGATGCGCTGCGGGTGGGTGATTATGTTGTGGCTATTGGTAATCCATTTGGCCTCGGACAGACCGTAACGTCGGGTATCGTCAGTGCACTCGGTCGCAGTGGTCTGGGTATCGAAGGTTACGAGGATTTTATCCAGACGGACGCATCTATCAATCCAGGCAATTCCGGTGGTGCACTGGTCAATCTGCGCGGTGAGCTGGTCGGTATTAATACCGCCATCTTTTCCCAGTCCGGAGGCAATATCGGCATCGGGTTTGCTATACCGGTCAATCTGTCATTACATATTATGGAGCAGATAGTCTCGAACGGTGAGGTAGATCGTGGATTTATCGGGATTGCTACCCAGGATCTCAGTCCGGAGCTGTCCGAGGCACTGGGCGTGAGCAATCAGGGTGGCGCTGTCGTTGTTAGTATCACGCAAGGTTCCCCGGCCGAACAGGCAGGTCTGCAACCAGGTGATGTACTGGTATCCATCAATGATGAGAATATCAACAGTGCCGGTGATGTGCGCAACAGGATAGGGCTGATGCCTGTAGGTACGAATGTCAGCTTCGAGATTGTCCGCGAAGGCAAACGTCAGAAACTGATGACACAAGTCAGTTCCAGAAAACAGTTCAGCACAACAAAGGCCCCGCTGGAAAACCGTCGGCTGGAAGGTATCAAGTTCAGTGATCTCGACACAAACAATCCGTATTATGGTGTGGTGGAAGGGGTGATGGTCAGTGAAATTGATCAGGGCAGTGTGGCGTGGCGTTCCGGCTTGCGGCAAGGGGACATCATAACCTCTATCAACCGCGAACCGGTGGCCTCAACTGAACAGTTTTTTGACCTACTCAGCCGCAACAACGGGGGACTGTTATTGCGCATCGTGCGCGGCAACAGAGCGGCGTTTCTGGTAATCCGCTAACAGTGATTACTGTGGATCGAGTGTCGGAAATTCGCAGCTGCTGATGATACTGCTGAACAGTTGTATCAGCTTTTTTCGCGGATAACTCTTACGGTAGGCGAGCGCAACCTCACGTTTTGGGACCGGTCTGCTAAAGGGCCGGTACTCAAGCAGCGGGTTTGCATGGGGATAGTCACCTATTGAGCAGTTTGGCAGCACAGTGATACCCGACCCGGCCATCACCATCTGGCGTATGGTTTCTATCGAACTGCCTTCCAGTGTTTGCTGAATACTGTTCTTGTTAAATAAATCTGTCTTGCAGGCAGGACAGGCCTCCATTACCTGGTCGCGGAAACAGTTGCCCGATTTCAACAGCAGCAAGGTTTCTTCTGCGAGATCATCCATCTTGATAAATTTCTTTTTTGTCAGTGGATGGCCCTTTGGCATGGCCACGACAAATGCTTCTTTGTAGAGTATTTCGGTAGTAATCCCATGTATATCAAACGGGGTAGACACAATAATCATATCGAGATCACCCTGCCGCAGTTTGTCGGCCAGGTTCGAGGTAAAGTCCTCGTCGATAATCAGCCTGAGGTCCGGTGCGCTACGACGCAATTTTGGAATAATCTTGGGTAGTAAATACGGACCGATAGTATAGATCACGCCCAGTTTCAGATTGCCCTTCAGCGGATCCTTGCCTTCCTCGGCCAGCAGTTTGATTGTTTTTGCCTGTTCCAGCACGCGCTGTGCCTGCTCGACGACCTTTTTGCCCACCGGTGTGACTGTCAAATCATGTTTGTGACGTTCAAACAAAACAATACCGAGCTCATCTTCCAGTTTTTTTACGGCCACACTCAGCGTGGGTTGGCTGACGAAACAGGCGGAGGCGGCCTTGCCAAAATGCAATTCACGGGCAACGGCTACGATGTAACGTAATTCTGTCAGTGTCATAAGCTTGGTCTATTATTTTTAAGTAGCATGTTTGTGATACGTGTCAATTATAGCATTAATCAGATCACTGGCAGACCGGATGATTAACCCGACATCAATAACCCGTCAGATGGCATCAATAACTGTTCAAGCAGATTCACATCGACATAGGACTGCCCGAACAGGCTCCCGGAAATAACGCCGGCCGGTCGGTCCGGTTCGCCCAACTGGTCAACAACCAGTGCGGCACCGGTGAAGTCATTGTCAGTTGTCAATAAATGTGTGGTGATCACTGTTTTTAAACCGGCTCCCATCGCGGCGAGGTTGCCGTTACGGGTGTCTTCCAGCGCAATACAATGGCGCGGGTCCAGCTCCAGTTTATTGAGGACAAACAGATACACAGCTGCCGCCGGTTTTTTCTCAATCACCGTATCGCAGGTCACGATCGTACTGAACAGGCCCAGAGCGTCCTCGTCCAGCGCAACCTTAAGCAGTGTTTCTACATTTTTTGCCGAGGAGCTGGTAGCAATCGCCAGCGTAATACCCTCCGCCTTCGCCTCGTGGATCAATCTGCGTATCCCCGGACGCAGACCGACATGGCCATCGATCAGCATTTGCCGGTAGATTTCTGATTTGCGGTCGTGGAGCCGATCTGCAAGGTCCAGCAGCGATTCGGTCCGACCCGACGAGGTCATATGCATTAGCAGATACTGACGCAGTCGTTCACGACCACCGGAGATTGCCAGCAATTGTTTATATTCCTTCTGGCGCCAGTGAAATGAAACCTTCAACTCATCGAAGGCGGTATTAAAGGCCTGCCTGTGGATGTCTTCGGTATCTGCAATCGTACCGTCCATATCCAGAATGATCGCCTTCAGTGTGCGCACGCTGCTCAATCCTGCCCGGTCTTATCATTATCCTCGGCGGACAGCAAACCGGCGGCGAGGTTCTTTTCATGTGTCAACTCTACACGCTCGATTTTTTCAAAGCGTGCCGTGATCTTGCGTGCCGAGATATTGACGTTCTCGACATCTTCATGTGCCATCTTGATATGTTTTTCCAGATCGTCCATTCGCTTCTGGAATCGGCCAAAATCCTTACCCAGCAGGCCAAGATGTTCCTGGATGATATGGACCTGTTCACGCGTGGCTGCATCGCGCAGCACCGAGCGCGAGGTATTCAGTATCGCCCATAATGTCGTGGGGGACACCATCCACACCCTCGCGACATGCGCCTTCTCCACCAGATCCGGATAATGCGCATGGATCTCGGCGAACACGGCCTCGGCAGGGATAAACATCATGGCACCGTCAGACGTGGTGCCCGGGATAATATATTTGGTGGATATGTCCTGAATGTGCTTGTTGATGTCCTGCCTGAACTGACGCTCGGCCGTCTTCCGGTCGGCATCGGCCACGGAGATGTCCGTCATGCGCCGGTAAGACTCCAGCGGAAATTTTGAATCAATGGCAATAGTGCCGGTCGGCTCCGGCAGGAACAGCACGCAATCGGCAATACTGCCGTTTGGAAAGGTGTACTGGATATTGTAGGTATGCTCGGGCATCACATTGGCGACCAGTGCGTTCAATTGCACCTCACCAAATGCCCCGCGCGATCGCTTGTCTGCCAGGATTTCCTGTAAACTGACTACATTGGTGGATAATTCGGTAATCTTCTTCTGAGCCTCGTCTATCAGGGCCAGACGTTTGAGGATATCGGCGAAGGTGGCTGTGGTCTTCTCGAAACCTTCGGTCAGCCGTTTTTCGACCTGACCGGAGATCTGCTGCAACCGTTCATCGGTTTTCAGCGTCAGACCTTCCATGCGTTTGCCGAGATCCTCGCTGTAACGGTTCAGGTAGTCACCGATTTGTTTTTGCAGGTTGCTTATACCGGTTTGCAGCGATTCAGACTGTGTCTTTGCCGAATCGGCCTGACGCTGTTCAAAGCGGGTATTGTGATCCGACAGGATGGTACGTAATTCCTCGCGCAGCTCGGCAAACGAGGTGATCAGCCTTTCGCGCAACTGCGCCGCGGCATCCTGCTGGGATAGTTTCAGATCGCCCAGTCGGTCTTCCAGTTGGCCCAGACGCCGGGTCTGTTCCTCAAGACGCACATCTACACGCGTGGTATCACCCTGACCTGCTGATTTTTGGCGAAGAAGCAGCCCGATCAGCAGCACAAGTATGGCAAGCAGGGCGATATCAGACACTATGGGTGGGAACATATATTATTTATAATGAATTCTGTGTGTCGGGTCTATATAAATGTAAGTACAGGGGTTAAATACCGTTTTATGGCAAGCATCTCAATGAAGTATACCGGAATACTGGTTTATTTTTCTCACTCGCTGTCCGGGTATGGCCCTGGCACCGGTCTGATTCACAGAGGGTAACAGGCAGGCGTCGCGGTGAAAAAAGACACTATTAATAATGTTATCCGTGGTCGGGGTACCCCGGAAAGTCCCGATACCCGTTTTCTGGACACGACCCGTAACGCGGTTGATGATGGCTGGGACGGCATGGATCTGCCTGAAGCAGTGCAGACCACCGTCACACAGGAACACCCGAAGACCATCATCAGCCATAACCAGTCGCCTGACATCCCCTTTGAGGCGTCTATCAACCCGTATCGTGGGTGTGAGCATGGTTGTATCTAGTGTTATGCACGTCCTTCACATGCCTATATGGACCTCTCGCCAGGTATTGATTTTGAGACCCGGCTGTTTGCCAAGCCGGACGCCGCAAAATTATTAAGGGCAGAGCTCAGCAAGCGTAACTATAAATGTACGCCCATTGCACTCGGCAGCAATACCGATCCCTATCAGCCCATCGAACGTGACTGGCAGATCACCCGATCCTTGCTGGAGGTGCTGAATGAGTTTAACCATCCGCTCACCATCGTTACTAAATCCTGTCTGATCGAGCGCGACCTCGATATCCTGACCGAGCTGGCACGCAAACGGCTGATCCAGGTATTTGTCTCGGTTACCACGTTGGATGGGGACCTTGCGCGCAAGATGGAGCCTCGAGCAACCGCCCCCTGGCGCAGGCTGGAGACGATCTCGAAGTTGAAACAGGCCGGCGTCCCGGTCGGTGTGATGTTTGCCCCGGTCATTCCGGTGTTAAATGATCCGGAGATGGAAACGGTGCTGACCCGCGCGGCCGAAGCCGGGGCGATCAGTGCCGGTTATGTGATGCTGCGGTTGCCGCACGAGGTTAAACAGTTGTTCCGGACATGGTTACAAACCCATTATCCGCTGAAGGCCAGCCATGTCATGAATCGGGTTCGCGACATCCGTGGCGGGCGTGACAATGATCCGGAGTTCGCCTCGCGCATGCGTGGTAACGGGATCTACGCGGCAATCATTGAGCAGCGGTTTCGTGCGATATGTGAACGCCTTGGTTTGAACCGCACGGATGTATTGCTGGAGACCTCGCTGTTCAGGCGAACTGCAAAACAGAAAAACCAGATAGAGTTGTTCTGAATCTTAGTCCCCGTCTCAAGACATGGCTACATGCCCGGGCCAAATCGCATATAATCCATCGGCGCAAAGATGAGATTAAGCAGATTGACCCAGGCATGAACAGACAAACACCCTTGGAGCGTTACCAGCAAGGACTGCGGGACGGCGAGATTGTGGCCGATCCGGCCCAGCAGCAGGCGGTGCAGGCAACCCAGCAGCTGTATGATGAATTGCTGGCCAGCGATGATTCGGGCACAGGTATCTACGCACGACTGCGACAATATTTACCTGGCGGTCGCAGCCCGGGTGTGCGGGGGCTGTATTTCTGGGGCGGGGTAGGCCGGGGCAAGACACGGATAGTCGATGCGTTTTTTGACAGCCTGCCTCTCGACCGCAAGTTACGTATCCACTTCCACCGCTTCATGCAGCGTGTGCATCATGAGCTGAAGACGCTGAAGAATATCGAAAACCCGCTGCACAAGGTGGCAGATGGTTTTGCCAGACAGGCCCGGGTCATCTGTTTTGATGAATTCCATGTGTCCGATATCACCGATGCAATGCTGCTCAGCGGCCTGCTGGAGGCCCTGTACGAGCGCGGGGTCACGCTGGTAGCGACCTCAAACCAGCATCCGGACAATCTTTATGCGGGCGGCCTGCAACGGGACAGGTTTTTGCCTGCCATAGAATTGCTAAAGCAGCATTGTCAGGTGATCAACGTTGATTCCGGCATTGATTACCGTCTTCGCTTCCTCGATAGCGCGGAGATCTTTCACTATCCGCTGGACGAGCGTGCGGGTCAGGTTCTTGAAACCGCCTTTACCCATCTGGCACCGGACACAGGCAATACAGGTGCTCAAATCGAGATTGAAGGTCGCAACATTCAAACCGTGCGTTGTGCAGACGGGGTGGTATGGTTTGAATTCCGTGCGATTTGTGACGGTCCGCGCGGCCCGGCCGACTACATCGAACTGGCCCGGTTGTTCCAGACCGTGTTGATCGCAAATATCCCGCAGTTGGGTGAGGACCAGAATGACCAGGCCAGACGGTTGATGACGCTGGTCGACGAGTTTTACGATCGCAACGTAAAGCTGATCATGACGGCGGCAGTCCCGGTCGGGGTGCTGTATGTGGGCAAGCGTCTGGCCAGCAGTTTTGAAAGGACGATCAGCCGACTTGTCGAGATGCAGAGCCATGAATACCTGGCACTTCGGCATGAGCCTGAGTAGCAAATATCAATAACGCTGATATTTTCGCAAGCTGGCACTGTTATCTTGAATCCATCTTTAAAGTCATTTCGCCGGTGCAGCATTTTTCAGATGGGTAATGTCAAGATGAACAAGGATTTATATGATTCTATTGACAATCTTAATAAGATGAATTATATAACCCCATGTAATCACTTAATTTACTGAAAAAACTTGAGAAATCAGTATAAATGTCCGGAGGCGGGGAAGTAACAGATATGTTTGCATTAAAACAAAATCCAGTAGAGCGGCAGGAACCAGAATCCCAGATCGCGATGATACTGCAGTATCGCTATGGTGATGGGTTGGTATATTTGCCCAAACACAAACCGAATTCATTGTATCCCGAGGCAAAGATGCGCGGCTTTATCGATGCTGAAGGCTACGTTACCCGCAAGGGACGTGCCTTGATAGCGCACTATAAGTTTCTCTAGGATGTAACGGACCCGGGTTCGCCCGGGTTGCTGGTGAGTACACTGTCTGATCCTGTTTGTCTCGGTGACAAACGCCTGTCTTATTCTCTGAAAGTCTGTTTTTCTGGCATATAATGCCAAATCTGGCTGTTTAGCTCTCCAGGCAATACCAATGGTTATATCTATATTTATATATATTACTTTAATGAATATAAATTTATTGTTATCTTTTGCACCCCTGATAAACACCACAATCTGACAGATTAAAGAGCGACGATGTATATATACGACGAATATGACAGGACTATTGTAAACGAGCGCGTAGAGCAGTTCCGGGATCAGACCCGGCGTTTTCTCGCCGGTGAATTGTCTGAAGATGAGTTCAGACCGCTGCGTCTGATGAACGGCCTTTATATACAACGGTACGCGCCGATGTTGCGTGTTGCGATACCATACGGGTTGCTCTCTTCGGCACAATTAAGAATGCTAGGCCATATCGCCCGTAAATACGACAAGGGTTATGGTCATTTCAGCACGCGCCAGAACATCCAGTACAACTGGCCGAGGCTGGAGACCGTGCCAGACATCCTGGCTGATCTCGCCAGTGTCGAGATGCACGCCATCCAGACCTCAGGTAATTGCATACGTAATATCACCTCGGATCATTTTGCCGGGGTGGCCGCAGATGAGATCGAGGATCCGCGGTCGTATTGTGAAATCATCCGCCAGTGGTCGACCTTCCATCCGGAGTTTTCCTATCTACCCAGGAAGTTCAAGATTGCAGTTTCCGGCGCCGCAACCGATCGCGCCGCCGTGCAGGTGCATGATATCGGTATCAATGTAGTAAAAAACGACCAGGGTGAGGTCGGTTTCCGCATACTCGTTGGTGGCGGTCTGGGTCGTCTGCCGTATATCGGTGCGTTCATCAAGGATTTCCTGGAGAAGAAATACCTGCTGTCCTACCTGGAGGCTATCCTGCGGGTGTATAACCTGTTTGGACGCCGTGACAATATTCACAAGGCGCGTATCAAGATCCTGGTCAAGGCCATTGGCCCGGAAAAATTCGCGGAAATGGTTGAGCAGGAGTGGCTGCAAATCAGAGATTCCGTCCTGTTACTTGACCAGAAGGAAATTGATCGGGTGAAGAAGTATTTCCTTGATCCCGCCTATGACAGCAACGCTGCTACTGATAAAACTTTTGACGAGAAACTGGTATCAGACACCGCATTTGCCAACTGGGTCAAACGTAATGTAAAACCGCACAAGGTAGCGGGTTATCGTGGTGTGTTTATCTCGCTGAAGATGCCCGGCATACCGCCGGGCGATGTGACCGACACGCAGATGGAATTTATTGCCGATCTCGCCGATCAATACAGCTGCGGTGAAATCCGGGCGACCCACGACCAGAACCTGGTCTTCGCCCATGTGAAGCAGGGTGACTTGTATGCATTGTGGACGGCACTGAAGTCACAGAATCTGGCTACGCCCAATATCGGCCTCTTGACCGATATGATCTGCTGTCCTGGCCTCGATTTCTGTTCACTGGCGAATGCCGGATCAATTCCCATCGCCAACCAGATCAACAAGAAGTTTGATGATATGGACTACCTGCACGATATCGGTGATATCCAGATCAAGATGTCCGGCTGCATGAATGCCTGTGGCCATCACCATGTCGGTCATATCGGTATTCTCGGTGTCGACAAGAAGGGTGAAGAGTTTTATCAGCTGACGCTCGGTGGTTCACCCTCAAATGACGCCACCCTGGGTGACCGTCTGGGGCCGGCCATTGCCCAGTGTGAGGTGGCTGACACGATAGGCAAGATCCTGGATGTTTACGTGGAGCATCGCCATGAAGATGAACGTTTTCTGGAAACGTATCGCCGGGTTGGTATAGAGCCGTTCAAACAACGTGTTTACAACAGTGCTGTGGTACAGACGGAAGGAGCATAGGTCAGGTGCGAGTTATAAAGGACAATCAGATAATCGAGGACAACTGGAGCCGTCTTGACACCGTTGAAGCCGGACAGGTGCTACCGGACGGTGACATTATCGTTCCGTTCAGTTACTGGAAACAGAACCGTGATGCGCTGAAGGGCAGGGCTGGCAACCTGGCGGTATGTCTGAACGGTGATGATCGGGTGGATGAACTCGCCGCAGATCTGGGGCAGTTCAGTCTGGTAGCGCTGGATTTCCCTGCATTCAAGGATGGTCGTTGTTACAGTCATGCGCGTCTGATGCGCGATCGTTACGGATTCAAGGGCGACCTGCGTGCTGTGGGGGATGTGTTGCGCGATCAGCTGTTCTATTTAAAACGTTGCGGCTTCAGTTCCTTCTTCATCCGCCATGATAAGGACATCAACGATGCGTTGAAGGCCTTTAATGATTTTAGCGTGAGATACCAGACTGCCGCTGACGGTGCCCTGCCTGTCTACAGATTAAGATAATCTACTGCTCTATCCCGCCCGGTGTACAGCGGGCTATAAAAAAATCATCTCAAAAACTATCGACCAGTCATGTAACCGCAAGGCACATGACCGGTCGATAGTGGTTTCATATTTTATTTATCAGCGACTGGTCCAAAATCAGGTGGTGGTACCCTGTGGTGTGTCGCAGCCTCATAGGCCGACGCTATCTTTATAATGTCCGCGTCTGTACCCGGGCCGCCCCAGATCATCATGCTGATCGGCATCGGTATCGGCAACATCGACTTTTCAGTTCCCGTCACAGAGATATAGCGCTTCTTGTCCTTGCTGAGCTGATATTTTGGTTCATAGATTATCTGGTTGTAACCGGCCGGCACATCAATCTCTGGCCCACCGAGCAAGGCAGTGAACTGTGCGCAGCAACTCGCCACATCGCGACCATCCGCTGACGGCTCACCCGGGCCACCCAGTTTGTAATGTGGCAACGTAACCTCCGGATTGACGAACGCATCGATGTCATTTTCATACATGACCTTCAGTACTATCAGGCGCAACGCCGTTTGCATCTTCAGATAACTGATCGAGGTAATGTCGCCAAGCAGATCCTGCTGGCCGACCGCATTGACAGACTCGGCACGGTGCGCCTCATCCTGGAATTTGGAATTGGCTACAAAGGTTTCCCAGTTGAATACACGCCGGTCGCCGCGCTCCATCAGATACTTGTTGACGGTGAATGGACTCTTGAAGTTGTCGAGATCCTTGCTCAGTCTGCGCAGGTTCAGTTTAGGAGACAGTGGGGCCTTGCCCATGGCCAGTGCAATGGCATAGTCAACCGTGGTGACGTCCCAGCCCGGCACCGCAAATTCAAGTTCGCCATTGCGGTCCTTCTGCCAGAAGTATTCCGGTAAGTTATGCGCCAGTATGTCCGAGATGGCGTCTTCAAAGGTATAGTGCATGACCGGTACTTCCGGATCTGACTTGTACTGTGGATCAGTCGATTGCACCAGTTCGGCACCCAGCTTGTCACGTAAAACTGTTTTCACCTCATTGCTGATCTGGTCGATGATGGCCTCGTCATTTTTCGTATGTCTGCCCATGAATTCGGCGACCATACCCAGACGCAAACCTTGCAGCGGTTTCTTGTCTAAATTGTCTGCTGTTACCAGGAACGTAGTATATGGTACATCCGGTATCAGGCCTTTCGGAATGGCGGTATACATATCACCATCCTTGTAGCCCTTGATGGCATCAAGCACGGTAGCTATATCACCCACCGTGCGGCAATGAATACCGGCCCGGTCACCAAGACGTTGGCTGTTCATACCGCCATGCATCATGATGCCACGTGTGGTCAGCATATTGACGACATTGTTTCTGGATGCCGGGCCCTTGCAGGAGGCGCTGCCCTGTTCGCAGATGGAACACTGCACCATGTTTGCCGAGACAGATACACCTGAACCGGCGCTGGTGCCACGGGTGACGCGTTCAGTATCATAAGGATTACAAGCTTGTCCGCCCCAGGTGGCGTAGGCATAGTTACCATCGGGCAGATAGGTCTTTTCCTTTTCCGGGCCATCAAATCCCAGTCCGGTCCTCGCTGCTGTGGCGACGCCAAACATGATCGCACCGGCGTCTTTCAGTTTCTTGATGTCTGGAGAATCCACTTTCGGCGCATCCATGGCAAAGTTCACATCATTACCGCCTGTGGCACGCATATCGGTCGCGTCATACCAGTTCTTGTACGAGAAATTGACACAGTATAAGGGCTTCTCGGCGAGTGGCGGGTTCTTGTCATATTTCGCATCCAGTTCTGCGGCCAGTTCAAGGGCGTCTGGCTGTTTTCTGAATGCATCACATTCTGCGGGGCAACTTGCCGGTAATGCACCCGTTGAAGGATGTTTGTCACATTCGAGCTGGCATGACACCGAACGTTCACCGCGTATGTTGAGCATCTCCAGTGCATTCAGTTGTCCGGCCTTGGGTACACCCATCCGCATTCCGAATTGTTGCTTAACGTTTGCATCGGAAATGGTTGGTTCCATACGTCCCAGATCCAGTGGCAGACCTTCATACTTGTCCAGATCAGGCAGTACCTTGTCGACGGCGACTGTCTGCGTCGGGAATTTTACCCGAGACCCGGTCCGCATATTACCCAGGGCCTGTTCGATGGGATCACCATCCTTTGTCACCAGTACGGTACAGGCACCATTGTAAGCCTTTGCCCTGTTGATGTAGTTCTGGACAACTTCCTTACAAGTGGTGTCTCCGTTCTGTATGGCAGCGTGAAGTCCGCTGATGGTTATTTCCTCAATATTAAACTTGCCAGTCTGTGCCTGGGATATAACCGGAACAAGCACCAGAATCAACTGCAGTAGATATCTTATTAAATTCATGAATTGCATTGTTCTGGTTATGTCCGTCCGTTGTGCGGGTCGCATCATGATCTCCTGTAGAAATAAATTTCTGTTTACCTTGAGTAGGGCAAAATCAATTCACCCGATTACGAGACGTCTGTGGCAAGCATATACCCTACCATCACAGCAATAAAACCCTGTGCCGGAGACCAGCTGGATTTCACCACCTTTAAACTTGCCGGCGCGGATTTTCGGGCCACACAGATCCGCCAGTATGGAAACGGGCAGACCAACGCGGGCAGCTTGCTCGCGGATCAGCCGGTAACTATTAAGGTGAAACTCATGGTTACCATGGGACATGTTCAGGCGGAATACATTGACACCAGCGCTGACCAGTTGTTCGATGATTTCTGCCGATGCCGAAGCCGGCCCGATGGTGGCCACGATTTTGGTTCTGCGTTTCTTTAACAGATTAATATGTGTCACAATCGCTATACTATCCTCCAACCGAACAGATGAATATCATTGTTAAACGCCAATATGGCATTAAAGAATATTCAAGTCCATGAGCCAGTTTAGTCTGCTCACTACCCGGCGTTTCATGCCGATGTTTTGCACCCAGTTTCTGGGGGCCTTCAATGACAATATCTACAAGAATTCCCTGGTCATCTTTATTGCCTTTACACTGGCAGATCAGGCGACTATCAATAGCAGTATCCTGGTCATCATGGCGGGCGGACTGTTTATCCTGCCTTATTTCCTGTTTTCTGCACTAGCGGGACAACTGGCAGATAAATATGAAAAGTCCATGATAGTACGATATGTAAAATTGGCCGAAATCATCATTATGGGGCTGGCGATTCCCGGATTTGCCACCGGCAATGTGACCATATTGATGACAGTATTATTTTTGATGGGAACACATTCCACATTTTTTGGGCCGCTGAAATACGGGATACTGCCACAGCATCTGCAATTGTCGGAACTGACAGGGGCGAATGGTCTGGTCCAGATGGCCACCTATCTGGCTATTCTGGGAGGCACGATCATCGGGGGAATTCTGGTGGCAATCGAAGGTTACGGAATCTATCTCGTATCTGCATTGCTGATTATTGTCGCGCTTGCCGGCTGGTATGCCAGCCGGTTCATTCCGGAGGCGGAGCCCGCAGATTCCACGATCCAGATAGACTGGAACCTGTTCCGCCAGACCTGGTGTATCCTGCGTCAGTCTATCGTTGAAAAGGACACCTTTATCGCGATGATAGCGATTTCCTGGTTCTGGTTTCTCGGGGCCAGTTACCTGTCACTGGTACCTACCTACACTCGCGATGTGCTAGGTGGCGATGAACTGGTCGCAACACTGTTATTGACGGCATTCTCGCTCGGTATCGGCAGTGGCTCATTGTTATGTGAACGCCTGTCGCGCGGACACATCGAACCGGGTTTGGTACCGGTTGGTGCGCTCGGCCTGACGCTGTTTGCGATTGACCTGTTTCTGATCGGTGACCCGGTGACGGTCAGTCCCGGTGTGGTGGGCCCAATGCAGTTCCTGTCCGTGATGACAAACTGGCGCATAATTTCCGATCTGGTCTGTATCGGCTTTTTCGGGGGAATCTATATCGTTCCTTTATATGCGATGATCCAGAACCGTTCCATTCCAGCATTCCGCTCGCGCACCATCGCAGCCAACAATATTCTGAATGCCCTGTTTATGGTTGCATCCGCTTTACTCGTCATTGGTTTTATCAAACTGGCCATGACCATCCCGCAGATTTACCTGCTGATTGGAATTATGAACCTGCTAGTAACCGGGTTGATTTTCTTCATTTTTCCCGAATATTTGCAACGTTTTACCATAATTATCCGCCGGTCCCGCTAGAGTTGCTTCGGTGATATGCCGTCACTACACGAAATGATATATTCTGGCGATACATACTGTAACACCTGACCGAAACTGGCCATAAAACCAACTGGAGTCGCGTTTGATCCATAGTACTGCAGAATTACTGAACGTCGGGGGGGCCGCATCACGGCAACTCGACGGTCTCATCTGGTTATTTGAACATAACCCCTTGCCCGCGTTTATTGCGAGGATGGATGACGGCAAGATTCTGTTTTTCAACCAGGCGTTTACTGTGTTATGCAGCTACACTGAGCAGGACGTCGGACTCGTCTCCATTGCTGATCTTTTCCAGGGTGATGACGAAATAGACGCGATGATTGACCTGCTGGTCCGCAACGAACAGTGCCAGATAGCGTAGATCCTGTGCCTTACACGCGATCGTAATCCGATGGCGGTCAGTGTATCCGCTAACCGGTTGTCATCGTTCAGTTATCTGAAAAATTTGTCGGTCGATTTCCTGAAAATCGACGGGTCGTTTATCCGCAATATCGTGCAGGACCCGATAGATCAGTCGATGGTACATTCGATCAACCAGATAGGTCAGGTCATGGGTAAGGCCACCATCGCCAAATTTGTTGAAAATGAGGCGATACGGGTGATACTGGCAAAAATCGGCGTGAATTATGCCCAGGGTTACGGGATAGGGCGACCGATAATGTTACGGGATATCAAACGCGAAAAACCCTGACGAAAAACCGGGACGGATTTAAATCCGTCCCGGGAACACTGTAGCAGTCGACTAGAACGGGATATCGTCGTCGACGAAGTTTTGATCTGCAGCCGGGCGTGCTGAAGATCTGGATGGCTGGTTGCTGCCTTCAGACGGGGCAGGCCGCTCTCGCTCTGGATTGGCACCGGGGCCACCACCACCGGAACTGCGTCCACCCAACATCTGCATTTCATTGGCTACAATTTCGGTCGTATAACGCTCGTTTCCTTCCTTGTCCTGCCATTTGCGGGTCTGTAATCTGCCCTCAATATAAATCTGGGAACCTTTTTTTACATATTCCGCTACAATTTCGGCCAGTTTGCCAAAAAATACCACCTTGTGCCATTCCGTCTTCTCCTGCATTTCACCGGATTCACGGTCTTTCCATCCCTCGGTGGTAGCAATACTGACATTGGCGATAGCCGCGCCTCCTGCGGTATAACGCACATCCGGGTCATTTCCCAGGTTTCCTACCAGAATGACTTTGTTTATGCCTCTTGCCATGATTTTTCTCCTTGCTTTTGAATAATTATCCAATTCTCTTTTGCGTATCATGAGAGAATCAATTTAATATTAGCAGTTTATTCCGGTTGGCGAAAAGGTTAAATGGATACTATACATATCAGGGGTGCAAGGACGCATAATCTCAAGAATATCGATCTGGATATCCCGCGTGACAAGCTGGTGGTGATTACCGGATTATCCGGTTCCGGCAAGTCTTCGCTGGCATTTGATACCATCTATGCGGAAGGACAACGCCGTTATGTGGAATCACTTTCCGCCTATGCCAGACAGTTCCTGTCGATCATGGAGAAGCCGGATGTCGACCATATTGACGGTCTGTCTCCGGCCATATCAATTGAACAGAAATCGACCTCGCACAACCCGCGCTCGACCGTCGGTACGATCACTGAAATCTACGATTATCTGCGCCTGTTGTTTGCACGAACGGGAGAACCACGATGTCCCGAGCATGGTCTGGTACTGGAGGCACAAACGGTCAGCCAGATGGTCGATTCCATCATGGCAATACCGGGCGATGAACGCCTGATGTTGCTGGCCCCGGTCATCCAGGAGCGCAAGGGTGAACATCTGCAATTGCTGGATCGTCTGCGCAGTGAGGGATTCATCCGTGCCAGGATCAATGGCAAGGTCACCGAACTGGATCAGGTGCCCGAGCTTGATCTGTATAAAAAACATACGATTGAAGTGGTAGTTGATCGGTTCCGCATGCGCGAGGACATCAGTCTGCGGCTGGCCGAATCGGTCGAAACGGCTACGCGAATGTCCGGTGGTCTGGCAATCATTGCCTTTATGGACAAGCCGGAACAGGCCGATATCGTTTTCTCTGCACGGTTTGCCTGTGCGAGCTGCGGCTACAGTATCAGCGAACTCGAACCACGCCTGTTTTCGTTCAACAATCCGACCGGTGCCTGTCCCGCTTGTGACGGACTCGGCGTGGTCCAGTTTTTTGACCCGCAACTGGTCGTGCAACAGCCCGAACTCAGTCTGCCGGGTGGGGCCGTACGAGGGTGGGACCGCCGCAATGCGTACTATTTCCAGTTAATCAAGGGGCTGGCGGAACATTACAAGTTTGATATTGACACTCCGTTCCGGGACATCTCGAAAAAGGTCCAGAAGCTCATCCTCTACGGCAGCAAGGACGAACAGATCGAGTTCAAATACATCAGTGGCGGCCGTGGTTTTACCAAACGCAGTCACAGTTTCGAGGGCATCATTCCGAACATGGAGCGTCGGTTCCGCGAGACCGATTCGATCATGGTTCGGGAAGAGTTGCTGAAATACCGCAGTAGCAAGCCGTGCCCGGATTGTGAAGGCACCCGCCTGAATCTGGCGGCCAGAAATGTTTTTATCAGCGACAAGTCATTACCCGCACTGACGGCGATGCCCATTATCCAGATTTATGATTATTTCACGGCGTTCAAACTGAAAGGCAAACGCGGCGAGATCGCCGAAAAAATCCTGAAGGAAGTGCGCGAGCGCCTGCAGTTTCTGGTCAACGTGGGCCTCGATTATCTGACGCTGAATCGCAGTGCCGAGACCCTGTCCGGCGGTGAGGCGCAACGTATACGGCTTGCCAGCCAGATCGGCGCCGGTCTGGTCGGTGTGATGTACGTGCTGGATGAACCGTCCATCGGTCTGCATCAACGCGATAACAGCCGCTTACTGGAAACGTTGAAGCGCCTGCGTGATATGGGCAATACCGTTATTGTGGTTGAACATGACGAAGAGGCGATCAACGCCGCCGATCATGTTATTGATATGGGACCGGGTGCGGGAGTGCATGGCGGTAAGGTGGTCGTGCAGGGCACGCCGGCAATGGTCGCGAGACATACCGGGTCGTTGACCGGCAGTTATCTGTCCGGTCGTACCCGTATCGACATACCCCCGAAGCGGACGCCGTTTGACCAAAAGCATGTACTGGAAATCATCGAGGCCAGTGGCAACAATCTGAAAAATATCAGCGTCGAGATTCCGGTTGGACTGATGACCTGTATTACCGGTGTGTCCGGTTCAGGCAAGTCGACGCTGATCAACGACACCTTGTATCGATCCGTGGCACGCGAGCTGAATGGTAGCAACGTCAGTCCTGCTGCGCACAAGAACATACGCGGACTGGAACAGCTGGACAAGATAGTTGATATTGATCAAAGCCCGATAGGCAGGACACCGCGTTCGAACCCCGCCACCTATACCGGACTGTTCACGCCGATACGTGACATGTTTGCCGCTACACAGGAGGCGAGATCACGTGGCTATAATCCGGGCCGTTTCAGTTTTAATGTGAAAGGGGGTCGCTGTGAGGCTTGCCAGGGTGATGGTTTAATCAAGGTCGAGATGCATTTTCTGCCGGACATTTACGTGGTTTGTGATGTATGCAAGGGCAAGCGTTATAACCGGGAGACACTGGATATCCGCTACAAGGGCAAGAATATCCAGGAGATACTGGAGATGACGGTCGAGGATGCCCGGGTGTTTTTCGATGCTGTCCCGGTCATCGCCCGTAAACTGCAAACACTGCTGGATGTGGGCCTGTCCTATATCACGCTTGGCCAGAACGCGACCACCTTGTCCGGTGGTGAGGCACAGCGTATCAAGTTATCCAGGGAACTGTCCAAGCGCGATACCGGCAAGACCCTGTACATACTGGATGAGCCCACAACTGGCCTGCATTTTCATGATATCAAACAGTTACTCGAAGTATTGCACCGCCTGCGAGATCATGGAAATACTGTCGTTGTCATAGAACATAATCTGGATGTAATCAAGACGTCCGACTGGATTATTGATCTTGGTCCCGAAGGTGGTGACAAGGGAGGGGAAGTGCTTGTCACCGGTACGCCGGAGCAGGTTGCTACAAACAAGCGATCCTATACCGGAAAATATCTGGCAGATGTGTTGCAACGGTTCGCACCTGCCGTACAAAAAACAAAAAAATTAAAAATAACCAATGGAGTAATATTTGCATGACTGCGTTGATATGCGGATCATTTGCCTATGATCACATTATGATGTTCCCGGACCAGTTCAAGAACCATATCCTGCCGGAGAAGGTGCACATATTGAATGTGTCTTTTATGGTACCGCAGATGCGTCGCGAGTTTGGTGGTTGCGCCGGCAATATTGCCTACAATCTGCAATTGTTGAAAGGCGATGGACTGCCGATGGGTACGGTTGGTAGTGACTTTGGTATCTATGCCGAGTGGATGGACAACAACGGAATAGCAAGGACGCATGTGAAGGTAATAGATGATGTGTTTACCGGACAGGCGTTTATTACGACCGATCTGGATGATAACCAGATCACCGCATTTCATCCGGGGGCGATGGCGTTTTCCCACCATAACAAGGTCAGCGATGCGGTCGGTATCACCCTGGGCATCATCTCGCCAGATGGGCGTGATGGCATGATCGAACATGCGAATCAGTTCCAGCAGGCAGATATCCCGTTTATGTTTGACCCGGGTCAGGGCATGCCGATGTTCGATGGTGAAGATCTGCGCCGGTTTATTGAACAGGCCAGCTGGCTCAGTGTGAATGATTATGAATGGCAGATGATGCAGCAGAAGACCGGACTCTCGCCGCATGAAGTGACCGAACAGGTCAAGGCCTTGATCATTAC
>CAMBTO010000042.1 GCA_945870865.1 Klebsiella pneumoniae
CGTATATCGTCCCTGGGGCAGTTATGAATCCCTGGATTCAGGAGAGTGTTACCAGGTCAAGCGACTGGTAGTCAACCCGAGCAAAAAGCGGTCTTTGCAATTGCATAACAGGCGCGCCGAGCATTGGGTAGTTGTACAAGGTATAGCAACGGTTACCTGCGAAGATCGGATTTTTGATCTGAAAGTGAATGAATCTACCTATATCCCTCTGGGTGCGAAACATAGACTGGAAAATCGACATTCGATTCCATTGGAAGTAATCGAGGTGCAGTCCGGTGATTATCTGGGGGAAGATGATATCGTCCGTCTGGATGATGATTTTGGCCGACACAATTCGGTCAGCTGAGACCGGACTTTCCGGTAATGACGATGGTACAGGTAACGGGCGCGCAGGGATTTGTCGGGACCCATCTGATCAGGCTTTTGCTGGAAAGGGGTTATCAGGTTCGTGCAGCCATCCGCGATACCCGCAATAAACTGGCGATACCCGATTTGGTCGATTCCGTTTGTTATTGTTCCGGTGCTACCGATAATGACTATCAGCGATTATTGACCGGGATTGATGTGGTAGTTCATCTTGCCGGAATTGCACACAGGGAAAATATCGTTCACTCTGAATATGTTCAGGTGAATACTCGCGGGACCCGGGAACTTGCAACTGCCTCCATTGGAAGAGGTATCAAGCGTTTTATTTTCCTTAGCACCGTTAAGGTACACGGTGAACACACAGGTTTATCAGCCGATAAGGATGCTGTGTTAAATGAGTCCAGCCGATTGTCAGCCATCGATCCCTATAGTCATAGCAAACTGCAAGCAGAAAATTCTCTTCGGGAAATTTGTCGGAACAGCGATATGCAGTATGTCATTCTCCGACCGCCGCTGGTTTATGGTCCGGGGGTAAAGGCGAATTTTTACCGATTGATGAAAATGGTTTGGAACGGGTGGTGGATGCCATTTGCCCGGGTGGGAAATGAACGAAGCATGATATACGTGGAGAATTTATGCGACATTATCGAATTACTTGTAAAATCAGAGTGCGTCAATAATGCCGAATTTCTGGTGAAGGACGATGACATGTCTACCACCCGTCTGGTCCAGGAGCTTTCATGGGCGATGGGCAAACCGCCACGTTTATTCTACATGCCACTTCCGCTGGTTCGAATTATCGCCCGTTTGCTGGGCAAGTCTGAAACTGTTGAAAAGTTGTATCGTTCGCTCGCGATTGACGATAACAAGCTCAGATCGGAATTGCACTGGTCACCTCCATTCACATCAGCTGTAGCTATCCAGAGAACCGTAAACTGGTTTATTCGTAACCGATGACCCTTGATATCATCAATAAGGGATCATGCCCGTTATGATTTTGCCGGTCTGGAATGGCATGGCAGTTATCTCCACATATTTACTGGTGGTAGTCTTCGCCTGGTTAGTTACTGGCTGGATACGCTACTATGCACTGAAAAACGCCATCCTTGATCATCCCAATCATCGCAGCTTGCATACACAGGCTACCCCCAGAGGCGGTGGATCGACTATAGCACTTCTGGTTTTCGTTATGCTTTTTCTGCTGTATCTGACTGGTCTCGTCTCACGGGATTTTTTTATGGCCATGGAGCCAGCAGCGTTAGTGGTCACTGTAACAGGCTGGATTGATGATCGACGGGGACTGCCTGCGCACTGGCGCGGTTTGACATATCTGTTGTGTTCAATCTGGGCAACACTCTGGATAACAGGTGTTTCCCAGCTGACAGATTATTCGAGACTTGTTTATATGGTTATTGCTATAGGCGGGATCATGTGGTTGATTAATTTGTACAACTTTATGGATGGAACAGATGGATTGGCCGGGTCCCAGGCTGTCATTACTGCGGTTGTAGGTGCATGGTTTTTAGGTAATGCAGGCGAGCAGGGGATGGCGATACTTCTTATGGTCGTTTCTGCCGCAACATCGGGCTTTTTGATCTGGAACTGGCCCCCCGCAAGGATATTCATGGGCGATGCAGGAAGTTGTCTGGTAGGTCTGGTGTTTGGTGCTGTGGCGCTGGCATCGGATGTCAGTATTGCAGTTCCAATTCCTGTCTGGCTCGTACTGCTGTCTATTTTCATCTGTGATACGACAATGACCCTTGTCAAGCGTGTTGTGTCCGGGGAAACCTGGTACCTGGCGCACAGACAACATGCCTATCAGAGGTTGGTCCAGATGGGAATGAGCCATAAACAGCTGACCTGTGCAGTAATTTCAGTTAATCTGTTGATACTAGTACCGGCTGCCTTTATGGTTAACACATTTCAGGTTTATGCCTGGTGGATAACCGGAGGGATATATCTGCTTAATGGCAGTATCTGGTTGCTGGTGCAGGGTAAATACAATAATCATATAAATGGTAACAGGGCTGGATGAAATCTAGGCTTATAATCAGTAATCGCTTGCTGGTCATCTTACATGACCTGGGTATCGCGATGTTCGCCTGGTTCGCGTCCTGGTGGATCCGGTTCAATATGACCTTTCCATTTCCTGAATGGGAGGTATGTCTATATACACTGCCATTTGTTCTGGTAATACAATCGGCCATATTCTGGCGCTTCAGTCTGTACCGGGGTATCTGGCGTTTCGCCAGTCTCCCGGATCTGTGGAATATCTTCCGGGCTACGATACTGGGTGCAATGATTATCACCCTGTGCCTGTTTGTCCTGTTCAGGCTGGAGGGAGTGCCAAGATCAGTATTGATACTCTATCCCATGATACTGATCATCCTGCTGGGTGGGCCCCGACTGGGCTATCGATTATGGAAAGACCATTCACTGAACCTGCGGTCATCAGGGCAGGGCAAACGCATATTCATCATTGGTGCAGGACGTGCAGGCGAGATGTTGGCCCGTGAAATGTTGCGTGAGGGCAACTATACCCCGATTGGATTTATAGATGATAATGCTGCATTAAGCAGGTCGGAAATTCATGGTATCAGGGTTTTGGGGCCACTCTCCCAGATAAAAGTCCATGCAGAAAAATATGCGCCGGATTTTATTGTCATAGCCGTGCCCTCTGCCAGTAACGACCAAATGCAGAGGATCGTGGAATTATCAAAAAACACCAATTTGCCGGTCAGGACCTTGCCCAAGCTGAATGAAATGATCGCCAGTAACCCATCATTGAAGGAGTTGAGAGATGTTTCAATTGAGGATTTGCTCGGGCGCGACAGAATAGAACTGGACTGGAGTCTGCTGCAGAAGGCCATATCCGGCAAGACGGTGATGGTCACCGGTGGAGGGGGATCAATAGGCTCTGAATTGTGCAGACAGATTTGTGGACTGAACCCACGGCAAATCATTATCCTGGAGCGCAGCGAATTTAATCTTTACCGGATGTTGCAGGAGTTTGACGTTTACAGTGAAAAATTCAGGGTAACAGGCGTTCTTGCGGATATTTGTGATCGTGAGAAGATTGATCAGGTCTTCAACATCCATAAACCGCAGATTATCTTTCACGCCGCCGCCTATAAACATGTACCGATACTGGAGAGTGAAAGCCGTGAGGCAGTCAGAAATAATGTCTTTGGCACAATCTATACCGTAAATGCTGCAGAGAAACACAGGGCTGAAAAATTTATCCTGATATCTACCGACAAGGCTGTCAATCCGGTGAATATACTTGGGTCGACTAAACGTTTGGCAGAGATGTATTGTGAAACCCGCAATACCCGTGGCAATACGCGATTTATTACTGTCAGGTTTGGCAATGTGCTCGGGTCTGATGGTAGTGTGGTCCCACTATTTCAGCAGCAGATTCGTAATGGCGGACCGGTCACAGTGACGCATCCGGACATTACCCGTTATTTCATGACGATACTTGAGTCCTGCCAGCTTATCCTGCAGTCTGCCGTAATGGCGCAGGGTGGAGAGATATATGTATTGGATATGGGAACACCGGTAAAGATACTTTATCTGGCCGAACAGATGATTAAATTAACCAATCCATACGTTGACAGGAAGATTGACATCAGGATTACCGGTCTGCGTCCGGGTGAAAAATTACACGAAGAACTTTTTTATGCAGACGAACAGAAGATCCGGACATCACATGAAAAGATCCTTATTGCCCGTCATCCCGAGATAAATGCAAAGCAGCTTTCAGAGATAATTACCGAACTGGAGGCTGCCTGTGCCACATTTGATGAAGTCAAAATCAGGAAGCTTCTGGATTCGGCTGTATTACTAGAGCAGTCCGGTAACAGAAACAATACCAGCAACATTATACCAATAACTCAGTGTTGAGATTTTATGAAGATCAGAAAGGCAGTTTTCCCGGTAGCAGGACTTGGTACACGTTTTTTCCCGGCAACCAAGGTTGTCGCCAAGGAAATGTTACCGGTGGTGGACAAGCCAATTATGCAATATGCGACTGAAGAGGCCATCAATGCGGGTATCACCGAACTGATTTTTGTTATTTCTAAAACAAAAACCAGCATACAGGAGCATTACACCCGTGCAGCTGAGCTGGAACAGGAACTGGAAGCACGCAACAAGCTGGAATTACTGAAGACACTCACTGACATCCTGCCTGCTGGTATCAGCTGTTCATTTGTGGATCAGCCAAAAGCGCTGGGGCTTGGTCATGCGGTTTTATGTGCGCAACCACTGGTTGGTAACGAGCCGTTCGCCGTAATTTTGCCTGATGACATGATAGACGATGATAGTACCGGTTGCCTCAGCCAGATGGTAGCTGTGTATCAGCAGCACCCACACAGTATTATCGCTATTGAAGAAGTAAATCGTTCTGAAACGGACAAATATGGAATTGTAAACATTAGCCCTGTGGCTGGTCCCGTACACAGGATAGAGGCCATCGTGGAAAAGCCGAAGCCTGACGTTGCACCCTCGAACCTCGCTGTGGTGGGACGTTACATCCTTTCAGATTCTATTTTTGAGCATCTGGCCCATCTGGGTAAGGGGGCAGGCGGAGAGATCCAGCTGACTGACGGTATAGCTGCCCTGCTGAAAAAGGAACCGGTTCTGGCGTATGAATTTTCAGGCACCCGCTATGATTGTGGTTCCAAACTGGGTTATCTGAAGGCCATGATGAATTATGGATTAAAACATGCTGAGGTGAAGGGAGAGTTTGCCGCATTTCTGGGAAGTGAAATCAAAGCCAGGCTTTGATTTTGTACTGATACGAAGTGGAAGTCGATTATCTGTGGAAATATGGCTCCTCGGGACGGGCTCGAACCGCCGACCTAGTGATTAACAGTCACCCGCTCTACCGACTGAGCTACCGAGGAATAATCAGGACGCGTATGGTACTTGTCGTTACCCGTATTGGTCAACACTGAATATCCATATGACGGTTTTATTTTGATAAATACATGTTTAGCCAAGTCCATGAACCGTCCGGGCTGGAGTTTAAGATTGTGATGGCCGATGATGGAGCCATGAAAGGCCAGTTTCAGCTACAGACTTCATTTGCACCCGCCGGTGACCAGCCGGATGCGATAACAAGCCTGCTTGATGGTGTTAAACAAGGGCTGGCACACCAGACTCTTCTTGGGGTGACGGGCTCGGGCAAGACATTCACTGTTGCCAATATCATCCAGGCAGAACAACGACCCACGTTAATACTCGCCCCGAACAAGACTCTGGCCGCCCAGCTCTATGGTGAAATGCGCGAGTTTTTTCCGTCAAATTCGGTTGAATATTTCGTTTCGTACTACGATTATTACCAGCCAGAAGCTTATGTGCCTACCACGGATACCTATATTGAAAAAGACGCATCTATAAACGAACATATCGAACAGATGCGCCTGTCAGCAACAAAGGCTTTGATGGAGAGACGCGACAGTATCATCGTAGCAACGGTCTCGGCCATTTACGGTCTGGGTGATCCACAGGCCTATCTGAAAATGGTATTACATCTGGATCGGGGAGACAGGGTTGACCAGCGCACGGTATTGCGGCGTTTGGCAGAAATGCAATATACGCGCAACGAGATCGAGTTGCATCGCGCCAGCTACCGGGTCAGGGGGGATGTTATTGACATCTATCCCGCCGAATCTGAACGTGAGGCTGTTCGGATAGAATTGTTTGACGACCATATAGAATCAATTTCCCGGTTTGACCCATTGACAGGCGAGGTCATACGCCAGCTTCCCAGGGCTACCATCTATCCCAAAACCCACTATGTCACCGAGCGTTCTCGATTACTGGATGCGGTGGAGTCTATCAAGCTTGAATTGGCAGATCGCCTTGAATACTTCCGACATAATAACAAGCTGGTAGAGGCGCAGCGCCTGGAACAGCGAACCCGGTTCGATATCGAAATGATCCTGGAGATAGGTTATTGCAGTGGCATAGAAAACTACTCCCGCTACCTTTCCGGCCGCGAACCCGGGGAGCCGCCACCGACGCTGTTTGAATACCTGCCCCCGGATGGATTACTGTTTATTGATGAAAGTCATGCAACCATCCCGCAGCTGGGTGCCATGTACAAGGGCGATCGTTCGCGCAAGGAGAACCTGGTCAATTATGGCTTCAGGCTGCCTTGTGCGCTGGACAATCGGCCTTTAAGGTTTGATGAGTTTGAAAGGCTTGCTCCCCAGACCATCTTTGTTTCAGCAACTCCGGGCCCCTATGAACGTCAGTTTTCGGGGCAGATTGTTGAACAACTTGTTAGGCCTACGGGTCTGATTGACCCTGAGGTTGAAGTCCGACCGGTAGTTTCCCAGGTGGACGATTTGCTGTCTGAGATTCACAAGAGGGTAGCGGTAAATGAGCGGGTTCTGGTAACTACACTGACCAAACGGATGGCGGAAGATCTGACTGAATATCTGGCCGAGCATGATATCCGGGTCAAGTATCTTCATTCAGATATTGTTACGGTAGAACGTGTCGAGATTATCCGTGATTTACGTCTGGGTGAATTTGATGTGCTGGTTGGAATTAATCTGCTGAGAGAGGGCCTGGATATGCCGGAGGTTTCACTGGTGGCCATTCTGGATGCAGACAAGGAAGGGTTTTTAAGGTCGGAGACGACACTGGTACAGACCATAGGCCGGGCGGCGCGTAATATCAATGGCAAGGCGATTCTTTACGCCGACGTGATGACCGGTTCTATCCGGAGGGCACTTGCGGAGACAGACAGAAGACGCGTCGTACAGGTTGAATATAACCGCGTGCATAATATTACACCCAAAGGCATTCTAAAGGGTGTGGCCGACATAATGGAAGGCGCGTACACGGACAAAAAGAGGGCGCTGAAGTACGCCAGAGTGGCAGAACAGAAAAACCCCTGGTTGGGTGTCGACGCTGGCACGATTGCAAAAAAGATCAACGAACTGGAAAAACTGATGTACAAACATGCACGCGATCTGGAGTTCGAAAAGGCGGCAGATATACGTGATGAGATCTCGATGTTGCGGGAGGCGGGGCTGGAAATCGTAACAAACTGAAACGGGCGGGCAGATTATGAATAGTGATGAAACCAGGTTGAGTAAAAAAGACAAGTTACGTGAAGCAGCACTTGAATATCATCGGGCGGACCCACCAGGTAAACTGGCCATCGCGGCGACCAAACCGTTGGCAAATCAACATGACCTTGCGCTGGCCTATTCTCCCGGTGTAGCGGCCGCCTGTGAAGAGATCGCGGAGGACCCTGAACAGGCGGCATTTCTGACCAGCCGGGGCAATCTGGTCGCCGTTGTTACCAACGGAACCGCTATACTGGGCCTCGGTGCGCTCGGACCGTTGGCCGCAAAACCGGTAATGGAAGGCAAGGCGGTCCTCTTCAAGAAGTTTTCCGGGATAGACGTATTCGATATCGAAATAAATGAACGTGATCCTGACAAATTGGTCGACATCATTGCCAGTCTGGAGCCGACGTTTGGCGGTATTAATCTGGAAGATATCAAGGCCCCGGAATGTTTCTATATCGAGCGCAAGCTGAAGGAACGTCTGAACATCCCGGTTTTCCATGATGACCAGCATGGCACAGCCATTATCGTTGGGGCTGCGGTGCGTAACGGACTACGTATAGTTAATAAGGACATTGCAAAGGTAAAACTGGCCGCATCCGGTGCCGGCGCAGCTGCCATCGCCTGCCTAGATCTGCTGGTCAGCATGGGGATGCGTCGGGAGAATATTTTCATCGCCGACTCCAAAGGGATAGTCTGGCAGGGCAGGGACAAAGACATGGAACCGTCCAAGGCGCGTTATGCGCAAAATACAGCGGCAAGAAAGCTGGCTGACGTAATGGAGGGTGTGGATATTTTTCTCGGTCTGTCCGGACCGGGAGTACTGACCAGGGAAATGGTAAAGGAGATGGCTGACAAGCCGATCATTCTGGCGCTGGCCAATCCCGATCCTGAAATCCTGCCTGAAGATGCGCTTGAGGCGAGGCCAGATGCAATAGTGGCTACAGGTCGTTCTGATTATCCAAACCAGGTTAATAATGTTTTGTGTTTCCCCTATATTTTCAGAGGCGCCCTGGACGTAGGGGCAACGACTATCAATGACGAGATGAAACTCGCTTGTGTACATGCCATTGCTGACCTGGCGACCGAAGAACCTTCTGATGTAGTAGCGAAGGCCTATGGTGGGAGTAATCTGCAGTTCGGTCCCGACTATATTATTCCTAAACCATTTGATCCACGCCTGATAGTGCGTATTGCGCCTGCTGTTGCCAAGGCCGCCATGGACAGTGGGGTAGCAACCCGGAAGATTGCCGATCTGAAGGTCTACCGACAGAAGTTATTACAATTCATCTTTCAGACCGGGACCTTGATGAATCCGGTATATGAACAGGCCAAACAGGATCCCAAACGGGTGGTGTATGCTGAAGGTGAAGAGCGCAGGGTGCTCCAGGCCATTCAGCAGATAGTGGATGAGGGAATCGCCAGGCCTATACTGATAGGTCGTCCCAGCGTGATCGAGAAGCGTATCCATGAACTCGGGCTGCGTATCAAGTCCGGTCGGGACTTTGATATTGTCAGTCCGCTGTATGACGAACGTTTTACCCAGTACTGGTCGCAGTATCATGAGTTAATGGGGCGTAAAGGTGTCTCGCCGGGTGAAGCAAAAACCACATTACGTACCCAGAATACTGTCATTGCTGCAATTATGCTCAGACGTAATGAAGCGGATGCGATGTTATGTGGCAGTGAAGGCCCGTATATCAGGCATCTACGCTATATAGGCCAGATTATCGAAATGGAGAAAAACATTTCATCACTGTCAACGGTGACGGCTGTCATTTTACCCACTGGATTGCTGTTTCTTAGTGATACCCATGTGACGGTAAATCCCACAGCCGAAGAAATTGTTGAAAAAACCCTGCTGGGTGCTAAAACGTTGCAGCGGTTTGGAATCAAACCCAGGATTGCGCTGTTATCTCATTCAAACTTCGGGTCGCGCAATAATGCCTCATCAAAAAAAATGCGGCGGGCAGCGCAAATACTGAGAGAGCTGGATCAGAACCTGATAGTCGAGGGTGAAATGCAAGCGGATGCCGCCATCTCGGAGGAGATTCGCAGCATTACCTTCCCGAATTCGCGCTTGAAGGGCAAGGCAAACCTGTTAATCATGCCGAATATTGATGCCGCGAATATTACCTATAACCTGTTGAAGATGACCGGTGGTGGCGTAACTGTTGGACCAATATTGGTGGGTAATTCCCGGCCGGCACACATCCTGACCAATGCGGCAACGGTCCGCGGTATTGTGAATATGACAGCATTGTCGGTTGTGGAGGCACAGGAAATTGCCAATCAGACCACTCAATTAAAGCTGTAATGAGTGGATTGATGAGGGGCCTATTGATTACTTCAACTAATTAACCTGTTTTTACTATAAAAAGCTTGTTAATTCCCTGCCTCCTTTGTATCCTTGCCAGCCTTGAATTTACAGGCGCGTAGCTCAGTTGGTTAGAGCACCACCTTGACATGGTGGGGGTCGTTGGTTCGAATCCAATCGCGCCTACCAGATTCGACACCCGGGCACCGTTTAGCGGTGCCTGTTAGTTTTATCTTTAAACAAGTGACCTGTTGTGGGGGTCACCACTGAATGCATTTTAAGGGTTAAATCATGCCACGTGTTACCCTTCCGGATGGCAGCCATCGGGAATACAATCAACCATTAACGGTGCTGGATATTGCTGCGGACATAGGTCCAGGCTTGGCCAGGGCCACGCTTGGCGGACAGATAGAAAGTCGACTTGTAGATGCTTCCACGCTAATCGATGCAGACGTCAGTCTGAGGATTATTACCGAGAAGGATCCAGAAGGCATTGAGATTATCCGTCACTCATGCGCTCACCTGCTGGCCCAGGCAGTAAAACAGTTGTTTCCGGAGGCCCAGGTTACAATCGGACCGGTCATCGAAAACGGCTTTTATTATGATTTTGCGTATGCCCGTCCATTTACTCCGGATGACCTGGTTGCCATTGAACTAAAAATGGAAGAAATCTCCGGGCAGGACTTGAAGGTCACCCGGTCGGTCAAGGACAGGGACGCTGCTGTTGCCTTCTTCCGTGAGATCGGAGAGGAATACAAGGCACAGATTATTGAATCCATACCTCAGGGTGAACAGTTGTCACTCTATCAGCAGGGCGATTTTATCGATCTGTGTCGTGGCCCGCATGTGCCTTCTACCGGGAAATTAAAGGCTTTCAAACTGACCAAGCTGGCAGGTGCCTACTGGCGCGGTGATTCGCGTAATGAGATGTTACAGCGTATTTATGGAACAGCGTGGGCTGATAAAAAGCAGTTAAGGCAATATCTTAACCGTCTCGAAGAGGCAGAAAAACGGGATCACCGCAAAATAGCCCGTAAGCTTGAATTATTGCACTTCCAGGAAGAAGCCCCTGGTATGGTGTTCTGGCATCCACGGGGCTGGACTATCTATCGGGAGATTGAGACCTATATTCGCGAAAAACTGGTTAACCATGGTTATCTGGAAATTCGCACACCGCAGGTCATCGATCGCATCCTCTGGGAAAAATCAGGACATATGTCCAAATTTGCCGATGGCATGTTCATGACCAGTTCGGAAAACCGTGAATATGCAATCAAACCGATGAACTGTCCGGCGCATATCCAGGTATTTAATCAGGGCCTCAAGAGTTATCGTGATTTGCCGCTCCGACTTGCTGAGTTTGGTAGTTGTCATCGAAATGAACAGTCTGGTGCATTACACGGGTTGATGAGGGTACGTGGTTTTACCCAGGATGATGCTCATATTTTTTGTACCGAGGAACAGATTCAGAAAGAAGTGTCCGACTTTATGAAGTTACTGTACGCGGTTTATTCAGACTTTGGATTTAATGAAGTTTTGGTCAAGCTGTCTACCCGCCCGGTTCAACGGGTTGGAACTGATGAAATCTGGGACAAGGCCGAAAATGCCCTGCAACAAGCACTCGAATCCAGTGGCCTGGAATGGATGTTACAACCGGGGGAAGGGGCATTCTACGGTCCCAAGATTGAATTTTCCCTGAAAGACTGTATTGGTCGAATCTGGCAGTGCGGCACGATACAGGTCGACTTTTCGATGCCGGAAAGATTGGGGGCAACCTATATCGACGATAACAGCCAGAAACGTACCCCGGTGATGCTGCATCGGGCAATACTCGGTTCGATGGAGCGGTTTATCGGTATTTTGATAGAAAATTACGCTGGTGCATTTCCGGCCTGGCTGGCGCCGACACAGGTGGTTATCGTCTCAATTACGGGAAATCAGGGTGAATATGCAAAAATAATTGCAGAAACCCTGAAAAATCAAGGTCTCAGAGTAGAATGTGACTTGAGAAATGAAACAATCGGCCTTAAAATCCGCGAGCACGCAATTCAACGTATCCCCTATCAGTTGATAGTGGGTGCTAAAGAAGCTGAAACAAACACCGTGGCCGTACGTACGCGAGACGGTGCTGATCTCGGAAGTATGACTGTTGATGCTTTCGTCCAGCGCCTGAAACAGGATATCGCGTGCCGCGGCCGTACTATTTTGGAGGAATGACATATCGTAGCTGAAAAGCAGAATCGGTTGAATGAAGAGATAAATGCGCCTGAAATCCGTCTGATAGGCAAGGACGGCGAGCAGATCGGAATTGTGTCTGTTCAGAAGGCTCTTGCACTTGCAGGAGAAAACGAGCTGGATCTGGTAGAAATCGTACCAAACGCCGAGCCGCCTGTGTGCAGGATAATGGATTTTGGCAAATTTCAATTCGAACTGAACAAGAAACGTCATGCTGCCAGAAAAAAGCAGAAACAGATTCAGATCAAGGAAGTCAAGTTCAGGCCTGGAACTGAAGACGGTGACTACCAGGTCAAGATGCGCAACATTACCCGTTTTCTCGAGAATGGAGACAAGGTCAAGGTGACCTTGCGATTTCGAGGCAGGGAAATGGCACATCAGGAACTGGGGGCAAAAATGCTCGAGCGGATCGAGCAGGATCTAACGGCACTGGGAACTGTCGAACAATTTCCCAAGCTGGAAGGCAGACAGATGGTGATGGTAATTGCTTCAAAAAAATAACTGTTAATTTATATTCTAGAGGAAGTCGGAGTTACAGATGCCAAAGATTAAAACAATCAAGGCTGCAGCGAAACGTTTTACCGTATCAGCATCAGGTAAAATCAAGCATAAGCAATCGCATCGCAGTCATATATTGACGAAGAAAAGTACAAAACGGAAACGCCAGCTGAGATCCATGAACCCGGTTCATGATAGTGATCGGAAGGCCGTCGCCCGGATGATCCCCTATCTATAATTTGAGGTATTGAAACATGGCAAGAGTTAAACGCGGTGTTACAGCGCGTGCAAGGCATAAAAAGGTAATCAGTCAGGCCAAGGGTTACCGGGAACGCCGGAAGAATGTATTCCGCGTTGCTACCCAGGCTGTTACCAAGGCCGGGCAATATGCCTATCGTGATCGTCGCCAGAAAAAGCGGCAATTCCGTTCCTTATGGATTATCCGTATCAATGCGGCAGCAAGGGAACATGGTTTGTCCTATAGTCGTATGATTAACGGACTGAATCTGGCAGCTATCCAGATTGATCGTAAGGTACTGGCCGATATCGCCGTACATGACAAGGCTGCTTTTGCACAGCTGGCAAATCAGGCCAAAGCCCGCCTCGCCAGTTAAATCCGGTCGTTGTTGATATAAAGGCAGAGGAAAGGGCAAACCCCTTTCCTCTTTTCATTTAAGAGGTCTTCATCAGCCATGCAGGAAATCCCACATATCCTTGAAACAGCAATTGCCGAGATCCGCTCAGCGGCGGATATCAATGTACTTGAACAGATACGTGTTTTCTATCTAGGCAAAAAAGGTTTATTGACAGCCCGACTGAAGGAGCTTGGTAAACTTGGCCCGGAAGAAAGACCGCAGGCAGGTCAGTTGATAAACGATGCCAAGGAATGCCTGCAGGAGCTGCTGGCTCAACGTCGGCTAGACCTTGAATTACAGCAGGAAGAAGCCTTGATGAAGGCAAGTACGATTGATATCACCTTGCCCGGACGAGGAATGCAACAGGGAGGTATCCATCCGGTAACACGTACCTTGCGTGAAATCGAGTCGTTGTTTGTCCAGGCAGGTTTCGGGATCGCTGATGGGCCTGAAATCGAGGACAATTATCATAATTTTGAGGCGTTGAATATTCACGAGACCCATCCAGCCCGGGCAATGCATGACACGTTTTACATCAATTCTGAATTATTGCTGCGTACTCATACATCAAATGTACAGATACGCTACATGGAGCAACACAATCCGCCGCTGGCAATTATCGCCCCGGGACGCGTATATCGTTGTGACTCCGATATGACGCATACGCCAATGTTTCATCAGGTTGAAGGATTATTGATAGATGAGGGCATAACATTTTCAGATCTGAAAGGACTGCTTCAGGATTTTCTGAGAAATTTCTTCAATCAGGATCTCCAGGTTCGATTCAGGCCGTCGTATTTTCCGTTTACTGAACCCTCTGCTGAGGTTGATATTATGGGCAGGAATGGCTGGCTGGAGGTATTGGGCTGCGGCATGGTACATCCAAATGTACTTGAAAATGTGGGAATAGACAGTGAAAAATTTACTGGATTGGCCTTCGGTATGGGGGTAGAGCGGCTAACCATGCTCAAGTATGGCATAGATGATCTGCGCCTCTTTTTTGAAAATGACATTCGTTTTCTTAATCAGTTCTAAATTTGATACACCTGATAACTCGCTTAATATCCGGATAGCATAAAAATGAAATTTACTGAATCATGGCTGCGAGAGTTGATCGATTTTCCGGTTTCCGTGGACGAACTCGCAGTACAGTTAACCATGGCTGGACTCGAAATCGAGTCTGTCACTGTTTGTCGTCCTGAGTTTACAGGTGTCGTTGTAGGCAGAGTTCTAACTGTCAATACAGTTTCCGGCTCAGATAAATTGAAACATTGTGTTGTTGATGCCGGCAGTGGTGCCAAGCGTACGGTAATCTGTGGAGCCAGTAATGTGCAGGCGGGTGGCAGCTACCCGCTGGCGTTACCAGGTGCTTTTTTACCAGGTAACAAGTCTATCCATGAAACCACCTTGCATGGCGTTATTTCCCAGGGAATGCTCTGTTCCGCTGCAGAACTGGGTTTGTCCGAAATGGATAGCGGTCTTTTTGAGCTCGCCGGTGATGCGGTACCGGGAACCGCTGTGGCTGAATATTTACGATTGAATGATGTCCAGGTCGAGGTGTCACTGACACCAAACCGGGGAGATTGCCTGGGTATGATCGGACTGGCAAAGGAAGTGGCGGTTCTGAATAACATGGAATTCAAGGCGCCGATAGTTCTGACTACAACGCAGACAATAGCAGATACACGCGATATAATTCTGGATGTACCTGTCAGCTGTCCCCGTTATTGCGGTCGCATTATTGACCAGATTGATATCAGTAAAAAAATACCTGTAGAGATCTCTGAACGGCTGCGCCTGTCCGGGATTCGTTCTATTAATCCGGTTGTTGATCTGGCCAATTATGTGATGCTGGAAACCGGACAGCCCATGCATGTGTTTGATAATGAATGTCTCAAGGGTGATATACATATCCGGCTGGCGGGAGCAGGCGAGAAGGTCCTTCTGCTGGATGGTGAAATACGGGGATTGTTAGAGAATACGCTCGTGATAGCAGATGAAAGTGGTCCCGTTGCGATGGCTGGAATTATGGGCGGGCTTGTTAGCGCCGTCAGTAATAATACAAACTCAGTATTTATTGAATCCGCCTATTTCAACCCGCAGGCCATCATGGGGCGTGCGAGGCAATACGGCATGCATACTGATGCATCACACCGCTATGAACGCGGCGTTGATCCCGCGCTGGCACCACTGGCAATGGACAGAATTACCAACCTGATTATCCAGATTTGTGGCGGCAAGCCAGGTCCTGTCAATCATGTGAGCTGTCCTGCACACTTGCCACAAAGCAAATCGATAAACCTGCGCTTGTTACGAATCGAGCGTTTACTGGGTATTGCAATTCCTGAATCACGGATCCGGACTATTCTTACCCAACTTGGATTTGATGTCACAGTCGTAAGTGACGGTCAATACCTGATTAAGGTACCTACCAGCAGGTTCGATATCACTATTGAGGTAGATCTGATAGAAGAAATTGCCCGAATACATGGTTATCAGAACATCACCGGAACCTCACCAGTTATAAAAATGCAGATGAAGGAGCCAAATCTCTATAATCAGGCTCTTTCGGGAATATCTGCCTTGCTGGTAGCGCGTGGTTTCCGGGAGTGCATCAGTTACAGTTTTGTCGATCCTGCGCTCCAGATTTTGTTCCGGGATACGGACAGCATGGAGACGCCCTTGTTAAATCCTATTTCACATGAAATGTCCGTGATGAGGCTCAGCCTCTGGCCGGGCTTGATCCAGTCGCTTCTATACAATATCAAGCGCCAACAATTGTCAGTTAGATTATTTGAGGCGGGTAAGGTGTATCCAGGTGTACTTGGACAGGAAGAACATCGGGTTGTCGGCGGAGTAATTTATGGTAGTAAATATAAAAAACAATGGGGTATAGATAATATATCATGTGATTTCTATGATTTGAAATCTGATATTGAGGCATTGCTGACTGTACAGATGGGTTATACAGAGATTGAGTATACGCGAACCAATCTACCCGGACTCCACCCGGGGCAATGTGCCCATGTCATTGTTAACAATATGAAAATTGGTTATATCGGCATGTTGCATCCGACAATTTCAAGGCAATTATCAATCAGCCAGCCAGCCTTTCTGTTTCAACTGAATCTGGAGCGGATTTTAGCTAAAAAATCGATGGAATTTACCAATATATCGAAATTTCCCTCGATTAAACGCGATATTTCCGTCGTAGTTGAGGATACAGTGGCAGTAGCGGAGTTGATAGACACTATAAGAAAGACGTCAAATGAGGTACTGATAAACTTAGAGTTGTTTGACGTATATCGCGGCGAAGGCATTGATTCAGGAAAAAAAAGTCTTGCTTTGTGCTTGACCTTTCAGAGATCTTCCAGCACTCTTACGGACGAAGAGGCTGATGTTGCCATCAGCAATATCTTAAAATCACTCCATGAGAATTATGGAGCCATACTAAGAGAGTAAATAAGAATGGCGGCATTAACAAAGGCAGATATGGCAGAAATGCTTTATCAGGAGCTTGGCCTTAACAAACGTGAAGCGAAAGAACTGGTCGAGATATTTTTTGAACAGATCAGGTCCTCGCTGGAAAATGGCAGCCAAGTAAAATTGTCCGGTTTCGGTAATTTTGATCTGCGAGATAAAAATCAACGTCCTGGCAGAAACCCCAAAACCGGGGAGGAAATACCGATCAGTGCGCGACGCGTAGTGACATTCCGTCCGGGACAAAAACTAAAAGCGCGAGTAGAGGCATATGCTGGAAGCATCCAATAATACAGAATTACCTGCAATACCTGGAAAGCGCTATTTCACCATTGGTGAAGTGAGTGATTTATGTGCTGTAAAACCACATGTATTGAGATACTGGGAGCAGGAATTTCAACAATTAAAACCGTTAAAACGACGTGGAAACAGACGCTATTACCAGCGGCATGACGTTATTATCATCCGTCAGATCCGTAGCCTGTTATATGAACATGGATTTACCATTGGGGGTGCCAGACTGCGACTGTCAGGCACAGAAGCCAAAGATGATTCAAACCAGAGCCAGCAAATTATCAGACAGTTACGCAGTGAACTGCAAGAAGTACTCGACCTGTTAAAGCGATAAACGCGAACCGTTTATTTAATTCTGCATCCTGCTTACGTTTTTTTAGGGGGTCGGTGATACAGATTTATATCTTGTAGTTGTTACAGTATCATAATCAGCATTTGTTGATAGTCTGGTAGTATCTTTTTAAATTCCGCAATTCGGGGCGTAGCGCAGCCTGGTAGCGCACCTGCATGGGGTGCAGGTGGTCGGAGGTTCAAATCCTCTCGCCCCGACCATATTCTGTTTCTGAATATTTTCTTAGGTCGACAGAAATGATGGGATTTCCCAGCCAGAGACTTACCCCCTGACAGGATACCTATGATTACTCGCCTGCGTCAGCACACATCATTTAGAATATCAGGCCTAATCCTCATCATAACAGTCTACAGGATTGACCGGCGGAGAACAAAACGTAAAATAATTTCGGGATAAGCAACAATCAGGTTTGTTTGTGATATCCCAAAACAGTACGGTCTGGAGGATAAAAATAATGTGTGGAATCGTTGGTGCAGTTGCACAGCATGATGTCTGGCCTACATTACTGGAAGGTTTGCGTCGACTGGAATATCGTGGATATGACTCTGCCGGCATGGCTGTGGTAGGTACCGATGCTGAGATACGATCCGAGAGGGTGCTCGGCAAGGTTGAAAATCTCTCGCAGGCACTTAAACAGAATGCACTCTCCGGCTTTACAGGAATAGCCCACACACGGTGGGCAACCCACGGCAAGCCCAGCGTGATGAACGCCCATCCGCATATCTGTGAAGGAAAAGTGGCACTGGTTCATAACGGGATCATCGAAAACCACGAGTCTCTGCGTCAATACCAGATACAGAAAGGTTATCAATTTAATTCAGAAACCGATTCTGAAGTGGTGGTCAATGAAATTCATTTTCATATGAATTCCGGTATGGATGCATTGCAATCAGTCTTCCAGGCTGTTTCGGTTCTGGATGGAGCATTTGCTGTTGGCGTTATCTTCAAGGATCAGCCTGGAAGGTTGATCGCTGCCAGGCATGGAAGCCCGCTGGTCATCGGTCTGGGTGATAATGAATATTATATTGCATCAGACATATTTGCCCTGTTATCGGTCACTCGAAGGTATATGGTACTGGAGGAAGGTGATATAGCGGATATCCAGCTGGAAAAGGGCATCCGTATCTATGACAAGGACCGCAAGGAATGTACAAGGCCTGTTTCCATCACAGAATTACGTGATGCGATTTCGGACAAGGCGGGTTTCAAACATTATATGCTGCAGGAGATTTACAGCCAGCCGATGGCTATCTCCGAGACACTGGAAGGCAGGATTTTAAACGATGGCGTAATGGATGAAATATTAGGTCCGAATGCGGGTGAAATCCTTGACAAGGTCAAGGCCGTTCAGATTGTTGCCTGTGGCACAAGTTTTCATGCAGGTCTGGTTGCACGTTACTGGATAGAATCGATTGCTAGGATTCCATGTGTTGTTGATATTGCAAGTGAGTTCAGATATCGCGATACCTATATTTATCCGGGCACACTTTTTGTGGTTATTTCTCAGTCGGGTGAAACAGCTGATACGCTGGCAGCTCTCAAAATGGCAAAAACAAGTGGTTATGTTGCGACATTAAGTATTTGTAATGTTACAGAAAGTTCAATGACACGCGAATCCGATCTGGTTTTTCTGACCCGTGCCGGCATCGAAATCGGCGTGGCGTCGACAAAGGCATTTACCACCCAATTGACCGGATTGATGTTGCTTGTACTTTTGCTGGCCAAACGCACTGGTGCCGACAGGAATATCGAAAAGCGGATTACCGGATTACTGCAAAGCCTGCCTGGACGCGTAAATCATATCCTTGAACTTGATGGCCAGATCAGCAAGATGGCGGAACGATTTGTCAATAAAAACCATGCGCTTTATCTTGGGCGAGGCAGTATGTTGCCGATCGCCATGGAGGGAGCACTGAAGCTGAAGGAAATATCCTATATTCATGCCGAGGCCTATGCAGCGGGTGAACTCAAGCATGGCCCGCTTGCCCTGGTTGATGAGGATATGCCAGTTATAGCCGTGGCTCCTAACAATGATTTACTGAAAAAACTTGAATCCAACTTGCAGGAAGTAAAAGCCAGAGGCGGGGAATTATATATTTTTGCAGATTCGAGCATCAAACTGGATTCAATAGACGGATTGCACAAGATTGAAATTGCTCCGGTGGATGATTTTATTGCTCCGATTGTGTATAACATACCATTGCAACTGCTTGCCTATCATGTGGCTGTGCTAAAAGGTACTGATATTGACCAACCGCGAAATCTGGCCAAGTCTGTTACCGTTGAGTAAGGTGGCTAGGGGTAATTTACTTTCCACGCTCGTCGGGTTCTGCCCCGATTTTACGGACACTTCAAAGAAGCCTTATGATAGGCAAAAGGTGATTTTTCTAAAAAATCATGGGTTCGTGATTGGTGGCGCAGATGTTGCTGAGGTGAACCAAATCATGAATGGATTAACGCTAGCGTTATGTACCAGCCCCGCTGATATTTCCCCTCCCTCGCGCTTGATGTCTATGAGGCCAGCAACCCTTTTTGACCAATATACCCCAGTAGCTGATGTGGACATACATCAATTAGTATTAAACCCCGACCTTTTCAAGCGACTGAGTTCTGATTGGGCGCTATATCCCGACCACGTAGTATTTTTAGGCCCCAGGGCTTATACGTATCGAACATGGGAGGCTTTGAACGATGAGGAAAATGCATGGGATCTACCTGAACTTGTTTTCATACAAGGCTAAGCAAGTGCAGTTACGCTGCTACTTCGATGTAATAGCAAGACAGAAACCTCACTCTCCAATGAGAGTCGTTACAGATATTCAGATTGCTGAGTTGCTAAACTGGGATGCAGAACAGTACCGGATGAATCTTGCTCAATAAAATTAAAAAATACTAGGGATTGGTTTCCATATTGAA
>CAMBTO010000043.1 GCA_945870865.1 Klebsiella pneumoniae
ATGTCGCTGCCCCGGATATACCTCGCAACTTACAAACATTGCACATGTACTCTCAGCTCTATTTGTACAACAAACAACACTGACTTGGTGTCGACTGCATTATCTTACATGTCTTCTTTTATATGTCTCGATAGGTTACTCTTCATACCTGCCATCGATTGTTTAACCGGGGGGACTCATGAGTCGCAAGCATTATGATCATATTCGAGACAATCCTGATTTTCATGATCTGATTCGTCAAAAATCCAAGCTCAGTTGGACACTGTCTGTACTGATACTGCTCGTATACTACAGCTTTATATTAATCATCGCCTTTGCACCTAAAACACTGGGTGAACCGATAAGTGCAGGTTCTACTGCTACCTGGGGTATCCTGCTGGGTCTGGGGGTCATTCTGTTTACCTTTCTGATTACCGGTATATATGTACATCGCGCCAATACCATATATGACAACTTGCTCAATAATGTAATCAATGCGTCAGAAAACCATGTTAACGGCCTGAACCAGGATGGAGATGACAAATGATGGATACATCAATCAATATGACGGCAATACTGATGTTTCTGGGATTTATATCGGTAACGATGGTTATCACCTGGTGGGCTTCCCGACGCACACGTACTGCCAGCGATTACTATGCTGCAGGTAGTGGTATTACCGGATTCCAGAACGGACTCGCAATTGCAGGCGACTACATGTCTGCTGCATCATTTCTTGGTATATCCGCCCTGGTATTTTCATCCGGATTTGATGGACTAATCTATTCAATAGGATTTCTGGTTGGCTGGCCTATCATACTGTTCCTCCTGGCGGAGCGCTTACGCAATCTGGGCAAATACACCTTTGCAGATGTAGCCTCCTACCGCCTCCAACAACGACCGATACGTCTGTTATCGGCCTGTGGGTCAATGGCCGTTATTCTGTTGTATCTGATCGCTCAAATGGTCGGAGCCGGAAAACTGATACAGGTGCTGTTTGGCTTGCCTTATATTACGGCAGTAGTAGTTGTCGGCGTATTAATGGTCATCTATGTTACGGCTGGCGGTATGCTCGCAACGACATGGGTGCAGATTATCAAGGCCTGTCTTTTACTGTTTGGCGCAACTCTGCTGGCATTCCTGGTGTTGTACAATCTGGATTTTTCACTCGACAAGATGTTCAGTGAGGCTGTCAGGATACATTCGAAAGGACTGGCGATCATGGCCCCGGGCACACTGGTATCCGATCCGGTCTCGGCAATTTCACTGGGACTGGCTCTGATGTTTGGTACAGCCGGTCTGCCACATATATTGATGCGCTTTTTCACTGTACCAGATGCGAAACAGGCCCGTCGTTCCGTATTTTATGCCACCGGTTTTATCGGCTATTTTTATATACTTACCTTTGTGATCGGCTTCGGGGCTATCGTTTTTCTTTCAAATAACGCTGAGTTCCAGGATGCTGCCGGCGCTCTTGTGGGTGGTAACAACATGGCAGCGGTGCACCTGTCAAAGGCATTGGGTGGTAATGTACTGCTCGGTTTTATCTCTGCAGTTGCCTTTGCTACCATCCTGGCCGTTGTATCGGGCCTCACCCTTGCGGGTGCGGCAGCCGTTTCACATGACATCTATGCCCATTGCATTATGCTGGGCAAGGCCCGTGAAGAAAGCGAGGTCAGGGTCTCAAAGATCGCAACGATTGGTCTTGGCATAGCCGCCATAGGCCTCGGCATCCTGTTTGAGAAACAGAATATTGCCTTTATGGTGGGTCTGGCATTTGCAATCGCTGCGAGTGCGAACTTCCCGGTATTGATCTTTACGATGTTCTGGGAAAAGACCACAACCCGCGGTGCCATGGTCGGCGGCTGGGTCGGACTGATTACATCAATTACACTGGTAATTCTTAGCCCGGTTGTCTGGGTCAGTGTGTTTGGATTTGAAAAGGCCATTTTTCCATATGAATACCCGGCACTGTTTTCAATGACAGCAGGCATGCTGGGCGTTTATCTGTTTTCACTGACGGACAATAGTGAAAACGCGCGGCATGAACGTGCCTCTTACAGTGATCAGTTCATACGTTCGATGACCGGCATCGGTACTGAAATGGTAAAGCGATACTGATCGCTATCCAGAACTCATCGGAACTGGCATTCAGGATTCCAGTATGTTGATAGTTACAGCTGGTTGTTGATAACTATCTTGCCATTCTGACTGTAACTTTCCATCAAGCGATGGGCCTGTATTATTTGATCCAGCGGGAGCACCCTGTCGACAGCGGGAATCAGCCGATGTTTTTCAACAAAGGCCAACATGTCCCGAAACTCATCCGGTGTACCCATGGTAGTGCCCTGCAGGCGTATATGTCGGAAAAATAACCTTGCCATCTCCATACCGGAAGGCGGGTTTCGTAAGGTCGCGCCATAAAACACATAGCGGCCTCCCGGTTTTAATGCGGCAAGTAACTGGTTCACCGTATCACCACCGGCACTGTCTATGATCACATCAAACCCACCAACCTGTTTTCCGAGTTCACGATAGGCGTTTTCCTTATGATAGTTCACGCCACCCGCCGCACCTGACTGCAGGGCACGGGCAATCTTTTCATCGTTACCGCTACTGACATAGACCTCAGCACCCATCGTCAGACACCACTGGATGGCAAAGGCCGAAACACCGCCACCTGCACCGGTTACCATGACACGCTGGCCCGACCTAACCTCTGCCTGGGTAACAACGGCGCGCCAGGATGTCAAACCGGCTACGGGTAATGCCGCCGATTGGTGCCAGTCCAGATGCCGGGGTTTGGGGTGAATAGCATTCGCAGGCACACAGATAAACTCAGCAAAGGTACCCTGGTCTGGCATACCGAGAACACGAAATCCGGGGCTGTAGGCGAGTGGGTTCTCTCCCCAGTTACGTGCAGGATAAAGCACTACTTCACTATTCAGCAAGGCAGGATCAACATCATCACCGACTTTCTCAACAATACCGGCACCGTCGGATCCGGTAATACACGGCAACCGCATGTCCGGATACAGACCCTGGGTTATCCAGTAGTCACGCCGGTTTAATGCGGACGCCAGCAACTTCACCCGGACTTCACCCGGGCCCGGTTCAGGCACAGGAATCTGTTGCACGGAAAGGTTTTCCGGTCCACCGATTTTTTCCAGAACTATGGCTCGCATATCGTGTATACGGTACCGGGAGATGTCCAGGTACCGAGAGTCCTCCGTCAGGCTATTTTTTCAATTTCGAGATTTTTGAACCTTCGAGCGTCAAATTATACATCAGTCCCTTGTGCTGATCATAAATCCTACGACGGGGTCGTTGATATTGACAGAATTAATGTCTTTGCCAGCACCGAACTCTACCCAGTGCTACTGAACCGTCAACACCAACCTCCCATCCATCACTGTTGAGAAACTTGTCCAGGGCAGCTGCATCCAAGAAAACCAGAATGACCGTCTTCATCTGTTCCCCGAACTGCAGACCAATTGATGCAGCAGCCGTATTGTAATAGTCGACTGTACTACCGTTGATCCTCAATTATCCTTCACCATATTCACCGCCGACCCCCAGTCCTGCCTTTACCACTTCGGGAAATATCAGTACTCCCTTTGCCTTTTTCAGAAACTGGTCGGAACCTTCGACTTCCTTGTGAAATCTTTCAAGCGCACCATCCACCTTGATATCAATCTCCTGACTGGAGGCGGCCATTACTGACTGTGCATTGAACAATATAACCACACCCAGCAACATGATTTTAATTAAGTGTCCGGTATTCATATTATACCTCGTCTGGCGTAGTGATTAATTTTTATAACAGTATAGTCTATGACTGTTTACAGTCTGTCACAGTTGATTCACTGTGGATGTTAACCAAATCTCGAATTGAGAACTTCACGGGCCTGATTTACCTTTGCTGCGAAATATTCGCTTCCGCCACGATCCGGATGCAGTTGTTGCATCACCTTTCGATAAGCGCGGGTGATTTCATCCTTTGTTGGCGTTCCGGCCAGTCCAAGCACCTGTAAGGCTTCCTCGACATTCATATCACCGGAATTTCTGCCGGCTGTACCGGAATGGGTGGATGGACCACCAAAACGGTTAACCAGATAGCTGTCAAGTAATCTTGCCGAATCTGTATCGTTATGCACACACCATTCCAGTAAACGGTCGAGCTCTGGGTTGCTCAGGTCATCAAGCAGTCTGCCCATGAACTCACCCGTCAATACGCTGCCTGAGAGCTTGCCCGTTGCATGATTCAGGGACATTTGTAGCAGTCTTGTGCTCACCGTGGATATGCCAGGTGTACCGGACCCGGACGTGCGTGTTCGTAAAATCTGCGCAATGAGGGGTGAAACCCTGACCAGCAAACCCATATTCTGTCTGACAAAGGCGAGCAGTCCGGCAACTACCGCTCCCAACCAATGCATATGGCCCGTTACAACCAGCAGAAGTATTACTACAATTAGCGCACCAATTACACTGCGCTGCAATAATCTTTTACGTTGCGTAGCATCTGGCGTGTTCGTCCAGTGCCACCAGAACACAATGCCACCGAGCAGAACCAGAAACAATATGATACGTGACACCTAGCTTAACATCCGATCGGCCAAGTTCTGAATTTGCACGGCGACAAGACGCTTGGAAACTATTTCTTTTTCTCCGGTCGCTTCCAGTCCGCTACCGTCCGATGCGCGAGCTGGTTCACTGTAAGCGAATGAGCGGCAATATCCTTGGTTACGGTGGTCCCGGCTCCGATTGTGGCGCCGTTACCTACCATGACTGGCGCAATCAACTGCGTATCTGATCCCACAAATACATTATCACCAATAACTGTCCTGAACTTGTTTGCACCATCGTAATTGCAGGTGATAGTCCCGGCACCGATGTTTACGTTACGGCCGATGTCACTATCGCCGATATAACTGAGATGGTTGACCTTTGAACCCTGGCCAATCTCTGATTTCTTGATTTCAACAAAATTACCGATATCGACGTCATCAGCGAGGCGCGTTTCCGGCCGGATCCGTGCAAACGGACCGATCTTACAGCCTTTGCCGATGACAGCATTATCAATAACACTGTTCGGCAGGATAGTAGCACCATCACCTATATCGGCATTATTGATATAACAATTCTGGCCGATGATCACATCATTACCCAGACTGACATTACCCTCAATCACGACGTTGATATCGATGGTCACATCCCTGCCTGCTTCCAGACTGCCGCGCAGATCAAAACGGGCAGGATCCATCAACGTGACACCATGGCGCATCAGATGTTGTGCCTGCACCAACTGGTAATACCGTTCCAGTTCGGCAAGCTGGGCACGGTTATTAACACCGTGGATCTCGGTTATCGATTCGGGTTGCATCGTATTAACAGTTATATTTTCACTGACAGCTTTCTCAACGATGTCAGTCAGATAATATTCGCCCTGGGCATTGCTGTTTTTGAGATCATCCAGCCACCGTTTCAAGAGTCGTCCCTTGACCACCATCATGCCGGTATTGATCTCGGTGACGGCACGCTGTTCCGGCGTGGCGTCCTTTTCCTCTATGATGCAAGTAACCTCGCCGTCCTCGTCACGAATGATACGACCATAACCGGTCGGTTCATCCAGATATGAAGTCAGCAGGCTGAAGCCACTGGATTTAGCGGTGGCCACCAATTGCTCCAGTGTTTCAAATGTAATCAGTGGAATATCGCCATACAGAACCAACACATCATCGACATCGGGGACCTGTGGCATTGCCAGCTTGACTGCATGCCCGGTTCCCAGCTGCTGTTGCTGCTCGACCCAGTCAGCCTGCAAATGGGCAAGTGTCTCCGGCACTTTCTTTCCGCCATAGCCGTAGACAATGCGGATCTGACTATGTTCCAGTCTGGATGCTGCCACATAGACATGCTCAAGCAAGGTACGGCCTGCCAATTGGTGCAATACCTTCGGCAAGGCAGACCGCATCCTGGTCCCCTGTCCTGCTGCAAGAATGATGATACTTAAGCTCATAATGTGAAGGATATCCCGATTAGACTAAGTAAGGAACCTGATAGAACTGATATGGGATTCATATGCGCTCAATTCATTCTGACCGGACCAACCATTGCAACGCTGCTAATAATCCACCTGCCAACTGGCGAGGTTTTTCGATATGACCGTAATGGGTCATGGGGACATCAAACAGCAGTACCCGGATTGGGGTATTGGGATTCTTTTCCCGGAATTCGTTAGCAATCAGCAATTCCCTTGCTTTGGAGAGGTCTTCATCCCAGTGGCCCGTATCGGCTGCGGCGACAGTCCAGATCATTTTTTTATAACCTGTAATCGGCGCATTCATGGTGGAAAAGAGATCGGTGATGACCTCTTCTGGCTCGACAGCGAGTTCATTATCTTCCAATGTCTGCCGTATCTGGCCCGCCACGTAGTCTCGCAGGTTGGCGGCGCTAAAATGCTCCATGTCTTGCAATGGCTGCTTGAAATGGGGTTGCCGCCGGCGTTCCAGGCCATTCCAGTGCTCGGCCACGGCAAGCCGGGTCTTATCCGGATCCCAAACGGGATTCAGAGGTCCCAGATAATCACCCGACAGGCTCTTCGCGTCCAACGACCGCAGATTCCAGACGTCAAGAAATCTATCGGCAGTAAGTACCCCACGAAAGTTCTGCATGTTCTCCAGGCCGGCCGGACCGCCAGTGCTCCAGCCCAGTGATAAGCCCTGCATACGCTTGTTCAGATCGGTGCCGCCGAGGAGGTACTGGATCTCGCCGCCCGTGGAATGGCCGATCATGATGATGGGTCCGGTAGTGACCTTTTCCACTAGCGCCTTTACCCCGTCGCTGACCACCCGGAAAGTATAGATGGCATTGCGGATGCGGGCCTCCTCCGGAGAGACATCCCGGTTCAGCAGGTAGCCGGGGATACGATTAGCGTAATTGGACTCAGTCCACCCCCCGTGTCGATAATTGCCCGGAATGGTAACCAGCAGCACCGGCACCTTCTGGGCCAGATACTGACCCAGACCGGGCCGGTTCAAAGGGTCGACGAAGAATTCATACCAGTTGGAACCACCGCCATTAATAAAGACCAGAGTCGGCATACCCGGCACGGGGTCGTCGGGGACCAGATGCAAGCCGGGGATATCCCAGTCGAGGCCGTATACGGAATAACGAACCTCGTGCCATGTGGCGCGATACCCCGCCTGCCCGGACGGTAACTGTTCCAACTCGCGGGGGTCGAAGGTGCCGAGGGGGGCTGCATTAGCCATCGCTGTGACAGCCGCGCCGCCATCGGGCAGATCCCACCCCAACAGGTCGAATTGACCCGCGTTGACCGTATGATAGGGTTGCTCCTGCTGCAGCATTTGCACAATCGTCGCTTCTGTCGCTTCCTGGGCTGTTATGCCATGCGCACTGAAAAGAAGACTCACCGTTAAAATCCATTTTATAAGAAACGATTTCATTTTAATTGACACAGGCGACTCTCCATCGGAGGGTTAGCATTGACTATTTGATATAGTTCCAACACTACACTTTCAATCTTTCGAGCGTCAAGTTTATTCGATTAGGGCGGCACGATAGGATCAGCAAAATTCATTACCTCCAGCCTACGTGTAACGGGAACACCGACGGGGCGATTTTACCCCCTAACACCTGGTAGTAAGGTTACAACAACTTTCATTTCATGAAACTATAAACAAAAAAAACCCCGTCCGGAGACGGGGGTTTCTCAACAACAGTTACTTATACCTTCCTTTTAGAATCGATAACCGATCCGTACGCCATACGTAGTCAAGGCATTCTGGCCGAGGGGAACAGAACTTACGCCATCGGTATCAGTGATATCAAATTCAGGATAGTACTTTGGCTTGACCGAATTCAGATTACGGGCAAACAGCATCAGTGAATATGTGTCGGTTGTATCACTGAACGTAACCGAAGTCGACGCATCCCAGTGAGACGGCATCATGTCTTCCTTCTCCCAGTTAGAACTGTATATCCAGCCATCCGAAGCCATCATATTGACTGAAAGGTCGGCCTTGTAGTTATCCGTAACCGGCATCCAGTAGTTGAACTGGGCACTACCCGACCATTCCGGCGCATTTCGGGCCGGTTGACCGGATCGATTGATCCGGGTACCACCCTGATCAGTGCATAAACCCTTCACCTGTTCATCTTCTGTACAGGTAGCACCGGCAAAATCGAGCATGACCGCATCCATATAGGCAAGCGACATCGAGCCGGTCAATCTGTCGCTAAACGCATACCTGCCGGTTATCTCTACACCATCGGATTTCTGCTCGCCGGCATTATGCGTACGATTGCGGCCCGGAGGCGGTCCAGCAAGCAGATCCTGTGAACTCAATTGCAGGTCCTCAAAGGTAGATTTGAATACAGTCACACCCACTTCGCCTGCGCCATCGAACACTGAAGCCCTTAATCCACCTTCATAGATAGTGGTGGTCTCTCTATCGAAGGTAAAGTCCTCATTAATGGTTGGCAGAAAAGCTACGCCTGTATCAAATCCGCCGGCCTTGGTTGCCTTCGCATATTTAACATATGCCGACAGATCTTCGGTTGGACGGTAACGCAGGACAACCTGCGGGTTAAAGTCTTTTTCACGTACCTCACCGTATACTCCCTCTTTACCTGCGGGTGACGGTCCCTGACGGTATGGGGTACGGCCAACGACGGGGGCCAGATGGAAATTAGCGGGCATCGATACACCGGTTGGTCGCACAGAAGGCAGCCCTGTGTCAGGGTCACGGACTATCCAGAAGGCCTCTACGTTATAACCCCAACCTTCCTTGACAACCTCGCTATAACGGCCACCGAGGTCAATAGAGAACTGCTCGTTGATGTTATAGGTAATCGCTGCAAACGCACTTAACCATTCTGAATCTTCCGCTGCGCGGTTTCCGCGCATTGCAAACCGCTGGTTAGCCTCCCATGAATCCGACTGGGTGTTCAGGTTATTCAGCTGCCAGTATGCGCCAACCATCCACTCAAACGCACCACCGGTGTCAGAAGTCAGACGGAGTTCCTGGCTCCACTGGTCAAACGCCTCACCACGGAAACGGTTACCGGTTGCCCAGGGACTGGTCGCACCACGTACTGTATCAAAACCAAGATTACTGTAACCGGTCAGTGAGGTAAGCTGGATTTGGTCTGTTAGCTCATAATCCAGATCCAGATAGCCATTATACGGCTTCGAGTTTGTTATCGAGCTAAAATCAGCATTCAGGAATGGCTCCGGTGCATCATAACCGCGCCAACCCGGACCTGCTGCACTCATATTTTGCGGTGTACGCGTGGTCGTATCCCACACACCCCGGTCGGCTGTACTGGTATTGGCGACAGTTACGTTAGCAAGAGGCCTGACATACAACGGGCCATTACGCATCCCTAGACGGGTAATATCGCCCACAGCCAGAGCCGCCGGTCCGATGTTTGAGCCTGTATAGCCGGTCAACAGTACCGTTTTTGGATAACGAAGATCCGGAGTAGCGGAATATTTGTTCAGATACCAGGCATACTGGTCATCCCCAAATTCCTGATCGGAATATTCAAACTTGGCCGTGGCCTGGAAGCGGTCAGTGGGCGTCCACTGGGCTACGACACGACCAACCTTAATGTCCTGATTCGGGAATGCATCGCCGGTAAACCAGTCGCGCAAATGTCCATCGGTTTTTTCCATCCTGCCGGCAAAACGTAGACCAAATGTATCGGTTACAGGCAATGTGATGGCACCTTCAAACGATCTGCTACCAAATCTACCAATCTCGGCCTCAAGATAGCCTTCGCGTTCGGTGCCAGGGCGTTTGCTCAGGATACTGATTGCACCAGCCGAGGCATTCTGGCCAAAAAATACCGGCTGTGGTCCTTTCAGAACCTCAACCCGCTCTATGTCCAGAAATGCAGACCTGTTCGATGAAGGCCGTCCAAAATGGATACCATCAACAAACGTTGGCGCTGCCGATTCCATCCCGCGATTCTTACCACCGGTACCCGCCCCGCGGATGGTGGTGGCATTATCCTCCATACCGTTTTCATCCAGTATCAGACCCGGGGTAAATTTGGCCATGTTCCTCAGGTCGCGGAAACCGAATTCCCGCAACGCAGTGCCGGTGACGGTGTCAATGGAGATCGGCACATCCTGCAAGCTTTGTACGCGTCTTTGAGCGGTTACTATGACTTCTTCCAGAACTTGTGCCTGTACCGGTGTGTGTTGGGCAATAATCGCGGATACAAACATTACCGACAGCAACTTTGATATATGACAGTTTTTTGATTTCACTCTAACTCCCCCCGAAATTAATCAGATTTGCTATGTTATAAAGTATGAATAAACTTCTTGGACATCTTAAATTTTGTGATTTCATAAATTAAAGGTTCAGTAATTACCTGGAAAAATTACCAATAACAAATACTTAGCCAAAACAGTACACACCTAAAATTATAAAAACAACTAGTATTTGTTTTTTAGCCTGCTTGTACTCTAAATACCACAAAGACACCCAGCGTGTCTTGAAAAGCTAGATTCTGAGTATCAAAATTACCTATGAGACTATGCCTCGGTCTAAACGTCTACCGACAAGCCTCCTCTAGCGATGGTGATTATGGTGTTTCCGACATTCTGTACCAAATCCGAGTCTTGCTAATCTCACAACTGGATGAACCGACCGGTTATTGTCACAGCATCCGTCACAAGGAGATGCGGCTACACACGCATGTAGCCCGAAGATTACTTTGAGACCAGTGTCGGGGCCTAGTGACGCGACGTTAACGGCCGGAACGCTTGCGCAGACGCTGGATGGCCTGAAGCTGAGCGGCAAATTCGGCCGTTTGTGCCAGGGCAGTAGCGTAATCGACCTTGGCACTGCGATCATGCAACTGTCTATCGGCCTCTTCCTTCGCCTTCATCACAGCGGCTTCGTCGAGATCTTCCGCACGCATGGCAGTATCGGATAAAACTGTGACGATCTTGGGCTGAACCTCGAGCATACCGCCGGACACATAGAAACCTTCTTCCTTGCCGTCAGGATGCTTGACACGTACTTCACCGGGAGCCAGTCTGGTAATCAACGCGGCATGGCCCGGGGCGATACCCATCTCACCCATCATTGCCGGGGCAAACACCATCTCGGCTTCGCCGGAGAAGATCTCCCGCTCGGCACTGACGATATCGATATGTATGGTAGCCATGGATTTTGCCTAGATGAACTTCTTCGCGTTTTCGACGACTTCTTCAATTGTACCCATCATATAAAAAGCCTGTTCCGGGAGATGGTCATATTCACCATTTACAATCGCTTTAAAGCCCTTGATAGTATCTTTCAGGGAGACATATTTACCTGGAGAACCGGTAAATACTTCAGCAACGCTGAATGGCTGCGACAGAAACTTCTGGATTTTACGGGCCCGGGCAACTGCCAGTTTGTCTTCTTCTGACAATTCATCCATACCCAGAATTGCAATAATGTCACGCAGTTCCTTGTAGCGCTGCAAGGTGTTCTGTACAGCACGAGCTGTCTCATAATGGTCCAGACCTACTACCAACGGATCCAGCTGACGACTCGTTGAATCCAATGGATCCACCGCAGGATAAATTCCCAGCTCGGCAATCTGCCTGGATAATACGACGGTCGCGTCAAGGTGAGCGAAGGTGGTTGCCGGGGATGGATCAGTCAGGTCGTCCGCGGGTACATATACGGCCTGAATGGACGTGATAGATCCTGTCTTGGTCGAGGTGATACGCTCCTGTAACTTGCCCATCTCTTCAGCCAGGGTCGGCTGATAACCTACTGCAGAAGGCATACGACCGAGCAGCGCCGAGACCTCGGTACCAGCAAGCGTAAAACGGTAAATATTATCCACGAAAAACAGAACGTCACGACCTTCGTCACGGAATTTCTCGGCCAGGGTCAAGCCAGTCAGTGCAACGCGCAGGCGGTTACCCGGCGGTTCGTTCATCTGACCATACACCATTGATACCTTCGACTTTTCAAAGTCCTTGATATTGACGACACCCGCTTCCTGCATTTCATGATAGAAGTCATTACCTTCACGGGTACGCTCACCTACGCCGGCGAAAACGGACAGGCCGGAATGCTGGGTAGCAATATTATTGATTAACTCCATCATGTTAACGGTCTTGCCCACGCCAGCACCACCGAACAGTCCAACCTTACCGCCCTTCGCGAACGGGCACACCAGATCGATAACCTTGATGCCAGTTTCCAGCAACTCGGTAGTCGGGCTCAAATCGGTAAATTTTGGTGCGTCACGGTGTATCGCCATTCTTTCAGTGGTATCAATCGGGCCTACATCATCAATGGGCTGGCCCAATACATTCATGATACGACCGAGCGTTTTGACACCTACCGGCACTGAAATTGGCGCGCCGGTGTTGTTCACTTTAAGACCGCGCTGCAGACCGTCAGTAGAACCCAGTGCAATGGTACGGACTATACTCTCGCCCAGCTGTTGCTGTACTTCCAGCGTAGTCTCGATGTTTTCAGCATCAACGATCAGCGCATCATAAATCTTGGGGATGGCATTACTGGGAAACTCCACGTCCACCACAGCGCCGATGATTTGTACAATTTGTCCAGAACTCATTGGTTAGTTCCTCGTTAATTTCTGTCTGTATTTCTGGTTAAAAATTCTGTTTACAGCCCGTATCGCTAGACCGCGGCCGCGCCACTCACAATCTCGGAGAGTTCCTGCGTAATCGCCGCCTGACGTGCCTTGTTATATATCAATTGCAACTCGCTAATCAGTTCACCAGCATTATCGGAGGCACTCTTCATCGCCACCATACGTGCAGCTTGCTCACAGGCGATATTTTCTATGACGTCCTGATATACCAAAGACTCAATATAACGGGTCAGCAACTGATCCAGTACTTCCTGGGCATCTGGTTCATAGATATAGTCCCAGTGATACTTCATTTCTTCATCATCACTCGGTGGCACCGGCACCAGTTGTTCAATCTTCGGCGACTGGGTCATTGAATTGACAAATGTGTTGGATACGATATACACACAATCAACTTCACCCTTTACATAGGCGTCGAGCATCACCTTGACACTGCCGATAAGCACATCAACCGTTGGTTCATCACCGATATGGGTGGTCTGGGCGACAATATTTGCACCCAGACGCGAAAAATAGCCGACCGCCTTGTTGCCGATGATGCTCAAATCCATTTCTATTCCCTGCTCGGACCATTTTTTCATCTTTCTTAACAGGTCACGAAACAGGTTAGAATTCAGTCCGCCGCAGAGTCCACGATCTGACGATACAACAATCAGACCGATCCGCTTTATCTCCGCTCTCGGGAGCAGAAACGGATGTTTGTATTCCGAATTGGCAAGTCCAAGGTGGGCAATGACATTTCTGATCTTGTTGGCATACGGACGCGCCGCCTGCATGCGTTCCTGTGCCTTGCGCATCTTGCTGGCAGCCACCATTTCCATCGCCTTGGTGATCTTCTGGGTGTTCTTGACACTCCCGATCTTTGAGCGAATTTCCTTACCGACGGCCATTTATACAATCTCCGTGAACAGTATCAATGTTCCAGGCAGCGCTTGATGAGTATTATGGAGCACTATCAAGTCCTTACCAAGTGTGGTTCTTCTTGAACTCTGCAATACCCGATTTCAGGCCAGACTCTATCTCGTCGTTAAAATCTCCACTCTGGTTGATTCTCGCCATCAGGTCTTTTTTGCTGCTGTTCATAAAACTGTGCAAGGCGTCTTCAAATGCGCCGACCTTGTCCAGCGCGATATCATCGACAAAGCCCTTGTCAACCGCATACAAGGTGACTGCGGTTTCTGCCACACTCAATGGTGAATACTGTTTCTGCTTCATCAATTCCATAACGCGTTGCCCGCGCTCAAGCTGCTTGCGGGTCGATGCGTCCAGATCCGAGGCAAACTGGGAAAACGCGGCGAGTTCACGATACTGCGCCAGCGCAAGTCGAACACCACCGCCGAGTTTCTTGATGATCTTGGTCTGGGCCGCGCCACCAACACGTGAGACGGATAAACCGGCGTTAATCGCAGGCCTGAAACCCGAATTAAACAGGTTGGTCTCCAGATAAATCTGTCCATCGGTGATCGAGATGACGTTGGTTGGTACGAATGCTGATACGTCGCCGGCCTGGGTTTCAATGATCGGCAACGCCGTCAATGAACCTGTTTTGCCCTTAACCTTGCCACCGGTAAATTTTTCCACATAGTCAGCATTTACCCGAGCCGCCCTTTCCAGCAAGCGGGAATGCAGATAGAACACGTCACCAGGATACGCTTCACGGCCCGGGGGACGCTTCAGCAACAATGATATCTGGCGGTAAGCCCAGGCCTGCTTGGTCAAATCATCATAAATAATCAGTGCATCTTCACCGCGGTCACGGAAATATTCACCCATGGCACAACCGGAGTACGGTGCAATGTACTGCATCGCGGCGGAATCAGACGCGGTTGCGGCAACAATGATCGTGTGTGCCATCGCGCCATGTTCTTCAAGCTTTCTGATGACCACGTTGATTGACGAGGCCTTCTGACCGATAGCCACATAGATACATTTGATACCGGTACCCTTCTGGTTGATGATGGTATCAATAGCCACAGCAGTCTTGCCGGTCTGACGGTCACCGATGATCAATTCGCGCTGGCCACGACCTACCGGCACCATCGCGTCGATCGATTTCAGGCCGGACTGTACCGGTTGGGATACAGACTGACGCTGAATAACACCCGGGGCAATTTTTTCAATCGGGGAGGATTCAGTGGTATTAATTTCACCCTTGCCGTCTATCGGGTTACCCAGTGAGTCAACGACACGACCGAGCAGGGCCTCGCCGACAGGGACTTCAAGGATACGCTTGGTACATTTTACAGTGTCACCTTCTGACAGGTGCAGGTAGCTGCCGAGAATAACCGCGCCAACCGAGTCGCGCTCCAGGTTCATCGCAAGACCATAGGTGTTGCCTGGAAATTCCAGCATTTCACCCTGCATGGCGTCGCTGAGACCATGTATCCTGGCGATACCATCAGACAGACTGACTATTGTGCCCTCGGTACGGGCCTCGGTATCCAGATCAAAGTCCTTGATTTTCTTTTTTATCAGTTCACTGATTTCTGTTGCGCTGATAGACATCGCTGTTCCTCTCTTGCGAAACCAATTGTTAAATTTCTAGTAGCTATCCGATCAAATCAGTACGGAGGCGATTCAAGCGTCCACGTATTGATGCATCAATTACAGAATCGCCTGCACGGATGATCACTCCGCCAATCAGGGACTTGTCGATTACAGATGAAATAGTGACCTTACGGCCTGTACGTTTGCCCATTGCCTCGGAGATACGTTTTGACTGTTCGCCATCCAGTTCGAATGCACTGGTCACATTAATCTCAATCCTGCCTTCGGCCTCGGCACGCTTTTGTTCAAACAAGGCTGATATCTGTCCAGCAAAGGCAAGGCGGTTTAATTTGATCAGTACCCTGATAAAGTTTGTTGCGGATGCAGACAATTTTCCGCCGCAGACACTGCTTACCAGATCAAGCAACTGCTTGTGACTGATCTTTGGACTGTTCAATAACTGCCGCAGCTGCGGATCATGCACAATGCGATCAAGCATTTTGAGCAATGCAGACCAGACTTCCATATTGCCTTCTTCCTGGGCCTGTTCGAACACCGCCTTGGCGTAGGGTCTGGCTATAGTTGTTTTGGCTAGCATCGGGTAACAGTCCTGTCAGGCCTAAAGCTCGGAACTGACTTTCGCCAGTATCTCGTTGTGCGCGTTCTTGTCGACCTCGCGCAGCAGTATCTGCTCCGCACCGGCAAGTGCCAGAACGGCAACTTCACGTTTAAGGTTTTCCCTGGCCTGACTGCGCTCTCGGTCGATTTCGGCCTTGGCGGCCTGTATCAGACGTTCGGCCTCGGACCTGGCATGGGACTTGGACTCTTCGAGGATCTCGTCGCCGCGTTTTTGTGCCTGATTAACAATATCTGCAGCCTGGTGCTTACCCTGGTCCACCAGTTCAGCACGACGTTTCTCTGCCTCCACCAGTGCCTGCTGGCCCTTGTCGGCGGCGGCCAGACCGTCTGCGATCCGGGTTTCCCTGTCCTGCATCTGCTTTAACAGCAGCGGCCAGACAAACTTCATGGTAAACCAGACAAATACAGCGAACGATATAATCTGCCCAATCAGGGTTGCATTAAAATTCACCAGGTAATTCCTCTTGATCCGGGATGAAAATAGGCGATCTTGTACCTGTTATTATTGCAGGTAAGCAAGGAACGGGTTCGCCAGCGTGAACCACATGGCCATACCGATACCAATCATGGTGACAGCGTCAATCAGACCGGCAACCAGGAACATCTTCGTCTGTAACATCGGTGCCAGTTCAGGCTGACGTGCCGAACCTTCAAGGAACTTACCGCCGAGATTACCGAAACCAATAGCGGTTCCGAATGCTCCCATACCCAACAAGAAAAATACGCCAGCCGCTGTAGAAGCCAGTATTATCTCCATTATATCCTCCAGTCTGCTTTGTTAATGTGTAAATCTTTAAGGTGAAAAATCAATGATGCTCGTGTGCCATACTCAGGTAGATTATTGTCAACATCATGAATACGAATGCCTGCAACAGGATTACCAGGATATGGAATACCGCCCAGATGAAGTGGAACGGTAGCTGATAATATCCAAGCATCGCAATCAACAGGAACAATAATTCGCCAGCATACATATTGCCAAACAGTCGCAATGCGAGAGATACCGGTTTGGCCAACAGGCTGATACCTTCCAGTATCAGGTTACAGGGTATCAGAATGATCTGGATCATCATGTTTTTTGAATGAAACGGATGCAGCGTCAGTTCCGCTATAAACCCAACCGGTCCTTTCATCTTGATACTGTAGTAAATGATCAGCAGAAATACCGATATCGACAGACCAAAGGTAATATTCGGATCGGTCGTCGGCACCACCTTGAAATACAGGTGCGGATCGCCGGAAATCTTCTGCGCCAGCAGGGGCAATACATCTACCGGCATCAGATCCATCGTATTCATCAACACGATCCAGATAAACACGGTCAGCGCCAGCGGCCCTATCACATTGCTGGTACCACTGAAGGCGTCCTTTACATTCTTGTTGACGAACTCCAGGCACATCTCTATCAGGTTATGAAAACCCGATGGTGCGTCCGAAACAGGTTGTTTCGCTACCCGGTGAAAAAAGAAGCAAAACAGCATGCCGAGGAAAATGGACCAGCCCAGGGTATCGACATTGTACGACCAGAAACCCATAGCCTTCGCCTCTGCCGGGCTGTGTGCAAGCGTCCAGGTTTCCTGCTCAAGCACATGGCCATCCGCACGTTCATAACCCGCAGGCAACTTGCCCAGCACCATATTCTGCAGATGGTGCTGCATATAGGAGTTGGGAGTTAATACCTGTTCGTGTGCGCCTGTTTCTGAAGTTGCCATCGCGTTTTCCAGTTCACTGGCCGATCCGGCTCAGCAACTCATTAATATCGAGTTTCCCCATATGTTCAATACCAGCATTACTATATACATCATAAACAGTGCCGCCTCGTTCAGCGTCTCGCTCCACAGAAATGCCATGGAAAAGATCAGCACTGTTGCAAAAACCTTGATTACTTCCCCAATATAAAACCAGCGCATCGCCAGCTCTGCTGAGTCTGCTGCTGAATGCCTGAACACGTATTTCGCAAAATAGGCGTTCGGAACTATAAATGCCAAACCGCCAATAGCAACAGATCTGGCTGTCTCCATATCGACGGTAAGATAGAGCGCGACCGAGGTCACCACTGTAACAAACGTCTCAATACCCAGCATTTTATAGGCGGCGAACCTGTTTTTCTCTGTATTGTCGCTCACCGTTGCCGCCCGAGGTATCTGCCAATAAGTCTGTGATTTTTAACTACACAGTTTTTGATGGCCGGGGCCACCCTCATCAGCGGTGCAAGTATAATTAGCTATGCCTGCTGAATCAATCGCTGCGATGCACTAAGTTCAATCATTTTAAGGAATAATCTGATTGATACTATTTTATCCGGGTCAGAATCCCGTCCAGCTCGTCTACCGAACTGTATTTTATCTCAAGTGTGCCCTGGCCAGATTTCTTGTGATTAATAGTGACTGCAGTGCCGAGTCGGCCAGATAATTCGTCCTGTAATCCACGTATATTCGGATCGATTGCTGCACGGCTGGTTTTGCCCGCAGGCTTCAGGTTCTGTAATTTTCTCGCCAATGCCTCGGTTTCGCGCACAGACAGGCCTTTTCCCACGACTTCACGGGCCGCCACCAGTTGCAACGTCTCGGGCAAGGACAGCAGGGCACGGGCATGGCCCATTTCCAGCTCACCTTTTTCCAGCATCTGTCGCACCGGGGCGGATAACTCCAGCAAACGCAACATATTGCTGATCGTCGACCGCGAACGACCCACCGCCTCGGCGACCATTTCATGCGTCATTTCGAATTCGTTCAGCAATCTGGCCAGACCCCGCGCCTCTTCCAGCGGGCTGAGGTCCTCACGCTGGATATTCTCGATCAGCGCCATACTCATGGCCTGCCTGTCATCCAGCTTGCGTAATATGACCGGCACCTCATGTAAACCGGCCATCTGTGCGGCACGCCAGCGGCGTTCACCCGCGACAATTTCATATTTGCCATTGGAGATTGGCCTGACCAGGATCGGCTGCACCACACCTTGCGCCTTGATTGAACTGGCCAGATCCTGCAAGGCCGCCTGGTTAAACTCCACCCTGGGCTGATACACGCCGCGCTGTAACAGGTCTACTGGCAGGGTTCTGGCTTCATTGTTAACTGCGGCAGCATCACTGTCAGTAACGGCATTTTGTAAACCAAGCAAGGCATCGAGCCCTTTGCCCAGACCACGTCTTTTAATAACCATATTTATGAATAGCTAGTGAAGAATAGAGAATAATGTGAGGGGGTCTGGGTCAAGCGGCTTTTTCCTCCCTGTTTAACATCTCACCAGCCAGGGCAAGATAAGCCAGTGCACCACGCGAGGCGCGGTCATAGGTAATGATGGGCAAACCATGGCTCGGCGCTTCGGCCAGCCGGACATTGCGCGGTATGATCGTGCGATAGACCTTGTCGCCAAAATGATCCATCAACTGGGCCGACACCTGGTTGGCCAGATTGTTTCGCGGGTCATACATCGTCCGTAACAGGCCTTCCACCTTTAATTCAGGATTCAGATATTTGCGAATCTTTTCGATGGTACCCAGCAGGGCGGCCAAGCCTTCAAGCGCATAATATTCACACTGCATGGGAATGATGACCGAGTTCGAGGCGACCAGCGCATTGACCGTCAGCATGTTTAACGATGGCGGACAGTCAATAAAGATAAAATCATAATCGTCCCTGACCTTGTCCAGCGCCTGTTTCAGCCTGACTTCACGTGCAAGTTCTTCCATCAACGACACTTCTGCGCCGGTCAGATCGGAATTCGCCGGCAACAGGTCATATTTGCATTCTTCCGAGTGGATGACCGATTCCTTGATGGTCTTGTCACCCATTAATACATCATAACTGCTTGAGGTTAGTGCAGACTTGTTGATACCGCTCCCCATCGTGGCGTTACCCTGGGGGTCCAGATCGACCAGCAACACACGACGGCGAGTAGCGGCCATGGAGGCACCCAGATTTACGCTGGTAGTTGTCTTGCCGACACCACCTTTTTGATTGGTTACAGCGATTATTTTAGACATGCCCGCTTCGTCACATGATAGATTCCGGCGGCTATTATGGCATAGATAACTTGCCAGATGTCACTCCCTGCGGCTTACTTGATAATAATCAGGTGTCTTTCGGAGTCCATCCCGGGTACCTGCAAGCGGACTGTAGTAGATTCCATAGCAGGCAATTCTGCGATTTCCTGTAGCGGAACTGCGCCTTTCATCGCCAGCAACTGCCCGTCTTCCGCCTTTAAATGCGCGGTTAGCTGATAAAAATTGGCCAGCGAACTAAAGGCGCGACTGACGATGGTTGAAAACGATTGCGCGGGTCGATAGTCCTCTACTCGGCTGAGCGCAAGCTCGACATTGGACGGCTCTAATTCGTACAAAACATGCTGCAAAAAGCGGATTTTCTTCGATTTGCTGTCGAGCA
>CAMBTO010000044.1 GCA_945870865.1 Klebsiella pneumoniae
GGCTGAGACGGGTGTGTGGGCGGTCTATGTGCAGGACACCATGCGTACGGGGAACTGGATCATTAAGCCCGGATTCCGATATGAGACGCTTGATCTTGAGAATCGTGATTATCGCGCTGGAGGCACAACTGCAAATGCAGATCTGGACATGATGTCCGGTGGAATCGGTGTGGTATATGAATTCAACAATGAACTGGAAGCATTAGGTGGTGTGCATCTCGGGTTTTCCCCGCCGAGTCCGGGTGGTGCGGTAGCAGGACTGGAGGAGGAAACCAGCACGGGTTATGAGCTGGGCCTGCGTTATGCGAACAGCAGCGATACGCTGACGGCCGAGGCAGTTGCGTTTTATACCCGCTTTAAAGACCTGATCGTTATCAGCAGTATTGGCGGCGCCGGTACTGGTGCAGATGAAAACTTCGGCGAGGTTGATTCCAGTGGTCTCGAGCTGACCGGGACGTATGATATCGGTCTGGCAAGCGACTGGGCATTTAGTAACCGTTATTTTGTCGCGTTTACGTATACAAAAGCCGAGCAGCAGAACGATGCCAGCTCAACCGACCCGGAGTCGATATTCAGCTTCGGACTAAAGGGTAACAAGGTTCCGTATATACCGGAATATCAGTTAAGTCTGGGCACGAATATTGATTTCAGCAACTGGGGCGGGGCAATCAGCGCCAGTTTTGTTGATGAAACATATACCAGTGCGAGCAATGTCGAGTCAGAAGTGAATGGCGCGGGTATATCGGACGCAAGATTCGGCACAACCGATTCTTACAGCATTGCAGACATGTCGCTCTATTTCAAACTACTGGAGCATACGAAGATGTTTGCGGGGGTGCACAATCTGTTTAATGAGGCGTACATGGTGTCACGTCAGCCGCACGGGCCAAGGCCGGGTATGCCGCGGAGTTGGTATGCGGGGCTGGAGATTGCATACTAGACTTGATTTCAGCAGCCCTGGGTGGATTTTCAGACACGCTGATAGATCCAGCTTCTTGCTCAATCCAACTACAGAAGAATGCTGACAGATTCTGAACGGTGGTTGACTCCTTCTGCTGTAAGAATCTGTTAGATCGAGATCATGGCTTCAAATGAACCATATAGTTTCCATCAGCTTAAATAATTATCACTGTATTCATCAATCTGTGGAAATGGGCGGGGGATTCCGGCTAATATCCTGAAATCACATCAGCGGAATTCACAGTATGTCGGCGCAAGGTCCTAAGGGTATAGAGCGGGTAATCAAGGCTACCGTTTATTCGGCGCAGGGTATACGTTATGCGTTTACCAGTGAGGCGGCCTTTCGTCAGGAACTTGCGCTCGCGGTCGTCCTGTTCCCGCTCGGTCTGTGGCTGGGTGAGACCGGGGTAGAGAAGGCGCTGTTATGTGGTGTATTACTGATCGTGCTGATCGTCGAGTTACTGAATACCGGTATTGAAGTGGTGGTTGACCGCTTTGGTGGGGAGCATCATAAATTGTCCGGTCAGGCGAAGGATGTGGGTTCCGCGGCCGTATTTTTCTCCCTGCTTAATGTCTTGGTGACATGGTGTCTCGTTATTTTGTATTAGGAACAGGATGTTGGATAACTGAAACCACATTCATTCGTTTTCTTCCTGCCGCTCCCGAGTCGTGTGTCTTTACCTATCGTATGGAATACGAATTATAAGAGACGGTTGTGTGCAGAAGTTTGTAACTTGTTGATTGGAAGGCAGTAAATATGATTCATGATGTGTTGACAAATAAAACTGGATATGTGGACTCAACTAGAGTCATAATTAAGTCAAACATGCTTTTGACTATTCATTACTGTGGTTTTCCAAATCAGCAAGTCATTTTGATTAGTATCATATAAATGGCAGTTTTGATTTTTTGTTGAGGGGAGTGATGTAGCAGTTACAAGCAGGTTAATTCTTTTAGGGGGGGATGTATCTGGTGAATGCAGGAAATAGATCTATATCGATTCTCGGCGCAATCTTGTGGTTGGGTAGCGTCGCTTATGTTCAGGCTCAAGGCGTCTCCAGTACCAACACAGAGTACTCTGTAGACAAATACCGTTCGACGTTGAATCAATATTGCGTCACTTGCCATAATGAAACCCTAAATACGGCTTTTCTGCAGCTGGACAAGGCCGACTTGACAGATCTAAGCAAGCAGCCACAAGTCTGGGAAAAAGTCATTACTAAGCTTTCCCTACGTTCAATGCCTCCAGTAGGGATGCCCCGACCTGAAGAGGCGTTCTATAGTTCTTTATCATCCTACTTGAAAGACGGTCTCGACAAGATGGCCGAGACCAACCCGAATCCGGGCAGGAGCGTAACTGCGCACCGTCTGAACCGGACTGAATACACGAATGCTGTCCGTGACCTGCTGGCAGTGGAGATTGATGGCGCGTCTACGTTGCCGGCGGATAATTCGGGTGGCTTTGATAACCTTGGTGATCTGCTCTCGGTATCGCAGATATTACTGGAACGATATATGACAGCCGCCCGGCAAGTGACCAAACTTGCGGTGGGTGACCCTGATACAAATGTTGATGTTCAACTCTATACTGTCGATCCGAAGTTTTTGCAGGATGATCGCACTGATGAAAATCTGCCTTTTGGATCCCGAGGTGGTATAGCCGTTCATCACCGGTTCCCGATTGATGGCGAATATGAGATAAAGATTAATCTGCAAAACTTTGGTGGCGGATTAATCGTAGGTCTTGCCAAACCCAGTCGTCTTGATGTGAGGGTCGATGGCAATCGGGTCAAATTAATGACCATAGGCGGTGAGAATGTAGGTGTCGGGTTGGGGCGAGAGGCGTCGGACACCTTGCCACCTGACCGTGAGCAATCCATGTATGAACGCAGGGCGGACGATGCCTTGCTGGTGCGGTTCCCTATGACGGCGGGAACACATACAGTACAAGTCGCCTTTATGAAGGAGAACTTCGCATGGGAGGGCGTGGTATACCCTGAACCTAATTATGAAAGTTACGACAATGGGTCAGTGAAGGACGTCTACGGACGTGCCTGGGCCGAGCCCGCAGTGAGTACGGTCTCCATCGCGGGCCCATACAATCCTCGTGGTGTTGGTGAAACCCTCAGCCGCGAAAGAATATTCGTTTGCAAACCTGACAGTAAGAAAGAGGAGTTAGCCTGTGCACGACAGATTTTGTCGAAGCAGGTACGTCTGGCTTACCGACGTCCAGTGAATGATGATGATTTGAAACCCTTGCTCGGACTTTTTGAGGAAGGCCGCAAGAAGGGCTCGTTCGATTCCGGAATCAGCAAGTCGCTGGAAGGTTTACTGATGAGTTCTGAGTTTCTGTTCCGGATAGAGACTGATCCTGAAGGGGTGAAACCAGGCGAAAACTATGCGCTGGATGACCTCTCTCTGGCTTCACGGTTGTCGTTTCTGCTTTGGAGTAGTATTCCCGACGATGAATTGTTGACGGCAGCGGAGCAGGGCAAATTGCGCGACCCCGCCGTGCTTGAGCAGCAAGTGCGACGCATGCTCCAGGACAAGCGCTCTGAATCACTGGTGAATAACTTCGCGGAACAATGGTTGTTGTTACGCAATCTGCCACAGGCGCAGAAGAGTGAAGACGCGTTCCCGGATTTTGATGAAGAGTTACGTACTGCATTCTATAAGGAAGTATCCATGTTCGTCGGCAGCATCTTCCACGATGACCGTTCTATACTTGACCTGTTCAGAGCAGATTACTCTTTCCTGAACGAACGTCTTGCACGGCATTACGGGATTAATGATGTCTACGGCAATCGTTTCAGAAAAGTCTCTCTCGCGAAGAACCAGCAAGGTCTGCTGGCCCGTGCGGGTATACTTTCGATCACCTCCTACCCGAACAGAAATTCAACCGTATTGCGTGGTAAATGGGTTCTGGAAAACATTCTGGCCTCGCCCCCGCCCCCGCCCCCTGTAAACATTCCACCGCTGGAAGATGTAAAGGGTGCTCCTGGCGAGGTCTTGACCCTGCGTCAACGGATGGAGATTCATCCTGCCAACCCGGTGTGTGCTGTATGTCATAACCAGATGGATCCGATCGGATTCGGCCTGGAGAATTACAATGCAATCGGCCAATGGCGTACCGAGGATGAGGGTAAACCGATCAATGCAGCAGGCAGACTCCCGAATGGGGTCTCCTTTGAGGGGCCGGCACAATTACAAGAGGCCTTATTGAGTGAGCCTGAGATATTCGTCAGCGCGTTCACACAAAAGTTGATGACGTACGCTTTGGGCCGCACGCTTGAACATTATGATATGCCGGAAGTACGTAAGGTTGTGCGTCATGCCACACCTGAAGATTACAGGTTTTCATCAATAGTTTTAGGCATAGTCAACAGTATACCATTTCAAATGAGGAGGACAGGATCATGATTATTTTCAAAAAGTCTCTACCACGTCGTACATTTTTGCGTGGCCTGAGTGCGGCGGTTGCACTGCCGGCTTTGGATGCCATGATGCCTGCTTTGGGAGCAACTACTGATGTGCTGAAAAGTATTCCATTACGGGTGGGTTATGTGTATAGCCCGAACGGTATTATTCAGGAACGCTTTCGCCCCGCTACGGCCGGCAAGAACTATGAAGTAACGGACATCCTGGGACAGTGGCAGCATGTACGTGATCAATTACTGGTAATCAGCAATCTGAATAATGGGGATGCGGAAAGTGTAAGCGGACACGTCGGTGGTAGTGCCATGTTCCTGACCGGCGCTAAACCGAATGAGTCACTGAGTGAAATCCGGGCTGGAATCTCTGTAGACCAGGTGTTGGCCAAGCATCTGGGTAAAGGAACCCCCTTGGATTCTCTCCAGTTATGTATAGAAAATGCGGCCGAATTGTCCGGGCAGTCAGCCGGGGGTTATAGTTCCGCTTACACTAACACGATCTCCTGGAGTGGTCCGACCACACCATTGCCTATGGTGCATAGTCCGCGAGATGTATTCGAACGGTTGTTCGGTGATGCGGGTACTGACCCTGAGGCCAGACGAGTACGATTGCAGGAGCAAAAGAGTATCCTTGATTTCGTGAAGGAAGACTTTAATCGGACGAAAAATAAACTCGGCGCCAACGACAAGGCGAAGCTGGATGAATTTACAACCGCACTGCGTGATGTTGAGTCGCGGATCCAGAAGGCAGAGTTAACTGTCGACAAGGAACTTCCTGATATTCAGCGGCCGATTGGTATTCCTGAATACGAAGAACATGTACGCCTGATGTATGACCTGATATTGATGGCTTATCAGACTGACATGACCAGGGTGTTCACATTCATGGTGGCGCGCGAATACAGTGAGATTGTATTTACTGCCCTTGGACACACAGACCCATACCATCCCCTCACTCATCATCGTGGCAATCCGGTCAAGAAGAGAATGGCAGGTGATATAAACGTCTACACCGCCAAATTACTGGGCGAGTTCCTGGCGAAGATGGAAGCCAGTAAGGAAATTGATGGCACTTCCCTGTTATATAACTCCATGCTGGTATATGGCTCTGGTATGGGTAATGCAGATATTCACAGCCAGTGGAATATACCGATGGCATTGATTGGTAGTGGTCAGGGTGCTATCAAGGGTGGCCGTCATGTCATGTATAAGGAAGGAACACCCACTGCCAACCTTCATGTTGCCATGTTGAACAAGGCCGGAATACCTACCGAGAGCTTCGGTGGTGAGTTGGGAATGTCAACCGGCGAACTGGATTTGAGCCGCGAAGCATAAAATCTACATAGTGTTGGGGATGGGTGGAAACGATGGGTAGAAACAGCATGAGTGTAGTTGGTTCAGGGAAAACAATCGTTGGCAGGTTGGCCGTGTTGGGTGTTTTTGTACTGTTAAGTATGTCTTCTCAGGCCCAATCTGAGCTACCGCTGGTGGATGCAGCCAAAAATCAGGATTGGGTCGGCGTTGATTCCCTGCTGACCAGCAAGAAGGTGGATGTTAATGCGACGCAGACGGACGGGGCGACAGCCCTAGCCTATGCGGTGTATTGGGATAAGCTGGATACGGTACAGCGCATGCTGGACGCAGGCGCTGATCCTGATAAAGCAAATGACTACGGCGTTACTCCCCTTATGCTGGCAACGGAAAACCGCAGCATAGAGACGGTGAAAGCACTACTGAAGGCTGGCGCTGATCCCAATATTGCAACCTGGGCCGGTGAGACCTTGTTAATGACAGCCGCTCGAACCGGTTTGTTTGAAGCAGCCAGGTTATTTCTGGAACATGGTGCCGATGTTAATGTGAGTGACCCCAGGCGCGGACAAACCGCACTGATGTGGGCGATTTCATTCAAACATCCGGACATTACACAGTTACTCGTAGAAAACGGTGCCAATGTCAACTCCAGGACGATAATGTTGAAGGAAGATTTCGCGCCGCTGGAAGTGGAAGGTTATGAGGGATCCACCATCAAGGCTGTCCCTATGGGGGGTTACACGCCGCTCATATTTGCAGCTCGGGCAGGTGATGTTGCTACGGCAAAATTGCTGGTTGAAAAGGGCGCCGATGTAAACGCAGTTTCTGAATCGGATGGTAGCGCACTGTTAATGGCGGCCTTTCAGGGGCATGAAGACCTGGCCTTGTATTTTCTTGATAAAGGCGCGAATCCGAATGTGACGGACGGTAATGGTATAACCCCACTGCATTATGCCTTGAGGGATGGTATTAAGGTACTGCACGGCCTGATTATTACCGACAAGAAAATGTGGTGTAACTTCGGGGGAGAGGGATTTCTATGCAGACCCGATGAGACACTGAATGAACAGGTGCGAACCTATTTGACACAGCCCAATGTCGAGGTTTATCCGGTCGAAGCCAAGAAGTACGACACGAAAAAGCCCTTGCCTGGACCGAACATGCACAAGCTGGTAGCTGCCTTGCTGGAAAAGGGCGCTGATGTGAACGCACCAATGAAGTACCCGCCAGAAATTTTGAGATTACAAAGAAACCCATGGTTTACCTTAAGAAATGCCACGCCATTTTTTCTCGCGACAGCTTCACAGGATGCAGATGCTGTCGCGATGCTGCTTGAGCGGGGAGCTGATCCATTGGTCAGAACGGAGATTACTGAGCAGCTCTACAAGGCACAGATAAGTCACGCTGCAGAAGATAACCTGATAGTTGGCACTGCCACATCGCTGATGGCTGCCGTCGGTCTGGGACGCAGGGCAGACATGACGAATGACGAGGAGGACAGTGCCTTGAAGATTGCCGAAGGCCTGATCAAGCTGGGTGCAGATGTCAACGCAGCCACCGAGACTGGCTGGACTGCATTGCATGCGGCCGCATTTCTGGGATCAGACAAGCTGGTCAGGTTTCTGGTAGATAAGGGGGCAGTAATTGATGCGGTCAACGGATGCGGCAGAACGCCGATGAGCCTGGCACTAGCCGACAAGACGGATGGTATGCTGGACAGAACGCTGCCCCGTGTCGATACCGGTGAATTGCTGGTCGAATTAGGTGCGGGTAATGCACCACCACCTGCTCCGGTCGGTCAGTGCATAGGGGGGCGCGGGGGCCTGGAAGCGGATCAGACCCAGAACGAAATCGTAACAAACGCGATCAAGGACATTGTATTGAAGCTGGAAGAAAGGAAGAAAAGCTGGAAAACCAATGCTGCGGTTCGAGTTGTAGACAAGGCACTAAATAGCTAGACAGTGCAAACTCAAAATGAGTGAGTAGCCGCATTACGGCGAGTTATCAATAATTTTAAGACTGTCAGTTAGTTATAAATAAACAAACAAACAAGAAAATTCACTAACAAATAATCTCATAGTGCTTTAAGGGGGCGTCACATGGCTGTAAACAGTAAACCATCGAGTCTACATTCGGTAGTAATTGCGACAATCGCTGCTTCATCTGTTGTCTCCATTAATATACAGGCACAGGAACTGGAAGAGATTGTAGTCACAGCGCAGCGCCGCGAACAGTCCTTGCAGCAAGTGCCGGTATCTGTTGCTGTTTTTAGTGGGGAACAGATCGAATTACAGGGATTTAAAAATCTTGACGATCTCGCCAGAATGTCTGCAACGGTTAATATGTCAGATGGTACCTCAGGTCAAAACACCACAATACGTGGATTCGGCACAGCAGGTAACTCAATGACGTTACAGTCAGCCACGCCGTTATTTGTCGATGGTATACATTTTGGTTCTCTGGAAATGGTCAAAAATGCCTTTATGGATACTGATCATGTTGAAGTGCTTATGGGGCCACAACCGTTACATTTTGGTATGGATGCGAGTGCCGGGGCATTTACAATTTCAAGCAAGCGCCCCACAGAAGTATATGAAGGTGACATAGCTTCCGAGTTTGGTAATGACGGTAAACGAGAAATATCAGGTGCTTTTGGTGGGCCGATTACTGATACCCTGGGATTCCGCGTGGCTGTTGCACACGATAAACTGGATGGCCTGTTAAAGCACCGCTACGATGACTCCAAGTTTCCCCGGTTCGATTCGTTGGGTGGACGTGCAATGCTGCAGTGGAAACCGAATGATAGCTGGAACGTTGTGACAAAATTCGAGATTAATCGACAGCGCAATGGTGGTGAAATAGGGTCCGGCTGTATTGCAGAAGGAAGTGTCAGAGGATATAGCGTATCGCCTGTAAACGGAAGTGTGGCAGGTGACCCGGATTTTGGAATCCAGTCGATTGTATATGTACCCGCGAGTGAGGGGGGGCTTTCAAACAGTGATCGGCTCGGCATCAGGCAATTTGACCCAAAATATACGGGTGAGGACTGTTTTGAAGATGAGTATGGTATAAGCCGAAATGGACCTTATGCAAAGCCAATAATCACCAATATGGTTAAGGATTCTACGAATACCATATTTGACGGCTATGCGGACACTTCTGTTCTGATGGATAATTTTCACAAGGTAGATACCGGCAGTATAGGTGTAATGGGTGTAGATGGTATCGATGGCAAGGGCAACAAGGGTACAGATGATATCGATTCCAATCATGGCATTATCGATATTACCTATGAATTTGGAAACGGGATGACACTTAATTCCCAGACTGCTTATGTAGATTTTTTGCGGTCTGCCAACGCAGACAGTGGTAACTCACCTTTTGCTGACAGTAATCAATACAGACGTACACGTATGGATCAACATAGCCAGCAATTCCGTCTGGAATCTCCTTCAGACGGCTATGATATAAACGTAGATATGCCGGGTGGATTAACGATGAACTTTATGCTCGGCGGCTATTACCAGCAGTGGGACAAGGATGTCTTTATTAATAACATCAGGGCAGTATTTCTACGTGGTCAGCGCATGAATCAAATCTGGGAAGATGCGAAATTTTTATCGGGATTCTGGGGTATGGATCTGAACTTCATGGATGAGCAACTCTCACTTCAGATGGGTGGTCGCTATTCTGATGTTAATAAGCAGGTTTTTCTGCAAGGCTTCGGTGCGGCACTAATCTTCGATAAATTCCCGTGTGACTCTGCGGGTACAGATGCAAACCCGGCTACCTGTGCGGCAGATCCTGACTTCAAGCGTGTCAGTCAGGGGTTGACCACATTTACAATTATTGATCCAATTACTGGTAGAGGTGGAACTACAGGTACTGCTGAACAACGCATCACACGTCAGGTACGTGTGGATAGCCCGAGAATATTTCTCCAGGGTGTGGATGGGAAAAATCTCTGGACGCAGAATCAATGGAATGTGAGGGCAGCATCAGCCGTTCCACTTAACTGGAGAGGTGCCCAGGCACAGGCCGTTGGTCTTACTGCGCCTGTATATGCAAATGTACCTGGACCCTATGGTGACTGCGAAATATGTACTGATAACATAGATCAGGGTAGCACAAATTATTCATCCCAGATTGTCCTTAGCTATACACCAAAAGGTGGCAGACTTGACGGAAACCATACGTTCTATGGCAAATATGCCGAGGGGTATAAAGGACCTGTTACTGACACCGGTACCTCAACACTACCGGCGAGTATCGACGATATCTACTTTACACCTGAGTACTCAAAATCCTATGAGGTGGGTGGAAGAGGTTCGCTCCTGGATGGCAAGGCCAGATACTCCTTGACAGGTTTTAGGACCCGGTTTACCGATTTGCAATCAGAGGCCGCCGTAGCTTCTTTTGACCCTTCGGGCAACGATCAGCAAGGCATTAGTCTGAATGCGGGTAGTGTCAAGGTAGACGGTGCAGAAATGAATCTGGATATGGCGGTTACCGACAGGTTGGTAGTGAATCTGGCCTCATCACTGATTAATGCCAGGTATGGCGAGTTCGATGGAACAGGTTGCACCGACTCAGAGATAATTGCCGCATCTATTAATGCTGTGGAAAATCCTGCCAGCAGGTCTGCCGCCGAAATTGCTGCTGCCAATACGTTTTTGAACAATATGGGACCGGTGAGGCGTGCATCATTGCCGAGGGCTTCGGAAATTCCAGAGTCCCTGTTGGCTAATGGTGGTTGTCGGCTGGTGTCTACCCCAGCATTTGTGGCGGGGACTGCCTCTATTGGTGGCGTGGGAACTTTCAATCGTGCCGGTTTGCAGCCAGCCTTTGCGCCTGACTACAAGATTGTTATGGGTGCTACCTATACATTGCCTGTGCTTACGGACTACGAAGTTGTCCTGAATGCCCAGGGATATATAGAAGACGAAAAAACAGTGTTGGCAGACATACAGGACCGTTCCAGGATGTATAATGCCGGGCATTGGGACGTCAACATGATGACAGGTTTTGGACCGCAAGATGGCACCTGGCAGTTAGTAGGGTTTGTCCGCAATCTGATGGAAGACCGCATTGTGTTCAATCAGGAATATGACCTCTCACGATCAGGAATAGTGTTTTCAGATGACAGGGGTATCAGCAAGGCCAGTTTCCAGAGTTATGGCGTGCGATTCCAGTATCATTTTGAATAAGTACAGTGTAATTTTTCAGGAATATTAACTTAATCTGAGTCGGAAATTCATAACCGTCCCCGGTCGAACATAAATATGTTCAACCGGGGACATTTAATTATAGCAAGCCTTACCGATGGTATCTGTTACACCCAAAATTCTCAGCCTCTTGCTTTCAGCATTCTCGATATAACCGGATTTATTATCAACTGCATCGCAAAGATCTGTTTTCCGGCCGGGACGACAATCGTGTCCGGGGTCGACATGAATGAGCCGACCAGCATTTCCAGAAGATAGCGGAAGTCGACGTTCAGTTTTTCCGAGTTGCGTACGTGGATGACGGAGAAACTTTCGTCATTGGTCGGGACGCGTTCGGTGGCGAACGGGTTCGATGTATCAATCAGCGGGATGCGCTGGAAGTTGATGTCGGTTCGTGAGAACTGCGGGGTGATGAAGTGTACGTAGTCGTGCATACGATCCAGGATCATGCGGGTGGCGCTCTCCGCTGTGTAGCCGCGTACTTCCTGGTCACGGTGGATCTTCTGCATCCACTCGAGGTTGATGATCGGAACCACGCCGATTAGCAGGTCTACATAGCGGGTGACGTTGATAGATTCGCTAACCAGGCCGCCGTGCAGTCCTTCATAGAAGAGCAGGTCTGTTTGCTCTGCCAGCGACTCCCACGGGGTTAATGTACCGGGTGGGGAGTTATGGAAGACGGCGCTGACTTCATTATGTACGTAATAGCGACGTTTGCCGGTGCCATTATTGGCGTACTGACGAAACAGGCCCTCAAGTTCCTCGAACAGATTACCCTCGGGGCCGAAATGGGTGATTTGTTTACCGAGCAGGGCGGCCTTGCCACGCTCAATCTCCATCTGGTGACGGTCGTAACGGTGGAAGCTGTCACCTTCTATGACAGCCGGGGTAATACCGAGGCGGCGGAATATTTGCTCGAAGGCCAGCCGGACATTTGAGGTGCCGGCGCCAGACGAACCGGTGACGGCTACGATTGGGTGTGCTTTAGACATGTCTGGTTTTTCCTGATTATAAACAATTCCTGAACAGGGTCGGGAATCATGGCCAGTGGCCGTCAACTGCCACGACGGACAGTATTGATTAGAAATGATAATATCATATCATCGTTAAAATGCTGAAAAGACGTGGCGTCGCAGGAGCAGCGCCCCCGCGACGAACGTATCGGCCTGAGGGCGGGCGCTACCAGCAGCAATATTGCTGGATTGGGCCAGGACGGGATCACAGGACACCGCCGCCTTGATTGAGACATATATAACCACCGGAAATACCGAATGATAGAACTGTTTGCAGGCTCACCGCAGGACGCACGTCTGTATCGGCGGCTGCTAGGCTACGTCGCGCCATATCGTGGCATGCTGGTTGCCTCGCTGCTGGCGATGCTGGTGTTGGCGGTAGCCGACGCGGCGAAGGCGGCAATCTTAAAGCCGATGCTTGATGGCGCATTTATCGGTAAGGACCCGGAGTTGATGACTACGATACCGTTCTACCTGATTCTGCTGTTTATCGTCAGCGGAATTGCGATGATCGTGGCGGGGTCCGCCTTGCACTGGGTAGCGAACAGTGTCGTGCTCGATATCCGTGCAGAGATGTTCGCCCGGCTGCTGGAATTACCCAGCCGCTTTTACGATACCCGTACAGCCGGTAGCCTGGTCTCAAAATTCACCTATGATGTGATCCAGATAAAGGAGGCGACAACCAGTGCCCTGACGGTGATGATCAAGGATGCGTTTGTCGTTATCGGCCTGTTGGCGTGGATGTTTTATCTGGACTGGCGCATGACGTTGATCACACTGGTCGGTGGCCCGTTTATCATGATTATTGCGGTGACCATACGCCGCCGCCTGCGCAAGATGAGCAAGCAGGTGCAGCAGACGATGGGTGATATGACGAGTATTGTGGACGAGTCCATCGGTGCGCATCGTATCATCAAGCTCTTTGCCGGGCAGCATTACGAGACCGGCAAGTTCAACCGCGTTGCCGAGGCAAACCGCAAGTACACGATGAAGTTTGTGAATGCCTCGGTCGCCAGTGGTCCGGCTATCCAGTTGATAGCGGCAATCGCGCTGGCGGTCATCATCTATTATGCAAGCAGTCAGGCAGCGAACGGACAATTGACGGTCGGCACATTCGTGTCTTTTTTTGCCGCCTTGGTGATGATGCTCGATGCATTGCGACGGCTGGTCAAGGTGAACGAGTTTATCCAGAAGGGCCTGGCCGCTTGTGAGAGTGTATTTGAACTGCTGGATGAACCGACAGAACACGATACCGGCACCAGTCAGTTCGGGGTGAGCGCCGGGGCCATCACGATAGAGCATCTGGGATTTTCTTATGACGGTATCAATCTGGTACTGGACGACATCAACCTTGACATCAAACCGGGTGAGACGATTGCACTGGTCGGCGCCTCTGGTAGTGGTAAGACCACGCTGGCAAACCTGATCCCGCGTTTCTACCAGCACAGCACAGGCACGATAAGGATAGACGGACAGGACATCTGTAACGCCAGGCTCTCCTCACTACGCAGTGGTATCGCACTGGTCAGCCAGGACATCGTGCTATTTAACGACACGGTCAGGAACAATATCGCCTACGGCAGTATGAAAGACGCGACCGATGCTGAGGTGCAAACGGCCACCCGCTCAGCCCACGCACTCGACTTTATTGAAAAGCTGCCGGAAGGCATGCAGACGATGCTGGGAGAGAACGGGGCCAGATTGTCCGGCGGACAACGTCAGCGTATCGCTTTAGCTCGTGCGTTATTAAAGAATGCACCTGTATTGTTGCTGGACGAGGCGACATCGGCACTCGATGCTGAATCTGAACGAAACATCCAGCAGGCGCTGGAGGAGATCCGTCACCGTCATACCTGCATCATCATCGCCCACCGGTTGACCACGATCGAATCCGCTGATCGCATTATTGTGTTGGCGAATGGCCGGATAGTCGAATCGGGCAGCCATTCCGAGTTGATCAGGAACAATGGCCCGTATTCTCGGCTATATACCAATAGAGAAGTGATGTTCAACTAAAGTCTGCCTGCGGCGCGTACTGTTTTTTACTGGATTCCCGCTTTCGCGGGAATGACTATTCTAGTTCACTGGCGCCGCCTCGCATGTGTACAAGATTTCTGCATACAAGCCGCCGCTAGCGGGCATGAGGGGTCTACTCTCTCATGTCATTCAGGGCGGCGTCAGCCGACCCGGAAACTAGTGTAAGTAATAACTGTCCAGAGGACCGCCATAACTTACCCCTGCGACAGCAAGCTGCGCAGGTCGATGATCGCGGCGTTTGCGCGCGAGATATACGAGGCCATCACCAATGAATGGTTAGCGAAGATACCAAAGCCGGTGCCGTTCATGATGATTGGGCTCCACATCGGTTCCTGCGTACCTTCCAGTTCACGGATGATCTGGCGCAGGCTGACCAGCGCGTTTTTGTTTTCCAGTACGTCATTCAGATCTATTTCAATCGCACGCAGGAAATGGATCAACGCCCAGGTGGAGCCGCGGGCCTCGTAAAATACATCGTCAACCTCCATCCACGGGGTCATCACCATAATCTCTGCGCCGCGGTCGGACGATTGCGCAGCCATCGGGTCGCCCTGCAGATCGATATTGATACGCGGCTGGCCTACGCTGGCCGACAGACGTTGCGACAGGCTACCGAGCCGCTTTTCGACAATCGACAACCAGTCGCGTAGATTATCAGCGCGGGCATAAAACTGTGCATCTGGCTCGCGCTCATTGGCCAGGCGAGACAGATAACTTCGCAGTGAGGTGATGCCATTACGGTATTCGCTCTCGGTGGAAGGAAAGATCCATGAGTCCGTATCGTAATGAAAATACGGATCGGCAAACGACAAATCCTGATCTTCAGTTGATTGGGTCTGCGAGCGGCTGAAGTCATTGCGTAGCGCACGTGCGAGGTCTCGTATCTGGGTGACCACGCCAAACTCCCAGCTCGGCAGGTTGTCCATGAACAGGCCGGGCGGTGCAATATCATTGCTGAGATAGCCACCCGGTTTGTCCAGCAGCGTCTCTACCACACGGACGAGCGTCGCGGTGGTGACATAACCCTTTACCGGCACAGCGGCCTGACCACTCATGGTCCGCGCGGCCTCACCCGGTTCAAATGGTGCCGGTTCGCGACCCCAGTAGTACATCAGCACGAACAATAGTAGCAGTAAAACAGAGATGCTAATCATCCCCAGCCGGGATGTCAGGCTGGTGCGGGAACCGCTATCGGGGTCAAATGAGGTCATAGGACGGTTTTGCCTGTATTAATGTGATTGGACTAATAGACAGTATAAACCGGAAGCCGGTTCCGGTGTGGATTAAGAAACGCCTGTTGGTGAGCGCCGGTTAGGCGCTACGCACACACAACACCGGCATATCAGCTGTACGCAGCACACTTTCGGCGACACTGCCAAGAAGGATATGTTTCAAACCAGAACGACCATGCGTGCCGATGATAATCATATCGACACCGGTTTCCCTGGCCTTGTTGTTGATCTCGACAGAGGCCTCACCCGAATGCAAATGGTAGGACACATCATCTTCCGTGGTTGTATGCTGTTTTACAAAGGCATCCAGTTTAAGGCGCGCCTCTTCAAGATCGTTCTTGTGCAGTTCGTCGATATAACTGGCTTCGGCCTCCATGCCTTCCATATCAATACCAATGATACGGACGGGTACAAAGTGAGCGATATCGAGAGAGGCATTCAGGCGTTTTCCCAGGTCACGGGCAGTCTGCAGGGCACGTACGGACTTATCCGAGAAATCTACTGCAACGAGCAAACGTTTGTAGTGTGCCATGAGTTGATACCTGTATGTTTGATAGGCGTAGAATATACTATCATCCGGGGACAAAAATATTCTTGATCTTGATCAAGCCGCGTTGATTAGAATTCCCCGGATAATAGAACATTATATTAAATAGGAGCTTACAGATTAAATTGTATACGCTGGCGTTGACATTACTGCTGGCAGTGGCACCCTGCTCACAGGCGGCAACGGATGAGGACGTGGTCAGGTCGACAACCAGCGCAATACTGGAACAGGTGAACCAGAACCGCGACAGGTTGCAGAAGGACCCGCAAGTCATACAACAACTGATCAACCGCATGTTGGCCCCGTATTTTGATTTTGACCGGATGGGGCAACTGGTACTGGGCACCTACTGGGAAGACCTCGATGCAGACGCGCAGGTTTGTTTTATTCAAGGTTATCATAACCTGCTGGTCGAACGTTATGTCTATATCCTGCTCAGTTACGACAACAACAGTATCCGCTATGAGCCTTCACGCGAGATAGGTGACCTGGGATACCGTCAGCTAAGGCAGATTATTTCCACGCAGGGTGGTGCGCCAGTGTCGGTCGATTATGCAATGGAGGAATCCGGCGGCAGCTGGAAGGTTGTTGATTTGGTAATAGATAGCGTCAGTCTGGTCAGGAATTACCGCGGCATGTACCAGAGCCAGATCAACCTGCAGGGTCTGGATTATTTTAATTCAAACTTCCAGGGGAGTGGAAACGAACATATCGTACAATAACATCTTTTGCCCGAACCATTTATTCCGGAACACAAAGAACAACGCGCCGAGGATGCAAAAGGCAGCCCACAGGTAGTCCAGCTTCAGTGGTTCCTTCAGGTGGGCGTACCAGGCAAATGTCATGAATTCATTGCTGATGGTCAGTAACAGGATGATAATCGGCAACGGGTTCGTCACAGGCGCCACGCTCATAACAGTTTTTCAATACGGGATCGCCAGTCAAAGTGTGGGTCTGCCATCACCAGAAAATCCGGGTTGAGGATGGAATCCTTCGTATTATAAAGCAGTGTTTTCAACTTCAAGTCTGTCACGCATCCACCAGCCTGCTCAACAACACAATGGGCCGCGGCGCTGTCCCATTCAGAGGTTGGTCCGAAGCGCGGGTAGATATCAATCTTCCCTTCAGCGAGCAGGCAGAATTTCAGTGAGCTGCCTATAATGATCGTTTCGGTCGACGGACCCAGCGATTCAAAAAACTGTTTTTGCAGTTCGCTGCCATGCGAGCGACTGCCGGCGACGATAATGTGTTCGCTGCTGGTTGAGCGGGTGTGAATACGGCGGATAGCGGTATTATTGTCCATCTTCCATGCACCATGATCGATGCTGGCGAAATAACAGCTGTGATCCACCGGTACATACACTACCCCTAGTACCGGCTTGTGCTCATGAATCAGGGCAATATTGACGGTAAACTCCCCGTTACGCTTGATGAATTCCCGGGTGCCATCCAGCGGGTCTACCAGCCAGTAGGTCCCCCAGGTTTTTCGCTCCGTCCACGGCAAACTGACAGACTCTTCTGATAGAATGGGTATATCGGGTGCCAAAATTTCCAGGCCTTTGCAGATTATGTTATGAGCGGCAATATCGGCGGCGGTCAATGGGCTCTGATCGGCCTTGTCCGTGATGGCGAAATCTGAGTTATAAACCTTCAGGATTGCGTTGGAGGCCTCCCGGGCGATACCAATGATGTCCGGCAACAGTTGAGCCGGTGTACGACCCGAGAGCAAAATACTGTCCATAACGACAAAGTCCTGACAATGAATTGGTGGCTGCTATTGTGATTATATGGAATCAAATCGAAACCGTCTTGCTGGATATGGATGGCACCCTGCTGGACCTTCATTTCGATAACTATTTTTGGACTGAATATCTGCCGCTGAAGTGGGGCGAGTTACAAGGGCTGGACAAGGACACGGCGAAGGCGCGTCTGATGACGCAGCTTGAAGACAAGGTTGGCACATTGTCCTGGTATTGTCTGGATTTCTGGTCCGGACAGCTGGGTGTGGACATTCTGGAAATGAAGGAGGACATCCGCCATCTGATCCGCGAGCGTCCACAGACGCTGGAATTTCTGGAATTTCTGGGTCGTATTGGCAAACAAAAGGCGCTGGTAACGAACGCACATGAAGACCTGATCGTGATGAAATTTGATTCCACCGCCATCGGCCAGTATTTTGACTATGTGTTCTGTGCCCATCATTTCGGATATCCGAAAGAGGATGTTCGCTTCTGGGACGAACTGCGTGCTGTGTTCCCGTTTAACCCTGAAACAACGCTGTTGATAGATGATAATCTGTCCGTGCTCCGTTCAGCGCAGACCTATGGCATACGGCATCTGTTGACGATAGCACAGCCTGACAGTCGTTATCCGAAACGTGAGGATGTGGGGGAGTTTCGTGCTGTGGAGTCATTTGCCGATCTCGCAAAACACGAATAATTACCTCAGACTATAACAAAGATCCCATACGCCGTGTTCCAGCTTCAATCCACGGTTTTCGAACTTCGTCACTGGCCGCCATAACGGACGTGGGGAGTAATGCCCGGCCCCGGCCACATTGAATAAATCAGCATCCTGATCACATACGTTCAGCATATGTACAGCCAGATCGGCCCAGTCTGTCGCCAGGAATATCCGTGCATTCGTTTTTAATTTTGGTTTCAGCAGACCGAGAAATTCCGGATTGACCAGACGTCGTTTGTGGTGACGTTTCTTCGGCCAGGGGTCCGCAAAAAAGATATAGACTTCATCCAGACTACAATCCTGTAGCTGGTGTTTCATCACGTCAATCACGTCATGATTGATAACACGCACATTTTGCAAACCCCATGTGGCGGCGTTTTTGATTAGACTGCCCACGCCAGGTCTGTGTACTTCAATGGCAATATAATCATTTTCAGGATGTCGTTGCGCCAGTGTGATCAGTGTCTCGCCCATGCCGGAACCGATGTCGAGAATCTTCGGAGCACTACGCAGAAAGAGGGTGTCGAGATTAATACTGTTTTCACTGTAATAGACACCGTAGACCGACCACAAATGCACCAGTGCGTGTGCCTGCGCATCGGTTAGCCGTCCCTGCCTGAGGACAAAGCTTTTTATTCCACGCACTTGGGTGTTATTCCTGTGCATCTGCTCGCCGGCCGGTATGGCAGTTCAAGACACGCCGTGAATACGTCCATGTAGGCTCGGGTGCCGCATTCATGCGGCACACGGTCTTTCACAACCACACCGGCCAGCCAGTTCAAGTCTATTGATTAATCGATGTTAAGGGATTCAGGTAAAAAATATCCCGTCCAGAGGTGAGGAGGCGCTTGCATACGCACGGCGTGGCATGCGACCAGTTAGATACGCTTCTCGGCCAGCCTGGATACCTTTCTTCATGGCAGAGGCCATCAATACAGGATCTTTAGCCTCGGCAATTGCGGTATTCATTAATACACCATCACAACCGAGTTCCATTGCAATAGCGGCGTCCGAGGCAGTGCCGACACCGGCATCCACCAGTATAGGTACGCCCGCATTTTTCACGATGGTGCGTATGTTGTAGGGGTTGCGGATACCCAGGCCCGAGCCGATGGGTGCAGCCAGCGGCATCACCGCAACACAGCCCATCTGTTCAAAACCTTTTGCCATGATCGGGTCATCGCTGGTGTAGACCATGACCTTGAAACCTTCGCTGATCAAGATTTTTGCTGCTTCCAGTGTTGCGGGGATGTCCGGACACAGTGTTTTCGTGTCACCGAGTACCTCCAGTTTGACCAGGTCGTAACCGTCGAGCAATTCCAGCGCGAGGCGGCAGGTGCGAACGGCGGAGTCAGCATCGAAACAACCGGCGGTGTTTGGCAGCAGTGTGTATTTGTTCATCGGGATATAGTCGAGCAGGTTTTCCTCGTCCTTGATCTGGCCGATGTTGGTGCGGCGAATTGCTACGGTCACGATCTCGGCTTCGCTGGCCTCAATTGCCCGCCGCGTCTCGTCGAG
>CAMBTO010000045.1 GCA_945870865.1 Klebsiella pneumoniae
AATGAGTCCTGAGGGGTCGAGGAGGGCAGTTTACAGCATTGCCCTCTGCCGGTCTTTTGAAACTGTCGTCACGTTGACGTACAGTGCGGCAGCGCTGAAATAATCATTGATATATTCCGGTTTCAGGCCATACTTTTCTCTCTACCTGACCGTCAGGAGTCTGCCATGAAGTCATCGCGTATCCTGCTGTTGTTTACCGGCATCATGATCAGCCTGTCCACGCTGGTGGGACTGATCATTTATTTGACCCGTGCCCGTATTATTACTCCCGAAATGGGTTTATTGCTGCTGACAGGCCTGCTCGGCCTGTACATCGGTTGCGGGGTCTTGATTGTGGTGTATCGTCTGCTGCGTCATCTGGAATAACCGGTAAAGCTTACACAGTTTATTCCAGATACTGTTTGAATATACTCTCAAAGTCGCTAGCGGCCAGATCGATGTCCTGCACGTTTAGTGTCAGTCGCATATCAATCTGTTCCCTGACAATGTCGTGTATTTTCTGGATCAGGCTAATTGGTATTGGGGCGGTACGCAGATCCGTAACCGCAAGCCCAATCTCGCCGGATTTAGCATGGACCTGTTTTAACAGCACGACAGGCAGGAAATGATTATCAAGCATCAGGTTAAAACCCCGGTAGATACTGCCAACAAAGTCGACCAGTTTTTCGCCATACTGGTTCTGGGATGCCGTCAGGCTGCCATGATGGGTCGATTCGAGGTCTATCGGCAGACTGCATTTTTCCAGTCCGTAAAAGCTGAGACTTTCCCAGGTCTTGTTGCGTGGGCTGCATATCATGCCAATCAGACCTTTTTCCCAGCAGGGTTTCAGATATTCGGGTTTGAATCCGGTCAGTAACTCCTGATCTTTCAGTAATAACCGGCCCTTGTCATAGTAGAGTTTGCCGAGGATGGATTCCTGCTCACGTATATGGAGGATCAGGTGTTCTTCCAGTCCATATTTGAACAGTACTTCCAGTAATGTATTATTCGAATTCATTCCGGGTTGGTCCCCTTGACTGCTGATGTTACCCGCCAGTCTCGATGGGCATTATAAGAGTCCGCTGGCTCCGGCGGTTGCATTCGGGAATTTACCCGAACTAATTAGCCGGGTCGTAATGAAGACTATGTTCATATATATCGGCCACAATTAAAATTTTATTAGATGGTGCTATGAGTCCGAACAATGGTATTGAAAATCGTGCCTACAGTAGCGTAGGTGCTGAAGTGACTGTCGAAATCCAGTCGGCGCCCGGGGCAGATTCACTCGATGGCAGCAAAATGATCTGCAAAACACGGGACATTTCGCTGATTGGTATGGGCATTTATACGATGATCCAGTTGCCCAAGGGTACCCGCCTCATTCTGAATCTGGAGCTGGGCATACCGCCGCGCCTGTTTAATCTGATGGGGCAGGTCATCTGGTCGGCACAGGACCCGCAAACGGGCATGTACAAAACCGGCATTCATTTGACCAATATGCCGGGGGATACCTCCGCCTGGCATGCAGCCGTATTGCAACGGCTGGTTGGATAATACCAGTCAACTTTTCCGGCACCGACTGTACTCTAACAGTAATGATTTATACGGCTTGGCTTGTCCCTAATCCTCTGTGCCTTCTTCCATCGCACGCTCTTTCGGACTCCGTCTGACCATTTCGGTTATCTTGCGGATCCAGCCACTGCCTTCATGGTCCTCCGCCTGCACCATTTCTGCCAACAGCAGATAGTTTATCTTGCCTGTGCCGAGTACCGGCAACTCTTCGGCCAGCAGAATCTTGCGGGGGATGTATAACTCGCTCAGTTTCAGCTTGCGCAGAACTTCCAGTAGTTGTTTGCGATCAGCACCCTGGTAGTCTGTGACCAGGATGATCTTTTCGCCCTTCTTGTCGTCAACCAGTGCAACAGCGGCATGGTTGGCCTCGGGCCAGCAGAGCATCGCGAGTTCTTCGACCGTGGTCAGCGATACCATCTCGCCACCCAGTTTGGCGAAGCGTTTTGCGCGGCCGAGTATCGTAATAAAGCCGTCCTCATTGATACTGGCAATATCACCGGTATCGTGCCAGCCCTTGCCACGCGCTGTTTCGGGCGCGACTATCCGGCCATCCGAGTCATGTAACAGGTAACCCAGCATGATATTCGGTCCTCTGACAACCAGCCGACCGCCTTCTTGAATGCCTTCAACAGGTTCCAGATAACATTCCATACCCGGTAGTGGCAGGCCAACCGTGCCGGTCCGCGATATCAGCGGGGTATTTACCGAGATGACCGGGCTGGTTTCAGTGACACCATAACCTTCAAAGATGCGGATGCCGAATTTGTCCATATACATCTGCCGCGTGTCATCACGCAGTTTCTCAGCCCCGGCAACGACATATCGCAGCGTATGGAAGTCATAGGCATGTGCGTATTTTGCATAACCTTTGTAGAAGGTATTGGCCCCGAAGAAGATGGTCGCATTTTTTTCGTACACCAGCTGCGGGATAAGCCGGTAATGCAGTGGGGTCGGATAGAGGAAAACCTTGCTGCCACCGAGCAGCGGCATCAGTAGTCCGGCATTTAGGCCGAAAGAGTGAAACAGGGGTAGACAGGTAAAGACGATATCGGAAGGTTTGAAATCGATATGGACACGGACCTGCGCAAAGTTGGACAGTATGTTGGCATGGGAAAGCACCACGCCCTTTGGGACCCCTTCTGAACCAGAGGTAAACAAGATTACCGCCGGACTGTCCGGATTGATCTTTGTCGTATGGCGTCGGTAGCTGGCCTCGGGGTTGCGTGCCAGCAGCGCACCGACAATCTTGTCAACTGTACTGATCCTGCCGCGCAGATCTTCGAGATAAACCACCCGGACATGTTGCTGGAGTTCCTCCACCAGTGTATGTAAACCCGCGCGTTCTATGAAGGTGCTTGAAGTGAACACGGTACGGATCTTCACCGTTTTACAGGCTTTGATGATATTCTGGGTACCGGAGGTGAAATTCAGCATGGCCGGCACCCGACCGAGATACTGCAATGCGAACAGACAGACAACGATGGTAGCCGTGTTTGGCAGCAATAGCCCGGTATTTTCCCCAGCGCTCGTTTGCTGTTCCAGTACGCGGGACAGGACCAGGCTTCGGGTAATCAGTTGACTATAGGTCAGTTCGGTCTGGTTGGTATCTTCCAGTACTATCAGTTTCTTCCCGAATTTTTGTGCCGCATCACACAGGCTCAGAAACAGGGTCTTGCGGTAATCATAAGTGACAAACTGCAGATGCAACATCAGTTTTTCCAGACGCAGTGCCGCCTCCTTGCGCCGTGCATGACCCGACAGATCCGGGCTGATGTCCATCTTACAGGGGGGCAGAATTGTCAGCGTGATACGTGGAAAACGTTTTACATGGCCGCGGTCTTTCAGATAAGAAAAAGGACTGAGCTGGGCACCGTCTATCGCGACTGGAAGTATCATTGCATTGGCCTTGTCCGCAATCAGGGCAGGGCCTTCATAAATTTTCATCAACGTGCCGGTTGTAGTAATGCGACCTTCCGGAAATATCACGGCCTTCCTGTTATCGCGGATATAGCCAATCATTGATTTCAGTGACAGCGGGCTGTTCGGATCCATTTCGAACAGTTCTACAAAGCCTAGAAAGAAACGGAACGAACCGCGCGTGGCCACATCGGTATTGATTGCGAAGGTGGGAGTTTCTGGTAGCCAGGCATACAACAGAATGCCATCCAGCAGCGAGGTATGGTTGGCAATAATCAGTACGCGGTTGCCGGCCTTATGATAGTTTTCCATGCCGTTAACGGTAACACCGTATAACAGTCGTAATAGACAACGTACCAGCAGTTTGAGGATCTTGATCATCTGGGGGAGATTCTACGAATATTCCGCATGCACTGCCAATATCCCCGGGAAGAAAGGCAGGCCTGCCGGGATACGGCAGGCCAATAGTTCAGGTACTTATGCGCCGGCAGCGAGGGCCGGTGCATCCATCAGTACGAGGGTCTGACCCGGTTGTAAAGGTTTGCTGCCGGAGATTTTGTTCCACTTCTGTAACTGGGCGACGGTCACACCAAATGTCTGTGAGATCATCCAGAGGGTATCACCTTTCTTGACGGTGTAACGGATATGGCCCTCTTCATTCTTTGAATAATCCTTGCTGGTGTCCCTGTTGTCCGCCGTAGACGGGGCTTTGACCTCAGGTTTAGCCGGGTTCCACATATTCAGTTTCTGACCCGGGCGCAGTGTGCTGTTTGCATTCAGACCGTTCCATGAGAGCAGGTCCTTCATATTGACCCCCATGCGTTTGCCTATGAGCCAGAGACTGTCTCCGGAACGCACAGTGTAAATCTGTTTCTCGCCAGGTGTTTGAGCACCCGCCATACGCTGTTGGTGATCCAGGGCAGGTGAGTTCATCCGGGTCGTGTTTTTTGAGCCTGGGATCATCAGCGTCTGGCCTACATGTATCAGATTGTCTTTTAGATTATTCGTTTCCTTCAGCATGGCCACGCTGGTATTGTAATACTCGGCGATCTGACCCAGGGTTTCGCCATTGGAAATGACATGCTGGTTCCAGGTCACACGCTGGTCTTTTGGTATGGTAGTCAGACCGGTGAGGAACATCTTTTCCTTGTCGAGCGGCAGCAACAGGTAATGCGGGCCTTCCGGATCGGTTGCCCAGCGGCTAAAACCAGGATTGAGCGTATAGATCTCGTCCATTGTCATCCCGGTCAGGGAGGCGACGGTAGACAGGTCAAGCTGACCGTCTATGTCGACCTTCGTGAAATAGGGTTGGTTCGGAATTGCTTTCAGTGTCAGGCCGTATTTTTCCGGGTTGGCAATGATTTCGGCGACAGCGAGCAGGCTGGGTACATAACCACGTGTTTCCTTATGAACGACCAGCGAGAAGAAGTCTGTCTTCTTCTTGGCGGCGTTGTTTTTCGTAATGGCACGCTCGATATTACGTTCGCCAGTATTGTACGCGGCGAGCGCAAGCTCCCAGTCGCCAAACTGGTTATGCAGTTTCTGAAAATAGTCAAGGGCGGCACGGGTGGCTGCAACAATGTCGCGTCTGCCGTCGTACCACCAGTTCTGTTTCAGTCCAAACAGCTTGCCGGTACCCGGGATGAACTGCCAGATACCCGAGGCATGACTTCTGGAATAGGCAAACGGATGATAGGCGCTTTCCACGATCGGCAACAACGCCAGTTCAAGCGGCATGTCGCGTTTTTCGATTTCTTCAACGATATAATAAATGTACGGGGTGGCGCGTTCGGCCACACGGTTCAGATACTCCTGGTTACGTGCATACCAGGCAATCTTTTCCTTCACCACCTTGTTGTCAACATGACGATTCAGTGTGAGGCTATCGCGGATCCTGATCCAGACATCACCCTGGTTATCCAGCGCTGCTGTTTCATCGGACACATTAATGTCGTCCTGTGTTGATGTGTTCCTTTTGTACTTGCGACTGTTGGCTATATTTGAATTTGCGTCGGCAGATTCGATGTCGTTACCGGAACGGGAAGACTGGAATGAAGGTGTTGTAGAACACGCTGTCAGTGTCAGCAAGAGTGCAATTATCAGAAGTTGTTTTTGTCGCATCGCGCAATCGTATGGATCTGACTCTGGATGGTCAAGTTTTTTTTACTTCAGGGATCTGTGACGGGTGATCACTATATAGTGGTCACGATTCAGAATTGATCTTTCCATTTTCGTAGCACGGTGAATACATCAACAGTATGATCAAGTTTGTGTCCTGCAAATTTTTCTGCGGCAAAAATTACTTCATCCACATGTGTACGCAAAAAAGGGTTGGTTGTTTTTTCACATGCGAGTGTGTCAGGTACTGTGGGGATATTTTTTAGGCGCAGTTGTCTACACGTTTCAATACGCGCTGTAATGTAAGTATTCTCCGGTTCTACAGCCTGGGCAAAGCGCAGATTGGCCTGAGTGTATTCATGTGTGCAATATACAACGGTCTCATTCGGGAGTTTTGCAACTTTGTTGATAGAATGATACAGCTGGGTAGCAGTGCCTTCAAACAAGCGACCGCAACCGGCCATGAATATCGTGTCACCGATAAACAGATTTCCCCCTCCATGGTAGGCGATATGGCCCGCTGTATGTCCAGGGACATCGATAATTAAAAATTCCTGATCCAGTCCCTCCAGAGTGATCATTGCACCTTCCGCCAGTGGATGGGTCATCCCGGGGATTGATTCACGTGCAGGCCCATAGACCGGTATCTGGTAGTATTGCAGCAGTGTATTGATACCGCCTGTATGATCTGGATGGTGATGGGTAACCAGTATGGCAACAGGTGTCAGTTGTGATTTTTTGATCGTGTCTATGACCGGCGAGGCATCACCCGGGTCGACAATGGCTACAGTCTGGTTGCGGGTGTTTATAATAAACCAGATGTAATTGTCCCTGAATGCAGGTACAGGTTTTATTTCAATCATGTAGGTTGTCCGTATACGATATGACAATGACAAATACCAGACTATCATAGTAACCATGTCGGATAATCAAAAACCGGAGCCAGCAGAGCCTCCGTTCAACAGCAGACTCAGAATGTGGTTTGAGCGACCGCTTGGAAAATATATACGTGAACGTGAATGCCAGCTGCTGGACGTTATCCTGCCCAACCTGTTCGGGTATCATTTCATGCAGGTAGGTACACTGTACGGTGACAGGTTGCTCGACAGTACCCGTATCAGTCACCGAATAGTGGTGCAGTTGGAGGGAGAAGGTACGCATGCCGCTGGCCAGGCCACATTGTTATGTCCGTCTGACTGTTTTCCGCTTGCGCCTGATTCGATTGACGTGGTGTTGATGCCGCATGTACTGGAATATTCCCCGAATCCTCACAAGTTATTACGGGAAGTCGAGCGGGTCATGATAGGCGAAGGTCATCTGATCATTACCGGTTTTAACCCGTGGAGTCTATGTGGTCTGTGGCACTTGTTATTGGCCTGGCGGGCGGAGCCACCCTGGAGTGGGCATTTTTTCAGTTACGGGCGTATCAAGGACTGGTTTTCCTTGCTTGACCTTGAGGTCATTCGTATCGAGCGGTTCTTTTATTGCCCCCCACTGGCCAACATGAAGATGCAGGCCCGCCTGACTTTCCTGGAAAAACTGGGTAATTATTGCTGGTCGGTATTTGGCGGAATTTTTATCATCGTGGTCAGAAAGCGGATCATACCGCTGACCCCGGTCAAGCTGATCTGGCATAAACGCCGGCGCATGATTGAATCCGGGGTGGTCGAACCCACTATACGTATCCGGACGAATAAATAATGACAGAAGTTGTGGAGATTTTTACCGACGGGGCATGCCGTGGTAACCCCGGCCCGGGTGGATGGGGTGCCGTGTTGCGGTACAATGGTACCGAAAAGGATTTATGCGGAGCCGAAGCCGATACCACCAACAACCGTATGGAACTGACAGCGGCCATCAAGGCACTGGAATCACTGAAACGGCGTTGCCATGTCAAATTGACCACTGATTCGGTTTATGTCAAAAGTGGCATTACCGAGTGGTTGCATCGCTGGAAACAGAAGGGCTGGAAGACGGCCGACAAAAAGCCGGTAAAGAATATCGACCTGTGGCAGCAGCTGGATCAGGTAACCCTGCAACATGATATTGAATGGTACTGGGTCAAGGGCCACAGTGGCCATCGTGAAAATGATCGTGCCGATGCACTGGCCAATCTGGCCATCGATACAATGCTGAACAGGAGATAAGTGTGACGGGCAGACAAATAATACTTGATACGGAGACGACCGGTTTGGAACCGGGGGACGGCCACCGGATTATTGAAATAGGGTGTGTGGAGATCAGGAACAGGCGCAAGTCCGAGCGGATGTTTCACCAGTACCTCAATCCACATCGGCGCATCGATGACGGCGCGTTTGAAGTCCATGGTATCAGTAATGAATTCCTCGTCGACAAACCGGTATTTGCTGATATCGCCCAGGATCTGATTGATTTTATTCGTGACAGTGAAGTGATAATTCACAACGCCCCGTTTGATATCGCCTTTATCAATGCCGAACTGAAGCTGCTCGGCAAGAAGTGGGGCAAGCTAGAAGATTACTGTCGAATTACCGATACACTGGTGATGGCGAGGGAGCTTCATCCTGGTCAGAAGAACAGTCTGGATGCGCTGTGTAGCCGTTATCAGATAGACAATTCACAACGCGATTTGCATGGTGCATTGCTTGACGCGCAGATATTGCTGGATGTTTACCTGGCAATGACGGGTGGGCAGGGCAGCTTGTCTCTGGAGGACGAGCAGACCCTGGAGGACGGTAATGTCAGACATAAGTTGCTGGTACGTGATCGCGGGGCATTACGAACGATTGCGCCAACAGCGGAGGAATTGCAGGCCCACCAGCTACGTCTGGATGCGATCAACAAGGACAGTGGGGGCAATTGTATCTGGCTGATGTAGGCCGCCATAGACTGTGCCTTTTTAATTGTAATGGGTGTTCCAAAAGCCACGATAGTTCAGACTCGGCGCCCGAGCGTATATGGACTTATTCACAGCGTGTCTGGAACGATAATATTCAAGCGCCGAATCTGAACAGGAGTTCGGGAAAAAATTAATTAGTTCAGGATTTTATCACTGAACTGACCATCTGCTGCAACTCCCCGCTTTGATGCAGATCCAGCACTATGTCACACCCACCCACCAGTTCACCGTTGATAAATATCTGTGGAAAGGTTGGCCAGTTCGAGATGGAAGGCAATGTCTGACGCACGTCCTGATTGGCGAGCACATCAACATAGGCAAAATCGGCCTTGCACGCCTTTAATGCCTGCGATGCCTGCATTGAAAAGCCACATTGCGGCATCTCGGGACTACCCTTCATAAAGATGACAATCGGGTTATCCTTGAGGGTCTGATTAATCAGTTCAACTGTATCCACTGTAGTACCTCGGTTTAAAATAACTTAGCAAATAACTAGGGTATTAGTATAGCGCTTCCGGATTTTATATTAAAGAGACCTTTGTCCAGAGCGAAAGCCTGTTGTAGACTCTGCAGGCGGCTGTTGCCTGCCAGGGATCCGGGCAGACGGGATCCAGTCAGATTGACAGGTGAAAGCACGCAACGACAGCAGTATAATAAAACATACATTATGTATAGTCACGAATGCAGTGCCCTTGGATATCCTGCATTAACAGGAAACAGGGTCGAGAGGAAACAGAAATTAAGCCCGGCAGCAGGCCGGGCTTCTTTTTTTGGGAACTGGGATTATTATTCAGGGTGTGTAATCAGATGACTCATGCAGTGATGGAGACATATAAACGGTTACCGGTAGCGTTTGAAACCGGCTCAGGTGCCTGGTTGACGGACACTAACGGCAAGCGCTATCTGGATGCGCTCGCCGGTATCGCCGTGTGCGGGCTGGGGCATGCCCATCCGGCTGTAGAACAGGCAGTGGCGCGCCAGGCCGGCAGATTGATTCATACCTCGAACCTGTACCAGATCCCGCTACAGGAAAATCTGGCAGAACAGTTGTGTGAAGTATCAGGGCTGGACAGGGTGTTCTTTTGTAATTCCGGTGCCGAGGCGAACGAGGCTGCGATCAAGATTTGTCGTCGCTATGCCCATGCACAGGGCATCAGCTCTCCAAAAATTATTGTAATGAACGGCAGTTTTCATGGCAGGACGCTGGCGACATTGACGGCGACGGGTAATCCGAAGGTCAAGGTTGGGTTTGAACCACTGGTAGAGGGTTTCATCCATGTGGACTACAACGATATCTCCGCGGTAGAACAGGTTTGTGACAAGAGCAAGGATGTTATTGCGGTTATGCTGGAGCCGATCCAGGGAGAAGGTGGTGTGGTAGTACCGGATCCCGGATATCTGAAAAAAATCGCCGGACTCTGTCGCGATCGTGGACTGCTTCTGGTACTGGATGAAGTGCAGACCGGTATGTGCCGGACCGGCAAATGGTTTGCATTCCAGCATGAGGGCATCTTGCCGGATGTGATGACATTGTCAAAATCACTGGGGAATGGCGTACCGATTGGTGCCTGTCTGGCACGAGAGCCAGCGTCCGCACCGATGACGGCGGGTAGCCACGGTACCACCTTTGGCGGAAATCCACTGGCTGCCAGCGCAGCGCTGGCCGTGATCGGCAGTCTGAAACAGGGGCGGTTGGATCAACGTGCCGCTGAACTGGGTGTACGGATGCTGGACGGCTTCAGGAAAAACCTCGCCGGGGTGAAAGGCGTCCGTCAGATCCGCGGCCTGGGTCTGATGCTCGGAATCGAGCTCGAGCAGAATTGTGCTGAGCTGGTGCTGGCCGGATTGCAGCAGAACATTCTGATTAATGTCACCGCGGACAAGGTAATCCGCCTGTTACCGCCGTTGATCATCAGCGACGCCGAGGCGGATCAGATAATCACAACCGTAACCGGCCTGATCCTGACCATGCTGAAGGGTTGACCACGGTGACGACCAGACATTTTCTGACCCTGCAGGATATGGAACGCGATGACTTGCTCGCGGTCATCCGCCGTGCGCAGCAACTTAAACAGGAGATGAAACAGGGCAGGCTGACACCTTCGTTGCCCGGCCGTGTGCTGGCGATGATCTTTGAAAAGTCATCGACCCGGACCCGGGTCTCGTTTGAAACAGCCATCGCCCATCTGGGTGGACATGCGATATTTTTGTCTCCGCAGGATACCCAGCTGGGTCGTGGTGAACCGCTGGAAGACACGGCACGCGTGCTGTCGAAGATGGTTGATTGTGTAATGATACGGACATTTGCCCATGAGAAACTCGAGCGCTTTGCCGCCTGCTCTGATGTACCGGTTATTAATGGGCTATCTGATTCATTTCATCCGTGTCAGGTCCTGGCCGATGTGCAGACCTGGTTTGAATACCGTGGGGATATACGTGGTAAAACGGTTGCCTGGCTGGGAGACGGCAATAATGTATGCCAGACCTACATTCATGCTGCCCGCATCTTTGATTTCAGGCTGGTGATTGCCTGTCCTGATACACACCGCCCGGACCCGGATGTTGTTCGAAGCGTAGCTGATCATGTCGAGATTACCGATGACCCTGTGCTAGCCGCCAGAAATGCCGATCTGGTTGTCACGGATGTGTGGGCCAGTATGGGCCAGGAACAGGAGCAGGAGTCGCGTGCAAAAATATTCAGTCCCTATCAGGTCAACCAGGAAATAATGTCACTGGCCGCAAGCGACGCCCTGTTCATGCATTGCCTGCCTGCCCACCGTGGTGACGAGGTAACATCCGAAGTGCTAGATGGGCCGCAAAGTGTGGTCTGGGAAGAGGCCGGAAATCGTCTGCATTCACAGAAGGCATTGCTGGAATTACTGCTTGGTGCAAATCGCTGAGCATTTACAATAATCTGTCCGGCCCGCTCTCGTTGCCAGTCGTCTGTGGCTGGTATACCATTCAAAACTTGTCACTTATATTAAACGTGCAGGTAATTATTTATCTCTTCCATACCGGATTTTTCATGTTTCATCAGCGATCTGTAACGAGTGACCAGCGACCAGTATGCATTTTCTTCTGAGTAATGATGACGGGTACCAGGCCCCCGGTCTGGAGGCACTGGCCCGTGCCATCTCCACACTGGGTGAGATTACCGTAGTTGCGCCTGATCGTGATCGCAGTGCTGCAAGCAATTCATTGACGCTGGATATGCCATTGTGGGTACGAACAGCACCGAACGGTTTTCGCTATGTAAACGGAACGCCAACCGATTGTGTGCATCTGGCCATTACCGGTCTGCTCGACCGGGAGCCTGATATGGTCATCAGCGGGATCAATGCCGGCGCCAACCTCGGTGATGATGTGTTGTATTCAGGTACAGTCGCTGCGGCGATGGAAGGGCGATTTCTCGGCCGGCCGGCAGTGGCTGTGTCGCTGGCATCGACCGACCCGGTGCATTATGAAGTAGCCGCAACACTGGTTGCCCGGCTGATTAAAAGCATGCTCACGCAGACCTTGCCTTCCGATTTGTTATTGAACATCAACATCCCGGATCGGGACTATCAGGACCTCAAACAATGGGAAGTGACCCGGCTGGGCAAGCGCCATAAATCAGAGGCCTCGGTCAGAATGAAAGATCCCAAAGGACGTGAGGTTTTCTGGATAGGACCGGCCGGACCCGGCAACGATGTGGGACCCGGTACGGACTTTCACGCCATCCGCAACGGTAATATTTCAGTAACACCCTTGCAGTTCGATTTGACCCGGTACGATATCCTCGAAGATGCGGCCGCCTGGGTCAGCCCGCTGACAATAAAATGAACATCAAACACCAGGGCATAGGTATGACATCCCAACGGGCGCGGAATCGTCTGGTGGAGCAGTTGAAAAAGAGGGGCATCCAATCAGAACCAATCCTGGAGGCCATTCGTAATACCCCACGTCATATCTTTGTAGATGAGGCGCTGTCCAGCCGCGCCTATGATAATACAGCATTGCCGATAGGATATAACCAGACCATCTCCCAGCCCTATATTGTAGCGCGTATGACAGAAGCGCTGTTGGAAAACAAGACTGAGCTGCAAAACGTACTCGAAATCGGTACCGGCTGCGGCTACCAGACGGTTATTCTGACCAAATTTGCGAAACAGGTTTCAACAATAGAACGGATCGATGCGCTGCTGACGAAGGCGAGGGAAAGATTTTATACACTGAAATGCCGGAATGTGCGTGCACGTAACGGAGATGGCAATCTGGGCTGGCCCGAATACGCGCCGTATGATGGTATCCTGGTAGCGGCCGCCCCGACAGGTATACCCAAACAGCTGGTGGAACAGCTTTCCGTCAATGGCAAGCTGGTCATTCCTGTAGGCAAGACCGGTGAACAGTCGTTGTTACTGATAACCCGTACTGAAAACGGATTTACCGAACGACGGCTCGACTCGGTCAGTTTTGTTCCGATGATGGAAGGAATAGGTTAATTACTAATCATGTTGATCAGTAGCAAAAAAGTCAGGTTTGCCGGTGCTGTTTTTTACTGCGCAGCACTGGGAGGATGTTTTACCAACACCGAGGCGCCGGTAGACAGTCGACCGACGGACAGTGCCTATCGCGCTGCATCGGTATCAGGCTTCAGTTATGAACCGGAGTCGGTTACGCGGGGATTTCATCAGGTCATAGCGGGAGACACGTTATATTCCATCTCCTGGCGTTATGGACTCGACTATCGTGATATCGCAACTTGGAACGATATATCGGGTAACTATGTTATTTATCCCGGACAAAAGCTGAATCTGGTTCCGCCAGCAGGCGCCGCCGTGGTCAGACCACTCAGGGAAGAATCCGTTGCGAAGGTGTATCCGCTGGAAGACCCTGCGGCAATGCCGCGTACTAATCCAGGCCAGATCAGTATAGAAGTTGTAAAGCAGAAACCGGCGTCGCCACCAACACCGCCGGTGCCGGTGGTGACGGCACCGGTAAAACCCGGACCGGTTAAAAACCAGTCAGTGCTGAATCAGACCGGATTTAGCTGGCGCTGGCCGACGACGGGTGAGCTACTACATTCAAATTCACCGGTCGCGCAAAAGGGCATCGACATTGCCGGTCGTGAAGGCCAGCAGATCCAGGCGGCAGCCAACGGCGTGGTCGTCTACAGCGGCAGTGGACTTTTGGGGTATGGTAAGCTTGTTATCGTCAAACATAACGAGACTTACCTGAGTGCATACGCGCATAACCAGATGATACAGGTGAAGGAAGGCGATACGGTCAATGCCGGACAGGTCATCGGTACGATGGGCAAGAGCACGAAGGGGCAGTCACTGCTACATTTTGAGATACGTAAGGACGGCAAACCGGTTGATCCCTTGCAATATTTACCGGCCAGATCATGATCCCCGATTGATGCCATGCCACATAAGAAACGGACAGAAGATGAAAATTTCGATGATCCGGCATCACAGGAAGATGATGATGCGTATTTGGACGGACCGGACGGTCCTGACGAAATAGAAGAGGTTGACGTAACCGTCGAACCTGAACTCCCACCTGACCCCGATACTGAAATACGTGCCAGGAAACTGACTGAAGGTGACCTGGATGCGACCCGGATGTACCTGAACGAAATTGGTTTCTCCCCGTTGCTGACCGTAGAGCAGGAGGTGTATTACTCGCGCAAGGCCCTGAAGGGTGATGAACCCTCCAGAAAGCGCATGATAGAAGGTAATCTGCGCCTAGTCGTCAATATAGCACGTCGCTATATGAACCGAGGAATGCCCCTGCTCGATTTAATAGAGGAAGGCAATCTCGGGCTGATGCGCGCAGTCGAAAAATTCAATCCGGAAAAAGGCTTCCGTTTTTCAACCTACGCCACATGGTGGATACGCCAGACTATCGAACGCGCAATCATGAACCAGACTAGGACCGTCAGGCTACCCATTCATGTCGTCAAGGAGATAAATATCTATCTGCGAGCTGCCCGCAAACTTGCCCAGAAACTTGACCGCGAACCGACGCACGAGGATGTAGCCGAGATGCTGGATCGCCCGATTGAAGAGGTGAAAAAGATGCTCGGTCTGAACGAACGGGTCAGCTCGGTGGGCAGTCAGGGTGGGTATGACCAGGAAAAGTCGCTGCTTGATACGATACCAGATGACCATAACCCCGACCCGTCCCTGCTGTTACAAAACAGTGATGTACAGCGCCATGTAGAAAACTGGCTGGATCAGCTTACCGACAAGCAGTGTGCCGTAGTGGAACGCCGTTTTGGGTTGCGGGGCCGGGACATCGCCACACTGGAAGAGATCGGGGCTGAACTGGGTGTGACTCGTGAACGGGTCAGGCAGATCCAGATTGAGGCAATCAAACGGCTCCGTTTCATGTTACAGCGGGAGGGATTTTCGCTGCAAGCGTTGTTTAATGAAAACTGATCAGGAGATTATGCCGAGAGGCCAATCAGAGCGGCGACGACCTTGCGGTCTTCTCCTGCAATGAAGTTATAGGCCCGGCAGGCTGCGGTGGTATCCATGACCTCAATACCGATATTGCGGGAGAGGAAGGTGGCCAGGATCTGCTGGTCAGGAAACTGCAAGCGCTTGCCGGTGCCGAGCAGAACCAGTTCCGGGGCCATCGCGAGCAACTGCTGGAAATGCTCCAGTGTCAGTTCCGAAGGATGACAGGGTGGCCAGTTTTCGATGATACAGTCGGGGCTGACAATAATACTGTTCTGATAGGCAACTTTATTGATAACAATGCCATCCGCTGAGTAGGACTGAATCAGGTTACGGTCGGCAGCAAGGGTATCAAGTTCGATTTTCATGGGTTTTGGGCATTTTATTCATTGGGTAACTGATATTAACAATAATTAACGGGATTTAAATAATGAAAATTATTTTACTGGGGCCGCCGGGAGCGGGCAAAGGAACACAGGCAAACTATATAAAGCAGGAATTCAATATTCCGCAGATATCGACAGGTGACATCCTGCGTGCCGAAGTCAGGGCAGGGTCCCCGCGTGGTTTGGAACTGAAAAAGATCATGGATGCAGGTGAATTGGTCTCTGATGAACTGATAGTGGATATTATCAAGGTGCGAATTACCGCTGACGACTGCCGGAATGGATATCTGTTTGACGGGTTTCCTCGCACCGTCGCTCAGGCGGACGGGATGATGATGAACAACATTGATGTCGAGTATGTCGTTGAACTCCGGGTCGATGATGAAGAGATCATATGTCGCATGAGTGGACGCAGGATTCATCCGCAGTCCGGTCGTTCGTATCATGTGATATTCAATCCGCCCAGGCAGGAAGGCAGGGATGATATAACCGGTGAACCGCTGATACAGCGTGATGACGACAGTGAAGCGACTGTCCGCAAACGGCTCCAGATATACCATACACAGACTGCACCATTGATTCATTACTACTCGGAACGGGCCAACACTGGCGGTGCACAGGCACCGAAGTATTACCGTATAGGTGGTGATGGTGGAGTCGAACAGATACGTGACGAGATATTTTCCAGATTAAAAATCAGTCATTGATTGAGAACAGTGATGATAATTTTATGATCTGTATACCTGAAATGCCATGATCAAAGTTGCGTTATTTAGAGATGAATGAAGTGTTCAACGTGATTCAGAGTGAGCTTCGGAAAAATCGCCTTTACAGTTTTTTTTCAAAAAGTGCAAAAAAAATTAGAAAATTTTTAAAACACTACTATAATAGACTCTGAGTTGTAGTTTTTGTGTTGTTGTTTAGTTGTAAATGTAGTTTAAATTTTTCATCCAACAATGTAATAGAGGAGTCAATATTATGATCAAGAAGAAAGCAACCAAGAAGAAAGTAGCAAAGAAAGTAGCAAAGAAAGTAGCAAAGAAAGTAACAAAGAAAGTAGCAAAGAAAGTAGCAAAGAAATAAGTACTCGTAGTTTCTCTCCGGACCAATACGTAAACGTATGAAGGCAGGAAGCCAGGGCGGGGAAAAAAATCGAGGGGAGAGTAAATTCAGGGTCGGATTTTCTAGCGGTAAAAGAACCTGAAAATCAACAAGTTAGGTGGCTCTCCCGGATCAATTCAAGGCCCCGTTAAACCGGGGCCTTTTTTGTTTCATCGACAGATAAGGAACATCTGCAACAGCATCATGTCCAGAGTCCATGACTAGACAACCAGTAAAAAAAACATCTAGACGATCATCAAAACGCCCGGACAAAAAAGTCTGGTCGATGTCACGCATTATTCAGTTAATAATTATCACGTGCTGTATCACAGCAACATACATACTCTGGCTTGACTACCGGATCCATACCGAATTTGAAGGTAGCAAGTGGACGATACCCGCTCGTGTCTATGCCCGCCCTCTGGACATTTATGTCGGTCAGATCGATGCAACCGGACAGATAGACCGGTCTTTAAGGGTTAATAACTATCGTCCCGGGGCCGGTTTAGCCGAACCCGGACTGTATCGCCGACTGCCAGACGGCTATGAAATCTATCTGCGTGCGTTCGATTACTGGGACGGTCATGTGCCAGCTGAGCGTTACCGGATTGAAATGGATGCCGGGGTGGTCAGCGCTATCTCAGTGATGGGAACAGCTGAGTCGTTTCCGGTCCTGCGTATGGAACCAGAACTGATCGGAAAGATATATCCAGACCATAATGAGGACAGGAGGTTACTTGGTCCACAAGACGTGCCAGCCTTCCTGATTAATGCACTGATTGCAGTTGAGGACCGCCAGTTTTACAGTCATTTTGGCATTGACCTGCGCGGTATTGCCAGGGCGTTCTGGATTAATATCACCCGTGCAGAAGTATCGCAAGGCGGCAGCACGTTGACCCAGCAGCTGGTAAAAAACTTTTTCCTGACCCAGGAACGTACCCTGTCGCGAAAGCTGAATGAAATGATCATGGCGATATTGCTTGAACGCCGGTACAGCAAGGATGAAATCCTGCTCGCTTATCTGAATGAAGTGTATCTGGGCCAGGATGGTGCACGTGGAGTGCATGGTTTTGGAGGTGCGGCTGAATTCTATTTCAATAAACCGCTGTCTGAACTGCATGACGATCAGCTGGCCTTGCTTGCCGGCATGGTCCGTGGTGCATCGGTTTATAATCCGCGGCGCCAACCGGATCGGGCACTGTCGAGGCGCAATCTGGTGCTGAAGGTTATGGCAGAACAGGGTTATATTGATATGACTACTGCGACAGGTTTACAGAAACAGGCACTGGATGTACCTGAACAGTCAGGTGATGCCGGATCGAAATACCCCGCCTTTCTTGAACTCGCCCGACGCCAGTTGCTGGTCGATTACCGTCCGGATGATTTAAAGAACGAAGGTCTTCGTATTCATACAACGCTGGATCCGGCGACACAGGACAAGCTGGATATTATCGTCAGCAAACGTGTCAGTAGTCTGGAACAACAACGTAAACTCAAGGCCGGAACGCTGGAGTCAGCTACGGTGGTCGTCAGGCCAGTCAAGGGTGAGGTGGTGGCGATAAGTGCCGGCAGGGACCCGCAAATGCCAGGATTTAACCATGCACTTGATGCGCGCAGACCGATAGGCTCGCTGGTCAAACCGTTTATCTACTTTACGGCATTGTCAGATCCTGGCCGTTTCAATCTGATATCGGCGGTTGATGATACCGCCATCAGCATAAAACAGGCGGACGGTAGTCAGTGGAAGCCAGAAAACTATGACAAGACGCTGCATGGGCGAGTTAGCCTGATTGAAGCGCTGGTCAACTCCTATAATCTGGCAACGGTTAACATCGGGACTCAAACAGGTATTGAAAAGGTGATCCGGACGCTGGAGCGGGCGGGTGCTGATACAAAAATGAATCCGTATCCCTCGCTGTTACTTGGTGCAGTCGAGTTGTCGCCACTGGGTGTGGCGCAGATCTATCAGACGCTGGCAAACGGAGGCTACCGGGTTTCTCTCAGTGCGATCCAGGAAGTGATGGACAGTGAAGGCAGGCCTTTGCAACGCCATCAACTGAATATCGAACAGGCACTTGAGGCCGATCCGGTATTTCTGGTAAATTTTCTCATGACCCGGGTGGCTGACCTGGGCACGGCAAAACAACTGTCTCGATATCCTGGCCTGACACTGCCGCTTGCCGTCAAGACCGGAACCACCAACGAATCGCGTGACAGCTGGTTTGCCGGATTCGGTGAAGATCTGTTGACGGTAACATGGTTAGGGCGTGATGATAATGGCCCTACACCATTTACCGGGGCCAGTGGTGCCATGCAAATCTGGGCAGAAATAATGAGTGCAATACCCGCCAGACCGCTGAATCTGTTCAGCCCTGAAACGGTTTCCTGGACCGTAGACCTTGAACTTATAATGGAAGGTAAATGTATTCATCTGGGCAGTATTCCGTATACAGGCCCTTTTCCGATGACGAGCCCGTTACTGTGCAAGCCGGTAGCTGCAAACAGATCAATCCCGTTCAGGCCGTTCAGATAATGCCAGTGAGATTTTCAGCCCGTCTGTTACTGATACCGGTGTCCTTGTTCTGGCTGGGAGGTTGTACAGGCATGTTGTCACAGCCTGGTGGTGATGTCCCGGTAATAAAGGGCAGCGGTCAGACATCATCTACGAAACAGTCTCCCCCCGGAGTCCTTACAACGGAACCTCAACAGCCCTTGCTGCGCATATTGCCTTTACCGCCGCCAATGGCGCCTGCTGTGATCCAGGACACTGTGCCCGCGAGCACCCCGGCAGTTACGGCATTACTTGGCACTGCAGAACAGGAACGTCTGGCCGGCAGGCCAGATCGGGCGGCCGCTGCAGTAGAACGTGCACTTGATCTTGAACCCCAGAACGCGTTGTTGTGGTCACGTCTTGCGGTGATTCGGCTGGATAAGCAGAACTGGCAGCAGGCCGTCGTACTCGCCGGTCGTTCCAATACGTTTGCACGAAACAATCGTAACCTGCAATTACAAAACTGGCGCATCATTGAACAGGCGAAGCGTGGAATGGGTGATAATACCGGTGCGGCCGCCGCCCGACAGATGATACTCCGGTTTGGTGGTGGCAGCTGATGATGCTGGGTTTTTCATACAGGCAGACCTGCGGCGGTTTATATCAGTCCAGGCATTATTA
>CAMBTO010000046.1 GCA_945870865.1 Klebsiella pneumoniae
AAAGCCAAGCGACCATTGTCCAGTCAATTGAATATCCGCCCAAAGGGCGGCTCTTTCCTACTGGATTCCGGGCTCTGCATACGCAGACCCGGAATGACGACTTTAGCATCGAAGCCTCCTGTTTAATGGTCGGTATACCCACGCACACTTCCCACATCACCGACATACTGGAGAACACAACCCACACTGCCATCATACTGGAGAACACAACTCACACTGCCGTCATACTGGCGAACGCCAGTATCCAGTCAATTTAACCGTCGCTAGAGGCGACACATTACCCAGCTGATCAGTCCGTACGCCCGGACTCCTCTGACAACTCGTTCAGATAACGAAACAGGGCCCGGCTCGACTTCGGAGGCTTGTTCAAAGCCTGTTCTTTTTTCGATTCGCGTATCAGTTGATGCAGATGTTGACGATCCAGTCCCGGGAAACGCCCGCACAGTTGTTCAAACAGTCCGTCCACCCCGGCAATCAGACCATCGCGCCAGGTCTCGACCTCGTGAAACGCCTCTACCTCAACCTGATGCGGCAGGCTCTCCTGATCCAGCACTGCGCGTATCCTATCGACATCCTCATCGCGTATCAGCTTGCCGATATGTTTCAGCTGCCGGGCCAGTGCACCCATGCGCAACTGCCGCGCCTGAATAATCGCCTCACGTGTCTTCACTGTCAGCGGGACCTTTTGCAGGGCCTTCGGTGCCAGATTAACCAGCTCACGGCCGAGATCCTGCAAGGCCAGCAGCTCACGCTTGACCTGTGATTTGCTCTTTTCCGGAGTATCTTCTGTTTCGTCTGTATCGTACATTTACTGTAATACCTCTATCACCACCTCAACCCTGTCCTTCTCATCTGAAAACCAGAGCTGGTCATCCTGTATCGTACATTGCAATTGCATCGTGCGTTTCGCCATCCGCGCCAGCGCCTCACTACTCTCCGGAGACACATTGAACACCTCCAGATTCTCGATCCGTGCAAATTTGTCGCGGTTCTGTTCCCACCACGGTTTCATCCCACGACCACCGTAGGTATACACCACCACCTGTTGCGACCGACCACTGGCCTTGCGCAAGCGCCGCTCGTCGGGTTGACCGAGGTCAATCCATAGTTCAATCTTGCCGGTCAGGTCCTTCTGCCACAAGTCCGGTTCATCTTCCGTACTCAGCCCGCGGCCAAATTCCAGATACTCGTGCGCATGCCGGGCAAAAGCGAGTAAACGCAACATCATCCGCACATCAGTCTCGGACGGATGTTGGGCGATGGTCAGCGCGTGATCGGCATAATAATGCCGATCAATATCGGCAATGTTCAGATCTGCCTTGTAGATAGTTGCTTTCAGTGCCATAGGGAGAGCATCTTAACACGCATTCCCCTATAATCCTTAGCCACCATGACAGACCAAGACCTACCAAAACGCGCCGTGCCGCTGTGGAAGATCCTCCTGTGGTCTGCACTCGGCCTGGTGCTGGCCAGCATCCTGCTCGTTCTGCCCTGGCGCTGGCTGCCGCCCCCGACCACAGCATTTATGTTGATTCATCAATGGCAAACCGAACAGGACCCTCTGCACGGCTGGGTCTACTGGGACGACATCAACCCCTATTTGGTCATAGCCGTCGTCGCTGCAGAGGACCAGAAATTCCCGACCCATTACGGATTCGACTTCGAGGCAATCAAGAGCGCACTCAAGGAGCGACGCAACCGCACTCGCGGGGCGAGCACGATCAGCCAGCAGGTCGCCAAAAACCTGTTTCTCTGGAACGGCCGCAGCTATGTGCGCAAGGCTGTCGAGGCCTGGTTCACCCTGTTGATTGAAACACTGTGGAGCAAACAACGGATACTCGAGGTCTATCTGAACATCGCCGAGTTCGGCCCTGGCGTGTTCGGCGTCGGCGCCGCAAGCATCATGCTCGGCCGTGATTCCCCGGCGGAATTGTCTGACTACGACTGCGCCATCCTGGCGGCCGTGCTACCCAATCCCAAAGATATGTCCGCTACCAACCCGTCCTCCTATGTCCGCGGACGGGCCTCCACGATCCAGCGACAGGTGCAACGTCTCGGAGGAACCTCCTATCTACGCCTGGGACAGACCCGCGGTTAGGGTCTGTCCCCCTGGCTGAATTTATTCGGCCTTTATTTAATGTTACTCTGCACACCATCCGATGGGGGGAGACAAAATGACTGAGCCGTTAAACAATCATCACCGCCGTGCATTCATCAAATATCTGGCAGCGAGTCCGGTTCTGGCCGCGGCCAGCCAGGCAATGGGACAGTCTGCGTTTGATATACTGGATCCATATGCGCCGCAGTTGATCACACAGGCCAAAGATGCCATCAACGTGTTCGACTTTCACGAGGCGGCGAAGGTGATGTTCAAGCCGGGCCATTACACCTACATGGCAATGGGCACAGACAGCGGCGCTACGCTGGAGGCAAACCGGGCAGGGTATGAAAAACTCCAGCTACGGGTGCGCCGTCTGGTCGATACACATATCGTTGATACCAGCACCGAGTTGTTTGGTATGCGCTTCCCGACACCGATCCTGATCGCCCCTGCCGGACACCAGAAGGCATTCCATCAGGACGGCGAAGTCGCGACCGCACGCGCGGCAAAGTCACGTGATACTGGCATGATCCTCTCGTCGGTAACCTCGATTGGTGTCGAGGAGGTCAATGCAGCGTACGAACGCCCGGTCTGGTATCAGCTGTATGCCGATGCCAACTGGGATACGACCGAGGCGGTCATCAAGCGGGTTGAAGACGCCGGCTGTCAGATCATGGCCGTCACCGTGGATCTGCCGATCAGCAACCGCGAGGCCGATTACCGTCACCGTCGTGCCACCAATCCACAATGCCAGGGCTGCCATGCACCTGATGCCGGGGTGATCCCGCCGAAGCCGATGTATGCCGGTCTGGAACGCTTGTCCGTAACCGACCGTACCTTCCTCGACTGGAAATTTATCGACCGCATCCGCAAGACCACATCGATAACACTGATGTTAAAGGGTATCGTCACGGCAGAGGATGCGAAACTTGCACTTGACCACGGCATTGAAGGCATCATTGTATCCAACCACGGTGGTCGCTCTGAAGACAGTGGGCGCAGCACAATAGAATCTCTGCCACAGGTGGTAGACGCTATCGGGGGACGCATCCCGGTCATCATGGACGGCGGCATCCGCCGTGGCACCGACATCTTCAAGGCACTCGCACTCGGCGCCGATGCGATAGCGATCGGCCGCCCGTATCTGTGGGGCCTCGGCACGTTTGGCCAGGAAGGCGTAGAGATGGTGCTTGATATCCTCAAGCGCGAACTGGAAATCGTGATGAAACAGACCGGGACGTTAAAGATCAGCGATATTGATCGCCGGTATATTCAATCGCTGTAGAACTCGTGGACAGACCACGACCTCTCCGCCAACCATTTTCGGATAGAGGCCTGACTCTCGGCAGAGGGTTTACCCGCGAGTAAACCTTCCACACTGATATCCTCATCCAGATCTTCCCAGTGGATGCCCTGCCCGCTGCCAATAATGCGGCATCGCTGCCTTTGGTCCTGACTGCCAAAAGACAATCTTGGAAACCAGTCAAGCGGAACGGCGATGGTACGACCATCACTCAATTCCATCGCATATGAAACTACCACGCTAGTCGTAATACCGACATAGCCTGTTCAGAGGATAATCGAAAGTTTATCTCGTCGTTTCCTTTATTACTCGCAGAAACTGTTCCCCGTATTTTTCCAGCTTGTTCTCGCCGACGCCCTTGATGCCCAGCATCTCTGCACGAGTCTGCGGGCGATGGTCGATGAATTCCTTTAGCGTCACATCATTGAAGATGATGTAGGGCGGTACGCCCTGGGACCGGGCGAGTTCAAGGCGACAGGTCTTCAGTGCCTGCCACAGTGCCTCGTCAGTACTGGCGATGATCGTGTGTTTATAACGGGTGGCTGTGACTTTTCCAGCGACGATTTCCTTGCGGAAGGTGAGCTGTACCTCGCCTTTTAAAACGGCGCGACTGGTGGCGGTCAGCTGGAGCGAGCCGTGGCCTGCGGGGTCCACGCTGAGATAACCGTTCGCGATCAACTGGCGAAACACCGAATTCCACGCATCCTTGCCGAGATCCTTGCCGATGCCGTACACACTCAGCGCCTGATGACCAAACTTGCGCACCTTCACATTGTCCTTGCCGAGCAACACATCGATCAGATGCACCGCCCCAAACAATTGCCGGGTCCGATACACACAGGACAAGGCCTTCTGCGCGGCATTGGTTGCATCCCAGGTGTCGACCGGTTGCAGGCAGGTATCACAATTGCCGCAATGCTCTGGTGATTGCTCCCCGAAATAATTCAGCAGCGCATGACGGCGGCAACTGCAAATCTCACAAAAACCCAGCATCGCCTCCAGCTTGTGGCGCTCCAGTGCTTTATGGCTCTCGGCGGCGGTGGACGATTCCATCATCATGCGCAACTTCACTACATCCTCCAGCCCGTAAGCCATCCACGCGGTTGCCGGCAGACCATCACGTCCGGCACGACCGGTCTCCTGATAATAGGCCTCGATACTTTTGGGCAGATCCATATGGGCGACAAAACGCACGTCCGGTTTATCAATACCCATGCCGAAGGCGATCGTCGCCACGATAATCACAGCCTCTTCATTCAGAAAGCGTTCCTGGTTCGCGTAACGTGTTTCACTCGGCAGGCCCGCATGATAAGGCAAGGCGGTCAGACGATTGGCACTCAACCACGCCGCTGTCTCCTCGGTCTTGTTGCGTGACAGACAATACACAATGCCGGCATCACCCTTGTGCTCGGACTCCAGAAAATCGAGTAACTGTCGGCGTGGGTTTTCCTTGCGAGTAATACGGTACTGGATATTTGGCCGGTCGAAACTGTCGACATACAATTTGCCCTGGCCAAGATCCAGCCGTTCGATGATCTCCTGGCGTGTACGATCATCTGCAGTGGCCGTCAATGCAATACGCGGGATCGAGGGAAACCGTTCGTGCAACTGATTCAGTTGCAGGTAGTCCGAGCGGAAGTCATGTCCCCACTGCGACACACAATGTGCCTCATCGATCGCAAACAAGGCAATCTGCACACGCTCCAGCAGGCGCAGCATGCGCTCCTGCAACAGACGCTCTGGGGCGATATAGACCAGATCATAGCGCCCGGCCAGCATGCCGGACTCGATCTGCTCCATCTCGTCAAACGCCAGGGTGGAGTTCAGATACGCTGCACGGATATCGAGCTGCAACAGCGCGTTAACCTGATCCTTCATCAACGCAATCAGTGGCGAGACCACAATTCCCACACCCGGACGTATCAACGCCGGGATCTGGAAACACAACGACTTGCCCCCGCCGGTTGGCATCAACACCAGCACATCCCGCCCCGCCACCACCTCGGCAATGATCTCCGCCTGATGACCTCGAAAACCCGGATAACCAAACCGGTGCTGCAAAATTTCCTGTGCCTGATTCGTCCCTGACATGATCCAACTTTCCTCAACTGTTAATGATTACTCTTTTAAAGAGCATACCGATTTGTCCTGTAAACGAACAGTGGTATACCTGCAATCCCATATCGCGGCGAGGGCGCCACTCCTACTGTACGAGGCCCGACCCCGGACCGATTAGTTCGCATCGGGAGCGCCGCTCCTACTTAATAACCTGAACATTGTTCTATATTGTATGAGGTATCAGTCAATACTGTTTTTTTTTCGGATCCGGTCTGTCATAATTCATACTATTTATCACAAGAATATAAACATGTTATTAATACGACCCTCTGTTCAAACACTGTTAACCCTGCTTCTCGGTCTTGCTGGATTGACACAAAGCGTCATCGCCTGGGACCCGCCGGCGCAGGTTTCGGTGCAGGAAATCCAGGCCAGTAAAGAAAAGGTCATGGCGATGACAACTTTGCCGATCACGACGAAAGAAGATATCTTCCGTATCGAGGTCGTGGGTATGGAATGGGACATAGGCGTAATGGTCTACGTGCCAACGGACGCCGCGCGTATACCGGTCGGCAAGGACGGCAAGAAACAGGGCATCTTTCTGCTGCACGGTGGTACCGGCGACTGGCGCTCGCTGGATCAGGCCGCCCGGCTCGCCTCGGAGCGCTTTGGTTATAAGGTCGTCAGCATGACCTTTCCCGGCCGGCTGTACCTTGATGACGCCTCACGTGACTGGCCAGCGGATACGGTCAATCCGGACGGCACCTATCGCACCCCGATGTGGCTGAAGGGCGAGAAAATCACGCCAGATCAATACGAGGTCATCACCGACAAAGGCAACGACGACACCGGCGCACCGACCAGCTACGGCACCAGTTTCTTCCTCAGTGCAAAGGAAGGCACCACCTTTTACAAGCGCATGGCCGCCTGGCCGATGGCGTTTGAGGAAGGCATGAAGACCGCGATGGCGCGCCACTTCCCCGTCAGCGACTATTCCATCTTTGCTCATGGCCATTCCACCGGTGGCCCGTTCATCCACTACATCAGCCAGCGCGTCAATAATGTGAAAGGCATCGTCGGCTACGGCACCGCCATGTTCGGCTACATGAATGCCGCCGCCGGCCGTGCCTGGGAATACCCGTTCCACTACCTGCGCCTGCGCACCTGGCGAGACACCGCGCGATATGCCGACGAGGGCTGGGCGGGCAAGGACATCAGTCTGCCGGTGAAGATGGATCTGGTATTCGAGATGTGGAACGAGGAAAGGAAACAGGCAAACTTTAAGGCCGAGGACTTCATTCATAAAAACTCGGTCGCCTCACTGGCCGACGCCGCCCAAGCCACGGCCAAACGCCTCGGTATGGAAAATGAAGAGGCACAGACTCTCGCCGAACATTACGTTGGTTTTACCAAAGAGCTGAAGGGTGCCGGTGTCAAACCGGTCCCGTCGGTACTGCACATCAACGCGAAGGGCGACAACACCGTAACCTACGAACGCTTCACCGAATACGGCAAACAAATCTACGCCGCTATGACACCCCCACCGAAGGCCAACGCCGTGCTGTTCGGCGCCGGTATCCATGACTGGGGCTTCAAGGACACCGATATCCCCCACGGCGTCGCCCCCGCCGTCATCGCCCTCTGGAACGAGGCGATCCGCAACGGTTATTTCGACCAATAGCAGCAGATACCGGGACAGACCTGAACACCGGGTCTGTCCCCCAACGACACATTAATATCTGGTCAGATACCCCGTTAAATCCGGCGGTTTCCAGCCCTCCGGCTTCAAGACCTTGCCGTCGTCCCGCTTGATCACCTTGCCTGTCGCCGCATCAATCTTCGCCAGATTCGAACGTATGACCTCCTGCCAGGCTCCCTCCACATCCGCGCCCATCGAATGCAGCGCGCCTATCGTCACCACCAGGATATCAATCAACGCATCCAACTGCTCTACCCGGTCATTGTTATCGACAGCCTCATGCAGCTCATGCACCTCTTCCGCAATCAACTTGCGATACAGCGCGTACTGTTGATCATTAATCGCTCCGCCCGTGGTCTGATCACAGGCGCGCATGAATTTTTCCTGATCTGAAAATGGATTTACCATACTTCCTCCGAAATTATATCGTCATTCCCGCGCATGCCTGCATGGATCCAGGCGTTTGAGCGAAGCAGGGACCAGGGCCGAGGTGGGAATCCAGTAAAACCAGGCCCCGCAGGCACCTTACCCCTCCTCCGAATCACCCTTGTCCCCGAATACATAGCGCTGATGTTCGTTATCATGGCAATACAAACACAGTAACTCCCAGTTACTCCCGTCGGGAGGGTTATAGTCATGATCATGATCCCGGTGATGCACAGTCAATTCCGAAAGATTCCTGCGATCAAACTCCCGACCACAATGCGCACACACATGGGGAAACAACTTCAGCGCCTACTCTCGATACCCGCGATCCCGCTGTTCCCGGGCATGCCGGGACGTCGCAATGACTTTATCCAGTTTATTATCTGTCGACTTAACCATCGCCATCTCGTCATTCCCACGCACGCCTGCATGAATGCAGGCGGTAGAGCGAAGCAGGAGCCAGAGCCAATGCGTGAATTCAGTATCTCGTCATTCCCGCGCAGGCGGGAATCCAGTCTTACAATTTATCCGACATCATACTGGCGAACGCCAGTATCCAGTCTATTTAATAGTCGCTGGAAGCGACACATTTAATCGTGCTCTGTCCCCGATCAAAAATTACCGCTTAAGAAGAGTGTAACCCGCCAGCCCGCCTGGCGTTCACGTAAAATTCTCGATTCGAGGGGCGATACCTCACGCCCTCCCTTATAAATGTAACGATCCCGTACTTCGTTATAATCAAGCAGGTTGCTTCCTTCCAGCCGCGTCTTGATACCGAACCACCTTGTGGTTTCGACAAACACATTCGTTTCAAGTCCTTCGTTGAAAACTTCCAGTTCATTGACCTTGAACCTTGGGCGATCGGCCTGCTCGGCGATGTCCCAGCCCCATGCCACCTTCGCCTGTTGAAAGTCCTGACGAAAGACGATATCGACCGCATATTCGTTTTCACTGTTAAACGGGATATTCGGTGGGCCGGAAAAAAAGCCCTCGGAGGTCAGTTGGCGTGACTGACCTGTTACAGGATCCGTAACGGACGAATCCTGCCAGCGGACCTTCATATCGAGTTTGGCATTGGCAATACCCAGCCAGTCCAGTGGCATCGTGCTCTCCAGCCGGATCCCCCAACGGGTGCCATCACCGATGTTGCCGGGAACTTCAAAGTCATCGGTCAATGGCAGCAAATCTTCCACATCATTAATCCGGTGGTAATACAGCACCAGCGTGTAAACACTGTCCTTCCCAGGGCGCCACTCATTACTTATCTCGGAGATCCAGGTCCGCTCCGGTTTCAGATCCGGATTGCCCAACGCAAGATCATCGTCTTCAAAGACCGAGGCGCTGACAAAATCATTAAAATCCAGTTGTGAGACTTCACGTACCAACTGGGCCTTCACCAGATACGACGCGCTGCGGGTCCAGGTCAGGCTGGTCTGTGGCTTTAAATAGGTCAGCGTCCTTTCAAGATCAACATCGCCACTCTGTTTAATGGTGGATCGCTCGGCGCCCAGTCCGTAGTCGAGCTGATAATTAGCCAGCCGCCAGGTGTCCTTCAGCAGGACATCACCGCGTATTTCCTCTACTCTGGAATTGGCACCCGGTATGTTGACGTTGACCGACCCTGCCCCGGTATCGCGCGTCTCGATTAAACTGCCATCCAGCGTATTGAACGCGCCTTCCATATTCAATTGCAGTATATGGTTTGCCATGCCGGACCAGTCCAGCTCCAGCCGGGCAATCCCTTCTTTTTCGATTGTTTTTGAATGTGACTCCCGGTACAGCGAACGGGCAGCGGGAAGCCTGACATTGGTCTGCCGGGTGATCAGCTGGCTGTTGTCCCGAGTGAATAACAGGATGCCCTTCGCTACCAGATCATTACTTAAACTGCGTTCGGCATCGATGCCCTGCTCGATACTCGGGTGCAATTCACTGAATTTAAACGTCTGTTGTTCCGTGACTGACCCGGATGCGACCGGTTGTCTGATCGAGATGAGCTCTTCGTGTCCCTTGACCCTGCCAATTTTGGTATTCGATTGCACAAAGGTATTTCCCAGCCAGGTGGAGGCGTTAAGAAAAATACCGCGTAAATTAAGTCCGGTTTCCAGCAAGTCATCATCCCGTGCCTCCACCAGTTTGCCCTCGTCATCGAACACGCGCTCCGGCCCTTCTTCGCCACTGGTATTACGCCAGGCCTCAATACCCAGACTGTAATCAATATCCTTCCAACGGTCGGTCAGAGAGGCGTTTATTAAACTTCTCAGCAACGACGTCGAGCTCTGCTGCAAGCTGTATTCCCATTGTACCGAGGCCGGTACATCCTCACGCAAGATGACGTTGACCAGCACCGTCTGACCCTGTAAATCAATGCCCCGGACCTGCCCCTGGATTAACTCGATCTTTTCAACCTGCCTGGCAGGTATTCTGGACAAAATGGAGGAGGGAGAGACCTGTTTCGCACTGGGATATTTATCATTGATCAGGATATTGCCCACCGATTCAGCAAATCCCCGGATCGACAAACCATCATCAATCTGAAATCCGGGTATCTGCTCGACCATATCAAGCGCAGTTGCGGGTTGATAACGTGCAAAAAATTCCGCCGGGTAACTGACAATCTGTTCACTCGCTCGGGGGTCGCCGGGAAGGGTATTACTTACTCCCGGCGTTTGCTGTGCATAAGACGGCGGACACAGCAGTACACCAATGAACAGTATTGGTAACAGATTATTAATTTTCAACGACCAAATCCCCCTTCTGTTTTCGAATTTCTAGTGGACAGCGCGAACCGGCATATGAGTGAGTTGCCAGAGGCAACACATTGTAGCCGTCATACTGGCGAACGCCAGTATCCAGTTGATAAACCATCCTTTAATTACCGCCATACGGCGGTGCTATCCAACTGGATTCCGGGCTTCGCATACGCGACCCCGGAATGACGGTAGATAGTCCACCGGCATACTGGAGAACGCGACCCACAGGACGTGGGAAATGTCGCGAAGCGCATGGATGCGCGTGAGCGACCAGTATCCAGTACACAACCGTCGCCTCTGGCGACACTATCCCCGCTATACCCGGACTTCAACCGGGCTTGCGCACGTTATATCAGTCTCGTATGATCCGGTAACTTCAATTTTAGCTAACAGAGGGCCTATGCACAACGTATCCAGTACCCTTTGCAGGAGAATGGTTGTACGGGCCTGCTACACCTTGCTAGCTGGAGTGGTCGGCTGGCATACCATCGCCCTTGTTCATTCGCAGACAACACCTGCAACGCCAGCCGCCCCCTGGGGCCTGGCGGCGCCATTACTGGAGACGGTCTCCGAACAAGCCGTAGCCCTGCTCGACGGAAAAATTTACACAGTCGCCGGCATTACCGACACTAAAGGCACGATCGCCACGGTGCAAGTTTATGACGTGGCGACCGATACCTGGGCCTGGACCACCCCGCTCCCGGGCTCGGTAAATCACAATATGGCAGCGGCGGTCAACGGCAAACTCTACAGCTTCGGCGGGCAGACCGGGAGTGGCAATATCGGTTTCATTAATGCCACCTTCGAATATGACCCCGCCACCCAACAATGGCAACAACGTGCACCATTGCCCATTGCACGTAGTGCCGGTGCAACTGCCGTCGTGAACGACAAGGTTTACGTGATCGGTGGCCGTCCTCCACGGGGTAACGACTTTGCCGTATACGATCCGGCAAGCGATAGCTGGACCCGCCTGCCGGACCTACCATCACAACGCAATCACCTAGCCGCCGCCGCCATCAACGGAAAAATCTACGTCACGGGCGGCCGTTTCGACGCCGGCAGCCGGAGTCCGCTGACCAATGTAATGGAAATATACGATCCTGTTACCAACACCTGGACACAGGGACAGCCCATGCCCACCATACGCAGCGGCATGAACGGCGTCGCTGCCAACGGCTGCCTGCACGTGTTTGGCGGGGAAGGAAATGCGGACGCTGAAAACGGCATGTTTGTGCAGCATGAAGTCTACAATCCGGCGACAGACAGCTGGACAAAAATGCCAGACATGCCGATACCCGTCCACGGCGTCACCGGCGGCGGTTTTCAGAACGGATTAATCTACCTGCCGGGTGGCGCCGCCGCGCGCGGGAATGCCGGGCGCACAAATCTGTTACAGACCTATCGTCCAACGCAAACCTGCCACCAGTAAATCCATCATGGAATAATTATCGATGCCATTCAATCTTGCCGCCGTCATACTGGCGAACGCCAGTATCCAGTCAAACAACCGCAGCAGGCGTTATATAACAGCCTGATTTCGCCATCTACCGCTCCCCCGCCCCCCCAAAAAACAATATACGGCTGATGCTCGTTATCATGGCAATACAATCACAGTAACTCCCTACAGGAGGATTATGGTGGTAAATAGCCGCTTGTATTTGACTCTGCAATCTCCCGAACCTAGACTGAATCATGCGTTTGCAGATTCATACCTGCAGCTCAGGTCACGCAATAGCAGGAGATAATTTATGGCGAACAAACAAACTAGTCGCAGACGGTTTCTCAAAACAAGTACGGCCCTGGGGTTAACAGTTGGGGTGATTAATACCGCTCTGGGTCAATCAATCCGCACGGAGGAGAACATGGCAAACGACACACCAAAAGAACAAGCACCAATAGCGTCAGATCACAGCGGACACATCGTCTCCCTGCATGCCGGATATGAGACCAACGGTGTCTATACCAATGCCTTCCTCGCCCGCCCGGCGGAAGGGACCGGTCTGCCCGGCGTGGTTCTGCTTTCGGGGATGGGTGGGCTGACCTGGACCCAGCGCGAGATCACCCGCCGTTATGCCCGCGCCGGTTTCGTAGCCTTGTCACCCGACTTCATGGGCGGTGAAATGCCGAGCTCTCGCAGTGGACGGCTGCTTGCAAAAAATTCGCTCGATATAAACGATGCTACCCGGCGCATCATCGGTGGCGCTGCCTTCCTTAAAAGCCTGCCCTGCGTCGGTCAGGACAGCAAGGTCGGGATTATGGGTTTTTGTCTGGGGGGTGGATTGGCCCTACTGGCACCGGCTCGCAGCGATGCATTCGCCGCCGCCGTCATCTATCATCAAAGCCTGTTCCCGGACGAACGTGAACTGAAAAACATCCATGTGAAGGTCATGTGTCATTACGGTACCAAAGACGAATCCACCCCGGCGGAAGAAGTCGCCGCATTCACCAAGGCACTCGACCGGATGGACAAGACCTACGAATGCCTCTGGTACGAGGGCATGCACCACAGCTTCGCCCAGGTAACACCCGATGCCGATATTCCGGCGGCACAAAAGGCCGCATCGGATCTCTCATATGAACGCAGCTTCAAGTTTCTGCACGCGGAACTGGCGAAAAAATGATTAAAAGGGGTCGGAGACAAAAGCGAATCTTTCTCAACTGACTCCGACCCCACCATATTCCGGTAAACCGTCGCCGCAGGCGACACATTCATAAACAACGCTTTTTCCAACTGGATTCCGGGCTCTGCTAACGCGGCCCCGGAATGACGCCGAGTATCAGCAGGGCGACTCATCAACGGCAATAAATAATCTGTCCTTGATTTTTCATTACGGTAACAAAGCCGGATTCTTCATTCTTTTCAAAGACTGCCAGTGATGCACTAACTACCAGTAATGCACTAATTGTGGTCAGGTCTTGCATTGTCCTGTTTCCTCTCTATTCTATACCTGCTTCTTCAAACGAGTATGACCTTGCAACGCCTGAACCCACAGCGTATGGCGCTTTTCTATATCTAGTATGGATACACAAACAATTGTGATCGTGCTGGGATCATTCCTTGTTTCCGCTTTTTTAAGATGCTTAGTTACGGGATCTGGGCCCTGAAAAATGAAATCGTACCCATAACGGGAAGACAGGAAAAGTTACTGCTCGCACCCGTCGGCTTTATCAGCGGCATCGTGAATGGTGTGACCGGGTCACAGCTCATGCCGATTATGCCTTATTTGTTATCCGTGAAAATGGAGCGGGATGTTTTTATCCAGACCATCAACTGCGCCTTCACCCTGAATACGCTGGTGATGATAGCAGGGCTTGGCAAGCTGGGGTTGGTTACCTTGCCTGTGCTTTATCTGTCTGGGGCCGGTATTATCCCTGTCGCACTGGGTATGTTTCTGGGCGGATTGCTGCGCAAGCGGATCACTGACGTGATATATCGCAAAGCCGTGCTGGTGTTACTGGTGATTATGGGATTCAACTTATTAATGATGACTGTTTTCCAGTGATAGTGGGCAAGTCCAGATAATATATTCTCAACTCATACTCCACACCGTCATTCCCGCGAACTCGTTCCCCACACCGTCATTCCAGCGAATGCGGGAATCCAGTGATCCAATTGTCGCCACAGGCGAACCTTTCTTTAGCGACGCTGGCATTGCAAGACCTGCCCTATTTATTAGTCGTTGTTGGCCTGGCACCCTGCTTGTTGAGACGAATGCCATCATCCTGAATCTCGATAATGCGCTGCTTGTAGAGTCCGCCGATAACTTTCTTAAAGGTTTTTTTACTCATACCGAAAAGCTTCTGAATGATCGCAGGATCTGTCTTGTCATGAACGGCTGCAAATCCATCGTATCGCTTGAGGTAATCAAGAACGGACAGGGTGTATTGGTCGCGTGTCTCTTGTTCCACCCTGAGGGCCAGGTCTATCTTGCCGTCCGGTCTCACAAATTTAATAAAACCACGCTTCGATTGACCAAAACTTAGCCGTTCATGCACCTCATCTTTGTACAGCAATCCCCAATGGCTGTGATTGATAATGGCCTTAAACCCCAGATCAGTGCTGTTGGCGATGATAAGGTCAACCGGTTGGCCCGGGGTGAAGTCATGTGGCGCTTGATCATCCAGAAACTTTTCTATTTTGGAGGAAGCGGTGATTCTGCCATCCGCGTTGTTCAAATAGACATACACCAGATAGGATCGGTCCACCTGCATCGGCACGTGTTGCTCACCAAAAGGTGCCAGCAAATCCTTGTCCAGACCCCAGTCCAGAAAAGAGCCGTAATCTGTGTTCTCAACGACTTGCAGATAAGCGAATTCACCAACCTGCACTTTGGGAATTTGCGTCGTGACAATGAGCCGGGTCTCAGAATCCTGATACAGGAAAACAGGTAGCTCACTGCCTGGCGCAAGACCAGGGATACAAAATTTGGTTGGCAACAGGATTTCGCCCAGTTCCTCCCCATCCACATAGGCACCCTGCTCTGTCATTTTTAATACCTGCAAGGTGTAGGTTTGCCCGAGTGTCAGCATGGTGACCTCTTATCATTATAATGGAAGGGGTATTCTAATTCATTCGTCTCGATTTTGTTCTTCTAGTTGGTGCGGGAATTGTAGGTCTTGAAGTCGTCATTGACGCCGGGTAACGACAGGGCGACTCATGGAGACAAAGCCGACTCTTTGTAACTCATATACATAAAAATCGAATCTACATTTCTACTCTTAAAATGAACCACTGAACAATAAAGTTAATCGATGTCCCTTGGCGCGATCTCTAATCTCCTGGCGAGCCACGTCAGAGAGATTGCGCTCACCAGTGTATATTGTTCGATTTCTCCCCTCAGCCAGGTTGAGTATATTTTCAGCCTCGATCCGGGTTTTAATACCTCCCCAACGTGTAGTTTCAACGAACGCATTAAACTCAAGGCCTCGCTCGTCTATTCTATCCAGTTCATTGACTTTGAATAGTATACGCTCTGCCCGGTCCGCAATATCCCAACCCCATGCTACCTGAGTAGCAATGAAATCCTGCCGGTAGGCGATATCGTAAACATATCTATACTCGTCGGAATCGTCGCGAAACGGTATAGCCACAGCAGTCCCTAAGGTGTTCTTTCCTGAAAGCACACGATTTTCCCCTGTCACCAAATCCATGACCGAGGAATGTTGCCAGCGGGCCTTAATATCCAATCGTGCCCCCCTCAGTCCCAGCCATTCCAAAGGCACTGTACTCTCTAACTCTAGACCCCACCGGCTACCCTTACCGATGTTCCCGGGCACTTCAAATTCGGACGTGAGCGGCAATAAATCCTGCACATCCGCTATCCAGTGATAGAAGGCTGTTAACGTTGCCACGGCTAATTCGCCAAAGCGCCTCTCATGAGTAAGTTCGGCCAACCATGTCGTCTCCGGTCTGAGATCAGGATTGCCCAAAGCCAGATCTTCGTCCTCGAATACCGAGGCGCTTACAAAATCATTGAAGTTCAGTTGCGCCACCTCCCGTGCCAAACGCAGTCGTGTCTGTTGCATCTGACTTGGAGAATAGGTCAACAGACTGTGCGGCTTGAGGTATAAAAAGTCACGCTCCTGCCCATCAACTCCCGACTGTGAAATAGTTGAGCGTTCTAATCCAAGACCATAATTCAGTACAAAGGAACCTGACGACCAGGTGTCCTGAATCTGGGCATCCCAACGAATTTCATCGACCCGGGTATTAGCGCCAGGCACCTCTACCACCATCGAACCTGACCCTTTGTCCTCGATCTGTATCAAGTTACTATCCAAAGCATTATAAGCCACTTCAAAATTTGCTTGCAGGACGCGATCAATCCAACCCACCCAATCGAACTCCATTCGTCCTATGACTTCTTTGGTTGCAGTCTCGGTATCAGCTTTTTTGAAGTACAGAGGTTGATTGCCCGTTGTCTCGACAACACGCTGAGCGTTACTGCCATCGCCTAACTGACTATAAAAAAGAAAAATGGACTTGGCAAAAATATTTTGAGATAGTTCCCGTTCTGCATCAACTCCCACCTCAAATTCCCTGAAAGTTTGATCCTGGTTGAAATATTCATTACGGGGTGCGCCACCCGCTGTAGGTACGCGTAAAGAAGATACTGCGACATCAAATGTTCTGCTACCTAATTTGGTATTAAGCTGGACAAAAGTCTCGTCGAAACTTGTTGATGCATTCAGATTCGCGCCTCCTTCATACCCTAGCCTTAAATAATCATCAAATCGCTCTTCCGTGAGGCTACCGTTTTTATTAAACACATTCTCTGTACCTTCAAACCCTGTAACAGAACGTCTACCTGAAAGTCCCGCATTATAGTCAATATCCTTCCAACGATCAGACAATGAAATACTGAGCTCCGGGGATAATGGGGGAGCATAAAAGTTTTTTAGTACTAACGCCTCCCATCGGACCGCTGCCGGTGTATCCTCATGCAAAATGATATTAGCGACTACGGACTGACCCTGCAGGTCGATCCCTTCAACTTGACCTCGAATCAGATCAATTCGCTCAACGTAATTGGCTGGGATACGACGGAGAATCGCTGAAAGTACATCCTGCTTGGCACTCGGGCGACGATTATTGATACGAATGTTGCCTGCTGCATTACCGAAACCACGTAAATTACTACCGTCGTCCAGTTGAAATCCTGGCACCTGTTTAATCATGTCCAGGGCAGTGTTCGGTTGATATCGTTTAAAAAATTCAGCTGGATAATTGACGACTTCTTCCTGATTTTTATCGGCAGGTGATGTCCACAACTTCTCGTCTGCTATCTGTGCCTCTGCTGGTATAGCAGCAACCGTAACCATAAGGTTAATGGTGATTAGATAAATATAGAACCAAGTACCCGTCAAACTGGTGACTAAACACTTGTAAAAATCAAAAATCTTGTTGGTAGAAGGAATCATAATTTCCTTGGCAAGGGTCAAGCCGGGTTTTCTCAGGAGGGATTAGCAACCACGTAGGTCATAAATGACCCAGTTATGGTCAAATTAAATTAATCTTCTGGAGGAGCTATTTGATCCTCGGTGATTGGAATAGCGCCTAATTCCAAAAGAAGGTTTGCGGTGTCTTCATGTACCCCGTACGATCCCCTAAGTTGTAGATCCGGGCTTATACCAGCGGCCATACTCCAGGGGGTTTCTCCTGCGTTGTTCCGGACATCTATTGTTGCACCCTGATCCGCAAGATATCTCACAACTTCAGTTGCACCGGCAAATGCCGCCACATGAAGCGCTGTTCCCCCACCAGCTCTTCCTACATCATACCCGACACCGCCTCCGCTGTTAACATCTACACCCATCTCTACTATTGTTTTAACCGCTTCCAGTGATAATTTAACCTGACTACTATTGTCCTTAACCTTTTGTTGATTCGCGAGCGTACATGATGACTGAGCTGCAGCGATCAAAGGTGTTGATCCATGGTTACTCAAGCCAATCTTCGGATCGGCGCCATACTTGGCCAATAACTTCAACAGGGGAACATCTAATGAAGCGGCGGCAAGAAAAAATGGTGTAGCCCCTTCCATTCCAGAGATACTCTCACACATGTCGCGGGTAGCGGGGGCAATAGCAAAGCCTTTCGTAATCTGGGCATCAGGATTAGCACCCGCCTCTAACAATGCATTTGCTAATCTGGGCATATTCTCAGGCCGCTGACGGTAAAGAGGATCATATACCCCCCCAATCATACGAGACAGCCCTTTACTGATAGCATAGTGAAGAGCTGTTACGCCGTTTTCATCTGCTGAGGCAGGGTCTGCACCATTCTCTAACAAGTAAAGTGCCAGGTCTTCATGGCCACTGGCACTGGCGATGACAAGCGAATTTCCAAATTCTTTTGTCGATTCATCAGGATCAACTTCTGCCTGTATTAAATAACGGGCAGATTCAAGATCACCGGATCGAGCAACAAACAGTAGTGCGGTAAATCCACCAGACGTCGATGGATCCAGACAACTCGTACACTTCTCCATCGGCTCTGTCTTTACTGTGATATCAACTCCGTAGTCCAGTAACAATTTAACAACATCAGAATGCTTGCCAGCGGAGGCCCACATTAATGCCGTTTGCCCACGATTATTTTCTCTTGCGTTTACATCTGCACCCGATTCAAGCAATGCTGCAACACCTCTGGTTGCGCCCGTTCTGGAACACGTCATAAGTACAGTCTCACCCGTCCACGAAGCGGCGTTAGCTTCTGCACCCACTTCCAACAACTTCTCTACCATCTGGTTATTACGATTAGTACAGGCAAGATGCAAAGGGGTAATCCCATATTCATTTGCAGTATCTGGATTTGCACCTGATTTCAGGAGGGTTTCAGCAATTTCCAAATCATCCC
>CAMBTO010000047.1 GCA_945870865.1 Klebsiella pneumoniae
ACCCCTTTACTTACTATTGAAGTTCAGGGGCAGTGCCCTATGCGGCAGCCGCGTGCCTCAATGTCGGCAATCTCGTCCAGGTTCGAAGGGATGAACCCGTCGCGGTTTGGCATGACGACCTTCGGAAGTGTTTCAGCGTTCATCACCTCGTCTTGGCCGATGATGTCGTTCCTGTAGAGGATGTACGCTGAGAGCGCGTATATCTGATCATGCGTCAGCGTGCCCTCTGCAAAACGGGGCATCGCGCGGCGGATATAATCCCACAGTGTGGTCGCGTACGGATTGAAGCTGCCGAAACTCTGCACCGGTTTTTCTGATGCCAGGGTACCAATGCCGCCAGCCAGACGTCCGACATTAAAGTCACGCCGCCCTTCCAGATTGGGACCGTGACAGACTGCACATTTGGCCATAAACAGCGGCTCGCCATCCTTTGCCGTGCCCTGACCAGCAGGCAGTCCATCCCCGTTCGGCAGGATGGAAATATCCAGCGCATCAAGCTCCGCCTGGGTAGGAGCATTGCCGATCTCACCGTAAGGTGACTCCTGCGCGCCGGCTATCGTGAAACTGAGGGCCAGCAATCCAGTCGCGACGATGCGCTTAAACGGTAAATAATGCATTCTCGACCTCCCCGTTACGTTTTACCCGCCAGGGCTGGATGCCGTTGAAGTGACTCAGACCGGGTTTACCCGATTCCAGCCACTCAAGACTCAGATCCATGTCGAGAAACTCGTTCAATTCGGCCACCGACGGCTGCCGGTCACCCTTGTCATCGTAACTGCGGGACATCAGGACAGTCTCTTCCCCATTCCACTTCCAGGGCAGGCGGAAACGGGTGAAGGCCTTGCTGTGGACCTCACCCTGTATCTCGGCGTCTTGCCAGCTGCGGCCACCATTGATGGAGACCTCAACACGGGTGATTTTTCCGCGACCGGAATAGGCAATGCCGGTAATGTCATGGTAGCCGGGCCCTGCCAGCTTCATCTGGCCCGAGGGACGGGTAATCACCGACTTGGCACCATGCTCGAACTGGAACCAACGCGACGTGCCGTCCATGCGCAGGTGGGTATAATTGCTGGTCTCGCGTTTGCTCAATTGCGGCTGGTTCGTGAGCTTGATGCGCCGCAGCCACTTGACATTGTTTACCCCTTCCCAGCCCGGGGTCAGTAGGCGTAACGGGAAACCCTGTTCCGGTCGGATCGGCTCACCGTTTTGGGCATATACCACCATGGCGTCGTCCAGGGCCTTCTCAATCGGCATGCTCTTCGCATGATGACCATTTTCCGCGCCCTCGGAGATGAGCCAGGTAGCTTCCTTCTTCACGCCCACGTGCTCGAGCAAGGTAGACAACAGCACACCGGTCCATTCGCTGCAACTCGCCAACCCGTGGGTGTCCTGCACGGTCGCTTGTGGCTGGGTGCGTAACCAACCCGGGTAGAAACCTTTACCAGATACGTTACTGTTGCCGGAGCACTCGATAAAATGGATACGGGAGACGGCTGGCATACGGTACAAATCATCCATGCTCAGCATGACAGGACGTTCTACCAGACCGTGTATCATCAAACGATGCTCGGCCGGATTGATATCGGGTGCATCGTAGCCGTGATTAATGATGAAGTGCAGCGATGACGGCGTTATGGTCCCGAACAACTCGTGGTGCGGGGTACGGAATCCATAGTCGCGAGGCTTGCCTTCACGGGGATCCACGCCACGCTGGCCGTTGGTGCCAATGCGTTTCGAGGTGACGAACGGGGAGCGGATGCCGTAATCGTAATACTCGTCTGGACGTCGCGGCGGATACCCCGGTGGTGGCACTAACTGGGCTTTGACCGGCAAACTCAATCCGGCTCCCATTCCAGCCAGTGTGGCGCTGGTCTTTATGAATTGTCTGCGGCTAGATTCATTCGAACTCATGATACACCCCCCCCGGGATCAATTACAGAAAGCTAGCAATTCTGGCTAACCAAGTCAAAGGAAAAAACTGCCTGACGAGTGTAAATATATATAAGGGTTTTTGGGGAGCAAATGTACACCTCAAATATATTCCGCTAGTTACGTCTTGTAGACCACCAGCGCCAGCATCGCCCATGCCAGAATAAAACAAACCCCGCCTATCGGCGTAATGGCGCCGAGCCAGCGCACACCGGTCAGTGCGAGCAGATACAGACTGCCCGAAAACACGATAATACCCGCGACCATCAACCAGCCCGACAATTTCAATTGAATCGATCCGGGCAGATGCACCGCGACCAGACCAACGGCAATCAACCCCAGCGCATGATAAAAGTGATACTGCACACCGGTCACAAACACGGCCAGCAGATCTGGCGTTAGCATTTTTTTCAGACCATGCGCACCAAAGGCACCGAGCATCACAGCCAGCATCGCATTGACACTACCGAGCACCAGAAACAGTTTTGCGATTGAATTGATCATCGCTTGTTATGCAGCTCATTCTCTGTCCAGAATTTTTCAATCTGTACATACATAAACGAAGCCGTCATTGCGATCAATACCAACCCGGTCAAGACCTCCAGTCCTGCAGTAAAGCGGATGAGGCCAATCGGCACCATGTCGCCATAACCGAGCGAGGTGTAGGTGACAAAGGAAAAGTAGATTGTATCCATAAAGGTCAGTTCACTCGCGTACTGGAGCGTTCCAAATGACCCTTGTAGTAACAGCAGGTAATAAACGATACCGAATACCCACACCTCGATAATGTGCGCGGCCAGAACGCCGAATAGCCCAAGCGCGACGCGGAAACGGTGTGCCATTTTCATTTGCGGCAGATAAATCGACAGTTGCAGCAGCACTTCATAATGAATAAGGATAACCGTACCTACGGCCAGTGTATTGATGAGATAAATCGCAAACATCATGGTGTGGTTTCAGCCGGTTATTTAGATGTATTTTAAGGATTAGGTTGGGATCGCGTGGTTTGGGCAAGGTGATTTCATCGCCGAACTGACCCGATAAACCGGTAGAACAACAAATGTGCATTTATTTGAAGCAAAAACGATAGTTGTGTACCGTGTTAGCTTTATGATTAACTCAATACGATGAGAACCGTTCCCCTGAAATTGCTGCGTCATCCTGTACATCTGCTCTCGCTCGGGTTTGGCAGCGGCTGTGCGCCGAAGGCACCCGGCACGATGGGTACGCTGGTCGGTGTGCTGTTTTATCTGCCGCTGCAACTACTGGCGTTACCTTATTATGTCGCTGTCGTTGTGTTCGTCTCGCTGATCGGGATCTGGCTCTGCGGACAGACGGCACGGGCGCTCGGCGTGCATGACCACCCCGGCATCGTCTGGGACGAAATCGCCGGTTATCTGCTGACAATGGTGGCCGCCCCGGCCGGTTGGGGCTGGATAGCGCTCGGCATTGTCCTGTTCCGTATCTTCGATATCTGGAAGCCCTGGCCCATCGGATTGCTGGATAAACAGCTGAAAGGTGGACTCGGCGTGATGGCAGACGACCTGTTGGCCGGTATTTTCAGCTTGACTATAATGCAGATAATCGCCTATACATTATAGGGATAGGACTAACTCCAAGAGTCAATCTTAAAAAAAGATGCTCAAAGACTGTAAATTCATCCATCTGTTTGTACTTGGCCTGTTCATGCTGTCCCCAGCAGGTGCGGCACATGCGGATATTTATAAGTATGTGGATAAGTATGGTCGTGTCACGCTGACGGACAAGCCGAAGAGTTCCGATTACAAACGGCTGGTCAAGACCTGGAAGGGCTGGGAAGAGGCGAAGAGTTTGATCGCGTTGAAGGACTTTTTCAAGAACAAGGAAATCCATACCGCCACGATCGATTCCTACGCAGAACGTTATGGCCTGCCAGCCCCCTTGCTGCACGCTGTGATCACCGCCGAGTCCGCCTATGATGCAAATGCGATCTCCCGCGCCGGTGCCGTCGGTCTGATGCAGCTAATGCCTGAAACCGCCGCCGCTACGGAGTGGCCAACCGGCGTAATCCGTCTGCCAACATCGAGGGCGGCACGCGTTATCTGCGTGACCTGTTGGTGATGTTCAACAATGATCTCTCGCTCGCTCTGGCTGCGTATAACGCTGGAGAGAATGCCGTCAAACGCGCCGGCAACGTAATACCGCCGTATCCGGAAACCCGTAATTATGTGAAAAAGGTGATTTCCTACTACAATAAGTACCGCACCCCGTCCTGAGCCCTGTCTCCGCTACAGCCAGAATAAAAGACTGGCGCATCAAACAGTCGTAAAAGTCATACCGTCATTCCAAAAATATTGTCGCAGTAGCCAAGCTGTTGTTCCGGTAAAATTTGTCGCAGTAATAAAAGTTGTCATTCCGGGGCTGCGTTAGCAGAGCCCGGAATCCAGTTAGAAACAACGTTTTTATTACTGAATGCGTGCGTTCGCCAGCATGACGTAGCGAGAGATTGTTTTACTGGATTCCCGCCTCGGCTTTTGCTCCTGCGTCGCTCTACCGCCTACATCCATGTAGGCGTGCGCGGGAATAACGAACTACCGAGGAATGAAGGAGTGCCCGGAAATAACGGGATTCATTCGGGGGGGGACGCAGATGACTGCGCGGGAATGACGCTGCTTCCAGCGTTCCAGCGCATCATCGTAGTAATCATGAATACACGGATCACACCCACGCCCACAACATTCATTCGGGTCGGGCGGTTGGGGTGGGGGAGGCACGGACGGATCAGGCAGGGCCTGATCCGTCAACGGCACATCGGTGTTACTCGTCTGTGACACAGCCTTCAGAAGCAGACTTCACGTTCTTGATGTATTTATGCAGCGTGCCACGAGTGGCCTTGTACGGCGGCATCTTCCATTCGGCGCGACGCTTTGTCATCTCGGCGGCGCTGACATCGACATCGATCGTGTTGTTCACTGCATCAATTGTTATCTTCTCACCATTACGGATCAACCCGATCGGCCCGCCTTCCTGCGCCTCCGGTACGACATGGCCGATGATGAAACCATGCGATCCACCGGAGAAGCGTCCGTCCGTGATCATCGCCACATCGTTACCGAGACCGGCACCGATGATCGCCGAGGTCGGCGTCAACATCTCCGGCATACCGGGGCCGCCCTTCGGGCCTTCATAACGGATAACGACAACGTCACCTTTTTCAATCAGCTTGTCTTCCAGCGCCTTTAACATCAGCTCTTCTGAATCAAACACCTTGGCCGGGCCGGAGAATTTTTCGCCCTCCTTGCCGGTGATCTTCGCAACCGAACCTCCAGGGGCGAGATTGCCCTTCAGTATACGGATATGGCCGGTCTGTTTGATCGGCTTGTCCAGCGGCTGGATGATGTCCTGGCCTGCCTTCAGCCCGGGCACATCTGCCAGATTCTCACGGATAGTCTTGCCAGTCACAGTCATGCAGTCACCGTTGATGCGGCCCTGCTCCAGCAGATACTTCATCACTGCCGGGATGCCGCCGATATTGTGCAGGTCTTCCATCACATATTTGCCGCTCGGTTTCAGGTCGGCCAGTACCGGCGTACGGTCGGTCACCTTCTCAAAATCATCGATCGTCAGCGTGATGTCAGCTGCACGTGCCATCGCGATCAGATGTAATACCGCATTGGTCGAGCCACCGAGGATGGTCACGATCACCATCGCATTTTCAAACGCCTCACGCGTCATGATGTCGCATGGTTTCAGATCGAGTTCGAGCAGCTTCTTGATTGCCGCACCGGCATTAAAACATTCCTCCAGCTTCTGCGGGTCCACCGCTGGGGTGGAGGAACTGTACGGTAGCGACATACCGAGTGCCTCGATTGCCGAGGCCATCGTGTTCGCCGTATACATGCCGCCGCAGGCACCGGCACCGGGGCAGGACTTCTTGACGATGTCGAGTCGTTCGCCGTCATTGATGCTGCCGGAGATAAACTGGCCGTAACTCTGGAACGCCGAGATGATATCGATCTTTTGTCCATCGCGGATACCGGGTTTGATCGTGCCGCCATACACCATCAAGGAAGGACGGTTCAACCTGGCCATTGCCATCAGCGTACCGGGCATGTTCTTGTCGCAACCGGGGATCGAGATATTCGCGTCATACCACTGCGCACCCATAACCGTCTCGATCGAGTCCGCTATCAGGTCGCGCGACTGCAACGAATAGCTCATGCCGTCGGTGCCCATCGAAATACCGTCGCTGACGCCTATCGTATTGAAGCGCATGCCTATCAACCCCGCCGCCGTCACCCCGGCCTTTACCTTCTCGGCGAGGCCAAGCAGGTGCATATTGCAGGTGTTGCCCTCGTACCAGATGCTGGAGATACCCACCTGCGGTTTTTCCATGTCTTTTTCGGTCATGCCGATGCCGTATAACATCGCCTGCGAGGCGCCTTGCGACTTCGCTTGGGTGATTGTTGCACTGAACTTGTTCATTTTCGTCGTCATTTTGGTTCCAGACTGTGGGTTAATGCGGTAAAGGGCGATAGAATACAACAGAGAGGCGTCAACTGTAAGTAATTGAATGGTGCGGGGAGAATTTCAGTATAAAAGCGGATTTCAGTATAAAAACCGGCTCAATGCCTCTCATGTCATTCCCGCCTTCGCGGGAATGACGGCGGTTATGTCAAAATGAGACACCAGCAAGGTAAAAAATTAACGCGATGAACAGACAAATTCCGACATTCCGCGACCAGTTGGCCAGGCTGATCGCACTGGCCTCCGTCAGCAGCCCGGATCCGTCCGTCGACATGAGCAACCGGCCGGTCGTGGACACGCTCGCCACCTGGCTGGCGGACTGCGGGTTTGCGGTCGAGATCATGGATGTGGTCAAGGTGCCGGCCAAGGCCAACCTGATTGCGGTCGCTGGCAAGGGCGAAGGCGGGCTGGTGTTGTCCGGCCATACCGACACGGTGCCGTATGACCATTTCGGCTGGCAGCAGGACCCGTTCATCCTGACCGAGCGCGATAACCGGCTGTACGGGCTCGGTGTGTCAGACATGAAGTGTTTCTTCCCGATTGTGCTTGAGGTCGTGCGCGAACTGGACCTGAACAAGCTTAAACACCCGTTATATATACTGGCCACCTGTGATGAGGAAAGCACGATGTCCGGTGCCAAAGCGCTGGTCGAGGCGCACCGCACACTGGGCCGGTATGCGCTGATCGGCGAGCCGACCGGATTAAAACCGGTCAATATGCACAAGGGTGTGTTGTTTGAGACGGTAAAGCTGATCGGCCAGTCCGGTCATGCGAGCAATCCGGGGTTCGGGCGCAGTGCGCTGGAGGGCATGAATGCGGTGATCAACAGTCTGATCGGCTGGCGCGATCAATTGCAGCAACAGCAGACCAACCCGGCGTTTATCGTCCCGGTGCCGACACTGAATTTTGGCAGTATCCATGGCGGCGACAGCCCGAACCGGATCTGCGGCCAGTGTGAGTTGCGCATTGATATGCGCTTTCTGCCGGGCATGGATCTTGGTGAGCTACGGGCGGGTATCCGGCGCACTGTGCTCGAATCGATCGACGGCCGGGGACTTATCGCGGAATTCGACCTGTTTCCCCCGGAGCTGCCCAGCCTGTACACTGCGAATGAATCGGAGATCGTCCGTCTGGCCGAGCGGCTGAGCGGGGCCGAGGCCGGTTCGGTCGGCTTCGGTACCGAAGGCCCGTACCTGAATGCGCTGGGTATGGATACGGTCGTGCTGGGACCCGGTGATATTGACGTGGCCCATCAGGCTAATGAATACTTGGCGCTGGAGCGGATAGAACCAATGAAAAAAATCGTCAGCGAACTGATCAAACACTTTTGCATGTGATGCCATGACAGAAAATAACCCCGAATTTGCACAATGGTTCCGGTCCGCCTCGCCGTATATCCGGCTGCACCGCAACAAGACCTTTGTTATTCATATTGAAGACGATGCGATCAACGCCGAGTCGTTCACCGAACTCGTCCATGATCTGGCGCTGCTGAACAGCCTGGAGATCCGGCTCGTGCTGGTCTACAGCACCCGGCACTCCATCCAGGAGCGGCTGAAGGAATACAAAATCCGCCAGCATTACCACAACGACATCCGCATCACCGACGCCGAGACACTCGAGATCGTCAAGGACGCCGCGGGCAAGTTGCGTATCGAGCTGGAGTCGGCGCTGTCGATGGGACTCGGCAACACACCGATGTCACAGGCCGAGGTCGTGGTCACGTCCGGCAATTACGTACGGGCAAAACCGCTCGGCATCATTGATGGTGTGGACTTCAAGTTCACCGGCGTCGTGCGCAGCGTACAGGTTGATGCGATCAACGCGAAGCTCTGGGCCAACGAGATCGTGCTCATTCCGCCGGTCGGCTATTCGATCACCGGCGAGAGTTTCAACATGGAGGCCAAGGCACTGGCCGCCGAGGTCGCGGCCGCGCTGAATGCCGACAAGCTGATCTTCCTGATGGAATCACCCGCGTTGAAGGACGCGCATAAAGGCGTGGTCAGGCAGTTGACCCGGCATGAGGCTGAACAACTGCTGCAATCACCCTATCCGGATGCGCAGCGGTTGCAGTCCTGTCTTGGCCTGGCCGTACAGGCCTGCGCCGCCGGGGTACAACGCGTACACCTGGTCGACCGGTCGGTTGAAGGCGCGTTGATGCGAGAGCTGTTCTCCCGCGACGGCGTCGGCACGATGATCAGCAGCACCTCGTACGACGCGATGCGGCAGGCCACCGTACAGGACATCCCTGGCATCATGGAACTGATCACCCCGCTGGAAAAACAGGGCATCCTCATCCACCGATCACGGGAAAAGCTCGAACTTGAGATCGACAACTACACCGTCATGCTCCGCGACGATGTGATCATCGGCTGCGGCTCGCTGTTCGTGTTCCCGAAAGAAAAGGCCGCCGAGATCGCCTGCCTCGCCATCCACCCGGACTACCACAACTCCGGCCGGGGTGAACAACTGTATTCCACACTGGTACAGAACGCGAAAAAGGCAAAGATAAAACGGATCTTCGTGCTGACGACACACACGGCACACTGGTTCCTGCAACTGGGCTTCAAGGAATCCACACTGGATGAACTGCCAGTGGAGAAGAAGAGTTTGTATAACTATCAAAGGAAGTCGAAGATTTTGGTGAGGGATGTTTGAAGCGAGCTGTCACAGTTGTCCAGAAATTCGCAGATAACTGGCACAGTATCTCTCACCCCGTTTACGACGAGTTAAGAATGGGGTAGGCAATATAATCAAGGAATACACATGCGCAAACAGATGCCAACCTTCGATCACCTCATGAATCCGCTATTAGATGCATTGTTCGCACTTGGCGGTTCAGGCTCTATATAAGAAATATATAAAAAAGTCTTGGAGCTTGAAAAAATTGATGAGGAGATATCATCTATTCCGCATAACCCAGAGAAAAGCAATCTAACCGAAGTTGGCTACAGACTTGCGTGGGCCAGAACATACCTGAAGAAATACGGATTTTTGGAGAACTCAAACCGAGGTGTATGGGCTTTAACAAGTCTTGCGAAAGAACAAAAGCGTGTAGATCCCCAAACAGTAGTTAAAATTGTCATGCTGGTTGGCGGAAGCAAATCAAGCCAGAATCGTGATATTAAACGTGCACAGGCGATGGTAGACCGGCTGGAATTGGACTGATGAATAAACAGGGTGTAAAGAAAAAAATCCGGGCAATCCCGTTTGATGCAGCACGTTATCTTGATGACGATAAAGCTATTGCCGAGTATATGACGGCGATTCTTGAAGCTGGAGATACCGATCTGTTGTTGGTTGCCTTGCGTGATGTGACTCGTGCCCGAGGCATGGCACAAGTTGCCATCGACAGCGGGTTGGGTAGGGAGAGTTTATACAAGGCACTGGCGCCTGGCGTTAAGCCACGGTTTGATACGGTTATGAAAGTGGTCAGGGCATGGGGAGTTAAATTCACGGCGTGTTCGGTTTGAAGAATTAAGTGCCAGTTTACTTATCTCCCTGAGATAATTGGTGTCAGAGTAACATTTAGATTGAAATGGTCGGATTAATTTTACTCTGATCCCAATTTGTCGTAGCGTTTTAAATATGGCAATACCTACAGGAGATAAGTTATGAAGTTTACTATTTTGTTAGCACTGCTAATCACCTCAGTTGCTTATGGGGAAACGCAAGAAGAAATGGAAATCCGGCATGCCAGTGAGGCTGCTCCTGCGCATATTGCCGAATCTGCTAGCTTCATGATTTTTAAAGGGGGGGGAATTCCACCTGATAAAAGAAGGAACAAACAACTTTACTTGCATGGTTATACGAGATCCTATGGGTCGTTTTGAACCTTCATGTTTCAATGAGCAAGCGATGGGGTCGGTCTTTCGTACCTATGAAATGCAGATGCGTCTTATGGATGACGGCAAAAGTAATGAAGAAACTCTTTTGGCAATTGGGCGGGCATTTGAGCAGGGGATACTCCCTACCGCAACTATTGGCTCGTTGGTCTATATGATGTCACCAAATAATAAATTCTATAACCATACTTCTCATACATTGGGGAAATCACCCACACATCAAATGTATTATTATCCAAAACTGGATGACAATACATTTTCACTAAAAGATGGCCCGGCAATCTTATGGCAAGGGTTTCCTCATTTATCAGCTTTGATAGTAGTTGTTGAGAATGGCCAATAATTTTGCGCTTCAATTGCAGCATGAAGCTGCAAGATCCCACAGATAATTGGGGTTAGATACATTTAGATTGAAATGGTCGGATTAATTTTACTCTGACTCCAATTTCCACCAACAGAAGACGGGAGATAAGGAATGACGCTTGCAAAATCGCTGCTGATTATGATTCTGGTTGCTGCCCCATCCATAAGCTGGAGTCAACAGGATCCTATAGAGAAACTCGCAGGAACGTGGAAACAGGATTTCTCGCAAACGAGGCCGGCGCCATCTCCAGTACCGCAGAGCCGGTTCCACCGGTGGGAGTTGGCGGGAAAAGACAGGATGAAGCACATATCTGAAATAGTTGAAGCAGACGGAACGAAGACGGTTACGGAGGAACAGACTGATGACTACAGCGGTAAGCCGTATCCAGATGGAGATGCCGGGCAAACAACCGTTTTCCGGCGGATTGATGCGAATACGATTCAGCAGATTCGAACCGGCAAGGATGGCCAGATTGTCCGGTTTCTTGAACGCGTTATCTCAACGGATGGCAAAACGCTGACGGTACGTCAGGTCGGTGTCAACGCCGAGGGAAAAGCGAACCAGGAAATACAGGTTTATCAAAAGCAGTAGTGCATGGGAGGATACAACCCTGGGAATCAAGTGCCAGTTTACTGAATTACCCAGACTTCCATCTGAATTAAGTTAACTGTCCCCCGAACTCATTCCAAACTGCCCTCCGATTGTTTGTCCCCAGAAATATCAAGGGTGGTAAAGTACCTCTGGGTCTGCGCCAATGACAGTAATCAAATATCAGGGGGGGAATATGGGCAGGATGGTGCGTGGTTACGTAATGTTGTTTCTGCAAGCTATGGCAATGTGTATCAGCGGCTCCGTCCATGCCGCTGATGCGGATACGCTGATTAGCCAATTGCCCCGCACGTATGCCGGGACATATCAATGGCGGGACAGTGTCAGGATATACAAGGTTACGCTACAGTTTACGGATATGCGCGTGCTGGATACCGGCCGGGTCGAGGCGACAGGTGCAGGAATATATGATGCCTACGGTGAAATCAGCAAGGTCAATATTCGTGCGGTAATAGATCCGGATGATCTGTTCCTCGAAATCTGGGAATATGACCCCGCGACCGATGGCAGTGAGCTGGACGGTTTATACCGGGGTAATCTGTCCACCGACATGCAATCAATAACGGCGATGTGGCGGGGTTTCTCGGATAAAAGCCGCGGTTACCTGAAATTGTCGGTCAAGCCGTAGGTTATCCTGGCAGCCGCATTGAAGACAGGGACTCTTATGTTGATGAGATTAAGTTTATTTTGAACAGGAGCGTATGACAGATGTCCGTTGATCCGAAGGTTCTTGATTTTCGTGCCCATGGCGCGCGTCGTTTTGAGGGTAAGGTATGTGTAGTGGCAGGAGCCGGTCAGGGGATTGGTAGTGCCACTGCCCGCAGGTTTGCGCAAGAAGGTGGAATAGTTGTTGTTGCGGACATCATAAAGGAAACCGCAGACAAGGTCTGTCAGCAGTTGCGTGATTTTGGTGCGACGGCAACGCCGTTCATTGGCGATTTAACCAGTCGGGAAGTTTGTGTAGATCTGATTAACAGTACCAGGCAGCAATATGGTCGTATTGATGCCCTTGCAAATATTGTCGGTGGGACAATCTGGGGGAAGTGGTTCTGGACGTATGAACCTGCCCAGATTGAGGCCGAGGTAAACAAGTCATTCTGGCCGTCTTTATGGCTATGCTGGGCAGTCTGTCCAGTCATGCTGGAACAAAAATCGGGCGCCATCGTAAATCTGTCTACCCATGCCGTGTCCAGTACCTATCGAGTCCCGTATGCAGCGGCAAAAGGTGGTGTCATGGCACTGACCACTTCACTGGCGAAAGAACTGGCGCCTCATAATGTGCGGATTAATGTAGTGGCACCGCACGCAACCGAGGCTGAAGATCGTGTTACTAGCCGTACACACGGTTACGACTCGCTCACCCGGACCCAGACCGAGGAAGAAAAACAGGAAAGTGCGGAGATCGTCAATCAGCGTCGGAAGTTTGAAATTCCTATGGGACGCAAAGGATTATCTGAGGAACAGGCCGCCGCTATTGTTTTCCTGGCCTCTGATGATGCATCGTTTATTACCGGACAAATTCTGCCTGTGGGTGGAGGCGCAACCTATCCGTTCTGATTTTACAAGTTCAGGTCAAAATTACTCTGTACGGTATAAGTAAACTGACCCCGGATGTCGCTACTACAACGCGGAGGGGAATGGTACTGGTGGCATGGTACATTTTGCTACGCTGGCAGGAGCACCCGCACTCAGTTTTACCGATTTCTGGATTGCGGCCTAATTCTTCCAAATCACAGCAAATATCTTGCTGTAGATCACATCGGCAAGGCTGATTTCACGAATAAAATTTGCCCTGTAGCTCACAATCAGGCTGAGTCCATTGAATGAAACATCGATGACCATCCAGTCCTGATGATCACATCGCATTTGTAAAACCAGTGGTGCGCTCTCGTTCCGGGTCAAGTCAACCGAGGCAAGGGGACCTTTGGATTTCTTCACAGAATTGACAATTTGACCGACACCACCCAAACAAAAGCGCTGGAAGCAAGCTTGCATCAGGAACCAAATATTTGATTATTTTTTTTATTGTTTTAAAAAAAAATCAAGATGGATCAAATTCAGGGCTTGTGACAATATGTAGTCTGTCTGTTCCATTGGGGGGATATTGACGTGAAGAGAATATTAGTCGCTGCTGTCTTAACGGTCTGCATGTCTGGAATAACAGGCATGTTGCGGGCACAAAACCAGGCACCTGCCGAGGCGCCCACCAGCGCCAACTACCCGGCCTGGGCCTATGCTATTGCTGCACCCACGCCTCCGGGCAATCCGCCAGCGGCCGCAACAGCGGATGACGGCACCTTATTTTCGCTTCCAGGCTCCTCACTCAAGTTTACAGCGAGCAAGATCCGTGGTCGACATGACGATGGGTCAGGGGTGCGTGTTGCCCCGGCAGACTGGTATCCGGAGGACCACCCGGCAATGCCGAAGATCGTGGCTGAGGGCGACAATGCCCGCAGTATTGTGGCCTGTTCACTCTGCCACTTGCCTAACGGCAAGGGCCGCCCGGAGAATGCACCTCCGGCAGGGCAGACGAGGGAGTATATCCTCATGCAACTGATGGACATGAAGAACGGCTTGCGTGAGAGTGCCGATCCGCGCAAGGGTAATACCAAAAACATGAACAGCTTCGCCAAGGCAATGACGGCACAGGAGATGGAAGAGTCTGCCGATTATTTTGCCTCGATGAAATGGACACCCTGGATTCAGGTGAAGGAAACGGATCAGGTCCCGCAGATGCGCAGTCAGGCCGGGATGTGGCTGCCGCTTGAAGGCGCGGAAGCTCGCATGGAACCGATAGGGATGCGTGTGATTGAGACCCCTGAAAATGTGGAGTATGCCGAGAAGATGCGCAGTCCACGCTCGGGTTTCATTGCCTATGTGCCCGTGGGATCTGTAGAGAAGGGCGCTGCGACGGTCACGACCGGCGACAATGGCAAGACCATCGCCTGCACACTTTGTCATGGGGCGAATCTGCAAGGGGTAGGCCCGATACCGGGTATCGCCGCCCGTTCGCCAAGCTATATCGCACGGCAGCTTTTCGATTTCCAGGTCGGAACACGTAAAGGGGTTATGGCCAGCCTGATGCAACCTGTCGTCGCCAGGCTAACTAATGAAGATTTCGTGAATATATCTGCTTATCTTGCGGGGTTGCCGGCAGAATAGGAGTTTTATAGATAATGCAGGACTGGTTATTGATGCCAACACTTGAATATTTTTAAAATACTCAATAAAAACATAAAGATAGAAATATTATGAATGTGTAAAGATAACCGACACGTTCCATAAAACTGCACAAATGAAATTATGTAACAATTTCAATCTATGGCCTGCGCTGCAGACTGCAGATCGAACAGGTTTAAACCCGACGCCTTTGGCATAGAAGTCTAATTACTGTATCAAAAAACCTGCCCCTGAATGGGGCTTTTTTGTCCAATAAATGGACTCTTACAGATAATATTTAACAGGATTTGCCTGACGCAGCTGTACAATAGAACAACTACGATAATCTTCCCCGGGGACACCCATGCGCATGATCCGAACTGTCTTTGTACTAACCTGTTATTTCAGCTCAATATTCATTTATCCGGCCTCTGCGCAGGATATCTATACGCAGGAAGGTATGGAGCGCACGATACTGAACCAGGCCGACCTCGGCGGAGCCACCGGCATGGAGGTAATAAGCAGTATTCTTGTCATAGCGCCCGGTACTACGTTACCCGCACACTTCCATAACGGAATTGAATCCGGTCGCGTGATTGCAGGGGGGATGATCCAGATGCCCGGCAAGGAGGCAGTTATGCTGGAGACAGGTGCACCGATCTTTAACCTGCGGGACGTAATGCATGGTGGCTGGACCTCAGTAGGTGACAAACCAATTACGCTATATACCGTGCATGTGGTCGACAAGGGTAAACCTCTGATCGACGGGGTCAAATAATGGACATAGATCAGCCGGCCATTGAAGATATTATTGAACAGTTGATTACTGCTGATTTTGGCAAGCTCCATCCCACCCATCTGGTGCGCCTGGAGATGATCAAGGTCACACCAAGGCGTATCCCGATCTCGGACAATCCGGGTGAATTCGTCAATGTGATTGCCGAGCATCAGGGTCGCCTGTTGTATTACTCCGAGCTCGAAGAGGCGTGGGGTCTGGCTGTCCAGGACGCAACTGGCGGTATTGCGGATCCAGGCAAGAATGTATTCCAGCTGACGCAGTTGATGAACCAGTTATTCGGAGCGCCCAATAGTCGAACCTGAGGTGGCGAATGACACTGATTTACCGTCAACATTAAAGAGAATCACGATATCTTTGTCTTAACATGGGTTTAAGTTAATTCCAGAGGGGGATGTATGATAAATCGATATGCTATCGCTTGGTCACGATTGATTGTTATCGCGGGCATCCTGTTCACCACTTCTTTATCCGCCGCAGAAATACAGGTAATGATCTCGGCCGGCTTCTACAAGGCGTATTCCGAACTGGTGCCGTTGTTTGAGCAGGAAACTGGCCATAAACTAATCACAACCCGTGGACCGTCACAGGGCGATTCACCCGAGGCGATACCGACTCGACTGAAAAATGGCGAACCGGCTGACGTATTGCTGATGATCGGGGCATCCATTGATGATCTGACCAGCCAAGGGCTGGTACGCGCAGGCAGCAAGGTGGATCTGGCCCGCTCGGAGATTGGCATGGTAGTGCGTGCAGGGACGGCCATACCGGACATATCCAGTGTAGAGGCATTCCGTAAGGTATTACTGAATGCAAAGTCTATCGCACATTCAGACAGTGCCAGCGGTATCTATCTTTCGACCACCTTGTTTGAGCAACTTGGTATTGCCGCCCAGCTGAAGGACAAGAGTCGCAAGATCAAGGGTCCGCCTTCCGGCGAGCCTGTTGCGGCCGTGGTTGCCCGCGGGGAGGCAGAGATTGGTTTCCAACAGGTGAGTGAACTGATCCATGAAGCGGGGGTCAGCTATGTCGGTCCGATACCGGCTGAACTGCAACAGGAAACTTATTATTCTGCTGCCCTGGCCACTGCGGCGACACAAGCAGACTCCGCCGAGACACTGATTCGCTTTATCGCCTCACCGCGAGGAGCGAGTGCCATGACAGATGCGGGACTGGCGCCACTGTCCGCGCAGTAGTATGTCGATGATGAAATCCGGAAAGTGACAGGCGTTACCGGACACGTGCCAGAACAGTGAAAATTTGGTAGGGTAATACGACTGAATTTACCGGGCCGGGATTTGTCTCAGGTCTGAAGATTAATTAAACCAACAGGAGAGGTGTTGCATGCGTAAATTAATGACGGGATTGGGAGTGGCTTTGGCCATAGTGAGCACAGGACTGATGGCCCAGGAGGCCACGATGTCTGCGATGATGCATAAGGCCACAGCGACCGGTACAGGTGATATGGTAGGAACCGTGACTTTTCGTCAGGGTGAACATGGGCTGATCATCGAGCCGAATCTGGCTGGTTTGACGCCGGGACCGCTGGGTGCACATGTACATCAGAATGCTGATTGTGGACCGGGCGCAGATGGTACGCCGGCCGGTGCCGCCGGGACCCATATTGACCCAGCCACTACGGGCAAGCACCAGGGGCCTTACGGTCAGGGACATCTGGGTGATACACCCAATCTGGTTGTTGAGCAGGATGGTAGCGCAACCTTGCCACAAATGGCACCGCGCCTGAAACTGGCTGATCTGGCAGGCAAGTCGTTCATGATTCATGCAGCGAAGGATGATTATAATGAAAAGCCCGGCGGTGGCAGGGCCTATTGCGGTATCATCAAATGAGATGACAGGCTGACAGCCTGGGAGGAATCCGGGCCAGTGTCGGTAGAGAACCGGCACTGGCCTTTTGCTTTTCAGACCATTGCTCGTTAAATTAAAAAGCCGTGCTACATCCGTTCGAAGCCTGCTGACCAGGTAAAGAGATAGCTGCCTACCCTTGCGGTACCATGCTTTCAGTTTCCTTCTCGAGTATCTCGATATGCAGACTGTTATTGCGCTCGGAGATAATGATGTGGCCTCCGTGTTCTAGTTTGCCGAATAACAACTCTTCAGCAAGTGGTTTCTTGATCTTTTCCTGGATGATTCGGGCCATCGGTCGGGCGCCCATCAGTTTGTCATAACCGTTCGTCCCCAGCCACAGTCTGGCTGATTCGTCGATGTCCATCGTGACCTTCTTGTTGTCCAGCTGCGCCTGCAACTCAACCAGAAACTTGTCGACCACATTCTGGATGGTGACCGGGGTCAGTGAATTGAACTCGATGATCGCATCCAGACGGTTGCGGAATTCCGGACTGAAAGTGCGCTTGATGACTTCCATCGCATCGGACTGATGATCCTGCTGGGTAAAACCGACTGAGGCACGGCTGATCCGATCGGCACCGGCGTTTGTGGTCATTACGATAATGACATTACGAAAATCAGTCTTGCGACCGTTGGTATCGGTCAAGGTGCCATGATCCATTACCTGCAATAACAGATTGAATACGTCCGGGTGTGCCTTTTCCATTTCGTCCAGCAGCAGGACGGCATGTGGATGCTTGTTGATCGCATCGGTCAACAGACCACCCTGGTCAAATCCCACATAACCCGGCGGGGCGCCGATCAAACGCGATACCGTATGGCGTTCCATGTATTCAGACATGTCAAAACGAACCAGTTCAATACCCATGACCCGTGCGAGCTGGCGCGTGACTTCGGTTTTGCCAACACCGGTTGGTCCGGCAAACAGGAAGGCACCGATCGGGGTCTGCGGATTGCCAAGGCCGGTACGCGCCATCTTGATTGAGGAGGCGAGTGTTTCAATCGCCTTGTCCTGGCCAAACACCACCATCTTCAGATTGCGCTCCAGATTACGCATCACATCCTTGTCATTACTGTTGACGGTCTTCGCCGGTATGCGGGCCACCTTGGCGACGATGTTCTCTATTTCGGTTACACCGATGGTTTTCTTGCGCCGTGAAACGGGCAGCAGCCGCTGGGAGGCTCCGGCCTCATCAATAATATCAATGGCCTTGTCTGGCAGGTGTCTGTCGGTGATATAGCGATCAGTCAGTTCTACAGCGGTACGCAGGGCCTGATTCGTGTATTTGACGCCGTGGTGTTCTTCAAAGCGGGATTTTAATCCTTGCAGGATTTTAACGGTCTC
>CAMBTO010000048.1 GCA_945870865.1 Klebsiella pneumoniae
AATATTCAGGAGAGCTACAACGGAACGACTCAGTGGTGAGTAAACAGCCTTGATGGGGGGATCAGGGTATTGCGGGACGCGGGGCGTTTTGTGGATTCTGGATTGCATTTTGACGCATGTGAAATGTGACAATCCCCGAACTTATCGCAATCTTGTCCTGGGCGTCCTTGATGGCGACCCGCAACTGGTAGGTCCCTCGGTCCAGTTCCTTTATGCTATAAGTTGATGACTCCCCGAAACAAACTCGTTACTGTTGAGGTAAATAACTATTTTATCGCCTGTCTCGAGCTGTGGTTCAAGCTTGACCGAAATGATCAGGTCACCTTCACTTCTGAAATAGGTCTGGTCATGCACCGGATTTTTTACGACCAGCGTGCGATACCGTTTTACCGGCTCGGCGAGTGCAGCTCGCGGCGTCTGTTGCTTGATTGCAGGTATGGTGGGTACTTCACCTACATCAATTTTTTCTGCTTTGTCAGAAGGCACATCTGAAAACACGGTATTCCCATGCTGATCTACTGACTTATAAACCTAAGCCGCAGAAAGTGGCAGGACCAACACCAGTAAAAATATCACAATTGATATATACATTTATTCAGCATAGTCGATCGATACATTGCCGACAATAGGCGGATTTATACTCTGCTATCGAATCACGGACAAAAAAAGCCCCCTTGCGGGGGCCTTTTAATACAATCACATCTGTAATTACTGGCTGTAGTACATTGCAAACTCAACCGGATGGGTAGTCATTCTGAACTTGGTCACTTCTTCCATCTTCAGCTTGATGTAACCATCAATCAGATCATCCGAGAACACACCACCCGCCTTGAGAAAGTCACGGTCATTGTCCAGTGCTTCCAGCGCCTGATCCAGTGAGGAACAGACTGTCGGAATTTCCTTTGCTTCTTCCGGCTCCAGATCGTACAGATCCTTGTCGGCAGGCGCACCCGGGTCAATCTTGTTCTGTATTCCATCCAGACCGGCCATCATCATTGCAGCAAAAGCGAAGTAGGGATTGCTGATTGCATCCGGGAAACGGATCTCGATGCGGCGACCCTTCGGATTGGCAACAAACGGAATACGGCATGAGGCGGAACGGTTTCTTGCCGAGTAGGCCAGCATGACCGGTGCTTCAAATCCAGGAACCAGGCGCTTGTAGCTGTTCGTGCCCGAGTTGGTGAAGGCATTGATCGCCTTCGCGTGTTTGAAGATACCACCGATGTAATACAGCGCGAGCTGGGACAGACCACCGTATTTGTCACCGGTAAACAGGTTCTTGCCGTCCTTCGCCAATGACTGATGGACGTGCATACCGCTACCGTTGTCACCAACCAGTGGTTTTGGCATAAATGTCGCCGTCTTGCCATAACCATGTGCCACATTCTGGACTACATACTTCAACATCAGTAATTCGTCGGCTTTTCTTACCAGCGTATTGAACGCGGTACCGATTTCGCACTGACCAGCAGTGGCAACTTCATGGTGATGAACCTCCACCGGGATACCGATTTCTTCAAGTACATCACACATGGCAGCACGGATATTATGCAGCGCATCAACGGGCGGAACCGGGAAATAACCACCCTTTACTCCCGGACGATGGCCCATGTTGTTATCTTCATAATCACGCTCGCTATTCCAGCCACCTTCTGTTGAATCGATTTCATAGAAGGCGCTGTTGATATTGGCGCCCCAACGGACATCATCAAAGATAAAAAATTCAGGTTCCGGACCGAAAAAGGCCTTGTCGGCTATACCGGTCGATTTCAGATATTCTTCAGCCCTTTTGCCCAGCGAACGCGGGTCACGGCTGTAACCCTGCATGGTATTTGGCTCAAGCACATCGCAACGGATAATGACAGTAGCGTCATCAAAGAAGGGGTCGATAAACGACGCTTCAGGATCCGGCATCAACACCATGTCAGATTCATTGATACCTTTCCATCCTGCGATTGATGAGCCGTCGAACATCTGGCCTCGCTCGAAGAAATTTTCATCAATCTGCGAAACAGGTATGGTCAAGTGATGTTCCTTGCCCCGGGAATCACAAAATCGCAGGTCGGCATAACGCGCTTCATGCTCATTGATCAGCTCCTGCACCTTATTATTGGACATAATCTTCTCTCCTCAGTCTTACACTTTTTGCATAAAAAAATAAAAAACACGTCTTGCCATCGCCCTTAGTAAGCACAGCATCAGATGGTAAGTAACCCTCAATCGAACTGCATTATTTATGCCAGACGCTAAAATCCGCCATTCTGCATAAATTCAGACAGTTGGCAAGCCTGCATCCCGGAACAGCGCACCACATTGGTGCTTATATATTTTTCACTGCACCAGAATGGTGTTTTACCTATCGCTCCCGAAAATCACGACAGTATCTGTTCTCCCCTATAAAGGTCTTCAATGCTTTCCCTGCGGCGAATTTCATGTATCTGACCACCGTCTACCAGCACCTCAGCAGCCCGTGGTCTGGCATTATAGTTAGAACTCATGCTGAAGCCATATGCACCAACACTGCACACGGCAAGCAGGTCGCCCTGGCGTATCGCCAGGCGCCTGTCCAGCCCGAGAAAATCGCCGGTTTCGCATACCGGACCTACGACATCATAGTTTTGCTCTGGTAACGCTGAATCCTGCTTTACCGGCAATATCTGCTGCCATGCATCGTACAGGACAGGACGAATTAAATCATTCATCGCGGCATCCACAATCGCAAAATTTTTATACCCGGTATCCTTCAGGTATAGCACAGACGTGAGTAGTATACCGGCATTACCGACGATCGACCTGCCCGGTTCAAGCAGCAATTCCACCGTTTTGTCCGTGATTACCTCCAAGATTGAGGCAATAAATTCGGCCGGCGAGGGGGGCGTTTCGTTAGTATAGGTTATCCCCAGGCCACCACCGATATCGATATGATGTAGTTTGATACCGGATGCCGCCAGACGACCAACGAGGTCGATTATACGCCTGCAAGCATCAATATACGGGCCGGTAGTGGTAATCTGTGAGCCGATATGGCAGTCGATCCCGTTAACCTGCAGGTTCGGTAACGCGATGGCCTCGGCATATACCGCCTCGGCCTCATCAATCCCGATTCCAAACTTGTTTTCCTTCAGTCCGGTCGAAATATAGGGATGGGTCATTGCATCGACGTCAGGATTTACCCGCAGAGAAACAGGCGCCTTGCGATTCATCTGTCCGGCGACAGAATTGAGCAGATATAATTCAGGTCGGGACTCGACATTAAAACATTTGATACCGGCCTCAAGCGCGGCTTTCATCTCACAAGCCTGCTTGCCTACACCCGAAAATACCACCCGCGCAGGATCTCCCCCTGCCCGAATAACCCGTGCCAGCTCTCCTTCGGAGACAACATCAAATCCGGACCCCAGCCTGGCCAGCAAGTTTAATATGGCCAGATTGGAGTTTGCCTTTACCGCATAACAGACCAGGTGGGGACGTACGCCGAGTGCCCTATCATAGCTCTGCCACTGAGCTTCAATTGCCGCCCTCGAATAGACATAACAAGGTGTACCAAATCGGCGGGCAATATCGGCCAGCGGAACCTGTTCCAGATACAGTGCGCCTTCCCGGTAATATACTGACTGCATAATGTCCTTATTCAGACAGGTGTGAGAGCCCGGACTGGCTGTCCGGGATGTACAAATCACCCTTTTGCCCACAGGCACAGAATAACATCAGCAGTGAAATCACTATGAGTGTTCGCATTTGTTCAGTCCTGCTTGTTGTAAAGGGTCAGGTTTGTGCCAAAGATTACGGGAAAGGCCGGGCAGAATACCAGAAAATGTGTACTACCCTGAATAAAAAATTTCTGCTCCAGCAGGCATCAATACCATCATAAAGAAGGCTCAATCTGGCCATCGGTTATCGTTGATAACCCCGATTTACGCATAGCGGTACAATCTGGTGCACTATTCCAGACTTGCAAAGGCCTATCCATTTCTGTTGAAATGCGGTTTCATTATTCCGATTATCAACGCAGAGGTGAAATAAATTAAATGGGTGACGGCATTATTCATGTTTCCGATTCAACGTTTGAAAAACAGGTCCTGAACTCTGGCAAGCCGGTACTGGTAGATTACTGGGCAGCGTGGTGCGGCCCGTGCAAGATGATAGCCCCCATCCTTGACGAAATTGCGGATGAATACACAGACAAGCTGACCATCGCCAAGATCAACATTGATGACAACCCGCTCACCCCGCAAAAGTATGCTGTGCGTGGAATACCCACACTGATGATATTCAAGAACGGTGAAATTGCAGGCACAAAGGTCGGCGCAATGTCAAAATCGCAGTTGTCAGCCTTTATAGACAGTGTTATCTAGCGCTAAAATTTAGCTGGACGAGCCATATAACGCGTGCTAAATTAATAAACAGTAATATCTCTGTTGTAACTGTTCCCCCGATAAAAACTGACACGCAGGATTCACACAGGTGGGTCTCGTGTTAAAAAACATACAATTTTCCTTATATCATCTCGATCAGATCCGGAGTCCATGAACCTTACCGAACTTAAACAACAGCCCGCATCAGAACTGATTGCGCTGTCTGAAACACTTGGCCTTGAAGGCCTGGCCCGCTCCCGCAAGCAGGATGTCATATTCGAAATTCTCAAGGCCCAGGCCAAAAAAGGTGAGGATATCTATGGCAGTGGTGTACTTGAAATCCTGGCAGACGGATTCGGGTTTCTACGCTCAGCTGACAGTTCCTACCTTGCAGGGCCTGATGACATCTATGTATCACCCAGCCAGATTCGACGCTTTAACCTGCGCACCGGTGACAGTGTTTCCGGCAAGATACGACCACCAAAAGACGGGGAGCGCTATTTTGCACTGCTGAAGGTTTCGGAGATCAATTTTGAAACCCCGGAAAAGGCCAAGAACAAGATCCTGTTTGAAAACCTGACGCCGCTGTTTGCGAATAAACGATTAAAGCTGGAAATCGGTAACGGTAGTACGGAGGATTTGACTCCACGTATCATCGACCTGGTTGCCCCGATAGGCAAGGGTCAACGCGGCCTGATAGTCTCGCCGCCCAAGGCCGGCAAAACGATGATCCTGCAGTCCATTGCCCAGTCCATCGCCACCAATCATCCAGATTGTCACCTTATCGTGCTGTTGATAGATGAACGTCCTGAAGAAGTAACGGAAATGGCCCGTTCGGTCCGGGGTGAAGTGATCTCAAGTACGTTTGATGAACCGGCCAGCCGCCACGTTCAGGTCGCCGAAATGGTCATCGCCCATGCGAAACGATTGACAGAACACAAGAAAGACGTGGTTATCCTGCTCGACTCAATTACCCGTCTCGCACGCGCCTATAACACGGTTGTGCCGGCCTCAGGCAAGGTATTGACCGGCGGCGTGGATGCGAATGCACTGCAGAAGCCGAAACGCTTTTTTGGAGCAGCGCGTAATATCGAGGAAGGTGGCAGTCTGACCATCCTGGCTACTGCACTGGTAGACACCGGCTCGCGCATGGATGACGTTATCTATGAAGAATTCAAGGGTACCGGTAACATGGAGTTACATCTGGACCGTGAGATCGCCGAAAAACGTATCTACCCGGCCATCCATATCAATCGTTCGGGCACGCGTCGTGAAGAAATGCTGACGACCCAGGACGAATTGCAGAAGATGTGGATCCTGCGCAAGTTGCTACATCCGATGGAGCCGCTGTCGGCGATGGAGTTCCTGCAGGAACGTCTGAAGTCGACCAAGAACAATGCGGAGTTCTTCGACGCAATGAAACGTCAGTAATAACGAAGCCCGGTGAGGGAAGCCAGTTCCAATCAGTTCATCTACCGGTAGCACAAAAGAAAAACCCGCCATCAGGCGGGTTTTTCGTTACTGCTGGTAGTTGGAGGGCTGTTACATCATGCCGCCCATACCACCCATACCACCCATATCACCACCACCGGCGGCGTGACCGTGATCATCCTTCTTCGGAAGTTCAGCAATCATCGCTTCTGTGGTCAGGATCAGGCCGGCAACTGATGCCGCATTTTGTAATGCAAAGCGAGTTACCTTGGTCGGATCCAGGATACCCATCTGGATCATGTCACCAAACTCACCGGTCTGGGCGTTGTAGCCATAATTACCCTTACCTTCAGCCACCTTGTTCAATACGACCGAAGCCTCTTCACCGGCATTGGTCACGATCTGGCGCAGAGGCTCTTCCAGCGAACGGAGCAGTATCTTGATACCAACATCCTGATCCGCATTCTTGCCCTTTACCTTGGAGACAGCACCAATAACACGCACCAGCGCCACACCACCACCCGGGACAACGCCTTCTTCCACCGCAGCACGGGTAGAGTGCAATGCGTCTTCAACGCGAGCCTTCTTTTCCTTCATTTCAATCTCGGTAGAAGCACCCACCTTGATAACCGCAACACCGCCGGCCAGCTTGGCAACGCGCTCCTGCAGTTTTTCACGGTCATAGTCAGATGTGGTGTCTTCTATCTGCTGACGGATCTGCTTGACGCGGCCCTGGATTTGATCCGACTTGCCATTTCCATCAATAATAGTCGTGTTTTCCTTCGTGATCTGTACACGTTTGGCACTGCCCAGATCTTCCAGTTTGGCCTTGTCCAGTGACAGACCGACTTCCTCGGCAATCACGATAGCACCGGTCAGGACAGCGATGTCCTCCAGCATAGCCTTGCGACGGTCACCGAATCCCGGGGCCTTCACGGCTGCCACCTTGACGATACCGCGCATATTATTAACAACCAGAGTTGCCAATGCCTCACCTTCGATATCTTCAGCAATCAACAGCAACGGACGGCCAGCCTTGGCAACGGCTTCCAGTACCGGCAGCAGATCCCTGACATTCGAGATTTTCTTGTCGTGCAACAGCACATAGGGATTTTCCAGATCTACGCTCATCGTTTCCTGGTTATTGATAAAGTATGGAGAGAGGTAACCACGGTCAAACTGCATACCTTCGACCACTTCCAGTTCGTCTTCCAGGCTTGAACCTTCTTCCACCGTAATGACGCCTTCCTTACCAACCTTGTCCATCGCTTCGGCGATACGATTGCCGATTGATTCATCTGAATTGGCGGAGATCGTGCCTACCTGGGCTATGGCCTTGCTGTCTTCGCAGGGCTTGGACAGTTTCTTCAACTCAGCAACAGCGACCAGTACACCGGCGTCGATACCGCGCTTCACGTCCATCGGGTTATGACCGGCAGTCACAGCCTTCAGGCCTTCACGCACGATACACTGTGCCAGTACGGTGGCTGTGGTTGTGCCGTCACCGGCTACATCAGAGGTCTTGGAAGCGACTTCCTTAACCATCTGCGCGCCCATATTTTCGAACTTATCCTCTAACTCAATTTCCTTGGCTACAGAAACACCGTCTTTGGTTATTGTTGGAGCGCCGAAACTCTTTTCTATAACTACATTACGGCCTTTAGGGCCCAGCGTCTGCTTTACAGCATTGGCCAGGATATTGACACCACGTGCCATGCGGGTACGGGCGTCGTCAGAAAACCTTACTTCTTTAGCTGCCATGTCTCATTACCTCCAGATAATTTATTCAATAACGCCCATGATGTCGTCTTCGCGAAGTACCAGCAGTTCTTCACCACCAATCTTCACTTCCGTACCGGAATATTTGCCAAACAGGATCTTATCGCCTTTTTTGACATCCAGCTTACGGACTTCACCATTTTCCAATATCTTGCCATTGCCGACAGAAATGACTTCACCCTGTATGGGTTTTTCTGCGGCGCTGTCAGGAATTACGATACCGCCGGGAGAGGTCTTACCCTCTTCCACACGTTTCACGATCACACGATCATGTAATGGACGAATCTTCATTTTTAAAACCTCCTGGTTACTAACATATTGATTATTAAGGTGCTTTTATTAGCACTCATATTAACTGAGTGCTAATAATATAGCCGTTTTTTTTTTTGAGTCAAGACTTTTGGACTCACTCAGGTACCTGAATTGAGGGTAGCCAGCCCCGTCGCTAGCAATTATCATGGGAAAATTGAAATAAAAGAAGGCGCATGGCTCTGGAATAAATCACTCGTACGATTTGCACTAAAGTCAGGAATTAGCCGTCTGGCTATAATTGTGAAAGACCTTTAGCCGCAGGGACGCGGCGCTCGAGCGTACATGGATGTATTCACAGCGTGTCTTGAACGATTATAGCCGGACGGCTGATGGCACGGGATACTCCGAATAGTTATTCAGGCATGTAACAGGAACGTATAGCCCTGGTCTTCCCGCCTGATTTCACCGGAACGTATCCTGAACTGCCCTACTTGCCGATCCTGATAATAATACTTCAGCGTCTCGCGGATGGCGGGAAAGGCAAGTAACTCCCACGGTATATCAGCTTCGTTATAAAGCCCGACATCCAGACTCTCGGTACCGGAGGAAAAGGATTTTTCGAGTAATCTGGACCGGTACATCATGTAAACCTGATCGACATGGGGCAAGTTGATTATCATGTATAAATCAATGATTTCGACCCGGGCATTCGCCTCTTCCAGCGTCTCACGTTGCGCGGCCTGTACCGTGGTCTCCCCAAGTTCCATATAACCGGCAGGTAGTGTCCACATCCCATAACGGGGTTCAATGGCACGTTTACATAACAGGACCTGATCTTCCCACTCAACAAGACAGCCAGTCACTATCTTCGGGTTGATATAATGGATGGAACTGCAACCGACACAGACATGACGTTCACGGTTATCATCCACCGGAACCTGCAACTTGACCTCTGCACCGCATATACTGCAATACTTCATGGGGCCGTATTGTCCTTTGCGGTCAGCATCGGCTCAAGAGCTGCCCAGATATTTTCCAGCATCATCGGCTGTGCCTCCGCCTTTGGGTGGATGCCGTCCGCCTGCATCAACTCCGGTCTGATCGCGATACCATCAAGAATAAAGCGACCCAGTGTAATGTCGTGGTCCGCTGCAAGCTGCTTGTATATGTTGCTGAACTTTTCTATATAGATCTTGCCATAATTTGGCGGTAGCAACATTGGCACCAGTAATACGGAGATGCCCTTGCTGGTCAACAGTGTGATTATCTCTGCGAGATTTTTGCTAATCTCGGCAACAGGCAGGCCGCGCAAGCCATCATTACCGCCGAGTTCAACGATGGTGATGGCAGGGACAGACTGGTCAAGGATCTCGTCAAGCCGGGATTTGGCACCGTGCGTGGTATCACCGCTGATACTGGCATTCAGCAGCTTATAGGTATGCCCGGATGCATCCAGACGCTTTTGCAAAAGGGATACCCAGCCGTCTTCAATTGCGATACCGTAACTGGTGCTCAGGCTGTCAGCCAGTACCAACAGGGTCCGGTCTGCCGCAGGCAGGTGAATCGGTACAATATATAACAATAAAATCAGTAAACTGCGAAACATGAATAATTCCTCTGCTGTTATTGTGCAGGCTGAACATCTTGGAAAGCAAGTAAACAGTCCGGATGGGCGCCTGACTATACTTGATGATATCAATTTTTCACTGCATTCAGGACAAAGCCTGGCCATCGTCGGTGTGTCAGGCTCGGGCAAATCTACCTTGCTTGGACTGCTGGCCGGGCTGGATGTTGCAAGTTCCGGCCGGGTACTGCTGGATAATATGGATCTGAATACACTGGATGAAGATGGCCGGGCTAAACTTCGCAACCGGCGGGTCGGTTTTGTATTTCAATCATTCCAGCTGCTTAAAAGCCTGACTGCGCTGGAAAATGTGATGTTACCCCTTGAACTTGCCGGAATGGATCAACCTGACCAGGTTGCGCGGGAACGATTAACCGAAGTGGGTCTCAGCGCGCGTCTCGGGCATTATCCCACCCAACTGTCCGGAGGTGAACAGCAGCGGGTGGCCATAGCGCGTGCGTTTGCAGCGGGCCCGAAGATCCTATTTGCAGATGAGCCTACCGGGAATCTGGACCAGAAAACAGCGCAGACCATTATCGAGCTAATCTTCGCCCTGAACCAGGAACACGGGACCACGCTGGTGCTGGTTACCCATGACCTCGCTATCGCCAGACTCTGTGAACGCCGGTTGACGCTGGCAGGTGGGCGTATTATCGCTGATGAAAGCTGATATTCTTAAATTGGCAGTTCAGTCGTTGCGGCGCGACTGGCGGTCCGGCGAAATTCGTCTGATTGCTATTGCAATTGTCATTGCCGTTGCCAGCCTCACCTCGGTCGGTTTTTTTACTGACCGGGTCAAACGTGCGAGCGAATCCCAGGCCACTGAATTATTGGCTGCGGATCTGGTAATACAGTCGCGCCAGCCTGTGGCAGATGAAGTCAGGGAGATGATCCGCAGTGCGGGTCTCGTCGAGACCGATATCACCAGCATGCGCAGTATGGTCATGGCTGGCGAGAACCTGCAGATGGCCGAGGTCAAGGCGGTGGAGGCCGGTTATCCGCTACGGGGTAAACTGCGGACCTCATCCGGCTTATTCACCCCCGAGACAGTTACATCAGACATACCCGAATCTGGAACAGTCTGGATAGACAGTCGCCTGTTCCAGTTACTCGGCATCCAGATGGGAGACTCTGTCAGAGTGGGCTCCTCCAGTCTGACTGTCAGCAGGATTATCACCTATGAGCCGGATCGGGGGGGTGACATGTTCAATATCGCACCCCGCATGCTGATGAACCTTGCCGACCTGCCCGCGACCGGTCTGGTCTTGCCTGCAAGCCGCATAGATTACAGCCTGCTGCTGGGTGGCAATCCGGAAGCAATAGAGCAATTAAGGGTCGCGGTGGAGGGGCGCAAGGGTTTGCGTTTACAGGGTATCCGTGATGCCCGGCCGGAGTTGAAGTCGGCATTGGAGCGGGCAGAACAGTTTCTGGGACTGGCCGCACTGGTCAGTGTGGCACTCGCCGGACTGGCGGTGGCCATGTCGGCGCAACGCTATGTCGTACGCCATTTTGATAACTGTGCCATCATGCGCTGCCTGGGCGCGGATCAAACGACTATCACCTCCGTCTACCTGTTGCAGCTATTGATATTGTCACTGCTCGGCAGTCTGGCAGGTGCAGTACTGGGCTATCTGGGACAACAGGTATTGGGTAGCATGCTTGCCGGCATGACCACAAGTGAATTACCCGCCGCGTCTGTTGGGCCGCTGTTTACCGGGATTGCCGCAGGTACCATCACCGCTATCGGTTTTGCCATGCCGCAGATATTACGACTACGTCATGTATCGCCGCTGCGTGTACTCAGACGGGATATGGATCCGTTACCACCCGGCGCAGTGGGCAGTTATGGAACAGCTTTACTGGCACTGGCGTTGTTATCGCCATGGCAGTCCGGTAATCCTGGTCTGACCTTGTGGACCTTTATCGGCATCATCGTAACGGCACTGCTGCTGACTGTCGGGGCCATCATCCTGATCCGTTTTCTGGATCGCTTCCGTAACCGGGTAGGCACCGCATTCCGGTTTGGCCTGGCCAACATCAATCGTCGCGCAGGTTCCAGCATCGCCCAGATTATCGGTATCGGGCTCGGTGTAATGGTCATGCTGCTGCTGACGCTGGTAAGGACCGACCTGTTGAATGAATGGCGAGGACGACTGCCAGAAGGCACGCCCAATTACTTCCTCATCAATATCAGTGCCGAAGACGTGCCCGAACTTAACCGGTTCCTGCAAGACCAGGGCAAGACGACGGCCGCTGTTTATCCGATGACGGGGGCCAGACTGGCCCGGATTAATAATGTCACTGTAGACCCGGAGGCGTTTCCGACCGAGGCGGGTCAACGCTGGGCCCGTCGGGCCTATAACCTCACCTGGTCAGAGGCACTGCCTGCGGCCAACGAGATTACGGGAGGTGTCTGGTGGGAAGAATCTACGACCGACGAGCCGCTGTTTTCCTTTGAAGAAGGAATGGCAACGGATCTGGGCGTAGGTCTGGGTGACAGCATTACCTTCCTGATTGCCGGCGCAGAAGTCACCGGCAGGATAACCAGTATCCGCAAGGTCCAGTGGGACACATTTAACGTCAACTTCTTCGTCATTGCGAACCCGGGTACGCTGGACAACTACCCTGCCAGTTTTATCACCAGCTTTTACCTGCCGCCAGAGGACAAGGATCTGATTATCGAGCTGGTCAGGGCGTTTCCCAGCGTCACCGTTTATGATGTCGATGCCCTGATATCCGAGGTACGCCGTATAATGGAGCAAGTTGTACGCACTATCGAGTTCGTGTTCGGATTCACCCTGTTATCCGGTATAGTGGTACTGGCAGCCGCATTGCAGACTACACACGATGAACGCACCTACGAATCGGCATTATTGTCTGCCATCGGTGCCGGTCGGCGCCAGATCCTGGCGGGCCTCGCCGCTGAATTTATCTGTATCGGGATGATAGCCGGAATACTGGCGGCCTGGTCTGCCACGGTGGTCGAGGTGATACTTGCTAAATATGTATTCAAGATGGATATCGTCATTAACTATATGGTATGGGTGATAGCCCCGCTGACCTGCACTGTCGTTATAGCCGCCGCCGGTCTTGCAGGCACCTGGCGCGTGTTGTCGACACCGCCGGTCGTTGCGTTGAGACAAAACTGACGGCCAGGTATCTATGCGTGAGATTTACTTTGGCAACTTAAGGTCGATGGTGATTGAATATGTGCGGGAGGTCGAGTCCGGCAAACCTGAGGCTAACTCTATCCTCTGGGATTTGTTGAAATACCTGAGGCGTATAATCAAGGTTACCGAACCACCAGCGCGACCGGGACGGGTGGATGGCGCCATACAATCACTGATCAGGTTTTATATTGATAATATAGATAGCGCTCGGAGCAAGGACGGATATGCATCAATATCTATGACCAGTACCGCAAGGTATTGCGGGAAAACCAGACGCAAGACAGCAAATGCGGCTGACATCAACTCGAAATAGGAAGCGAAATGGCCAGATACAAGGGCACCGAACAACCGGCACATAACAGTCTGCCGGCAACTGGAATACTGATCACCAATCTGGGAACGCCGGATGCGCCTACCAGCAAGGGCATACGCAAATATCTGGCGGAATTTCTGAGCGATCCCCGGGTAATCGAGACCTCGAAACTGATCTGGTGGCCTATCCTGTACGGCATTATCCTGACCTTGCGTCCGCATAAATCCGCTGAGGCCTACAACAAGGTATGGACCAACGAGGGTTCCCCACTGAAGGTAATCTCTGAACGCCAGGTCGCCGGGTTAACTACACGCCTGCAACAACTGATCAACGGACCGGTTGTTGTTGAACTGGCGATGCGTTATGGCAACCCTTCGATACGCTTTGCGCTGGAACGCATGCACGCTGCCAATGTGAGAAAGCTGCTGGTGTTTCCGCTCTATCCACAATACTCCGCTACAACCACCGCCTCGACATTTGATGCAGTGGCTAATGTGCTGAAGACCTGGCGCTGGATACCGGAACTGCGCATGATTAATCATTACCATGACCACACCGGATATATTGCAGCACTGGCAGAAAGTATCCGCCTGTACTGGGCCGGTCATGGCAAACCGGATAAGCTGCTGTTCTCCTTCCACGGGCTGCCAAAAAAATACCTGGTCGCAGGCGACCCGTACTTCTGTGAATGCCATAAGACGGCTCGCCTGGTCGCCACACAGTTGCAACTTGAGGCGGACGAGTGGACTGTGACATTCCAGTCGCGGTTTGGACCGACCGAGTGGCTCAAGCCCTATACGGGTGATGTATTGCAGGGCTGGGCGAAATCCGGAATAAACAATGTACAGCTAGTGTGCCCCGGATTCTCTGCTGACTGTCTGGAAACACTAGAAGAGATCCAGATCCAGTATCGCCAGATTTTTCTTGAATCAGGTGGTAAGCAGTTTGCCTATATCCCGGCTTTAAACGACAGTGCCGCCCATCTTGATGTGCTGGCCGGGATCATTCTGAACCACTGTCAGGGCTGGCAAACACATCCGGAAGAAATATCGTCTGGAGAAGTCAGCAAACGTGCAGAAAAATTCTTGAACAACTGAAGCTTGCCGGATCAATCGGCGAAATAGCTTGAGCTCGACAGGCACTATGGGGTAATTTTAGCATCGGAATGACCATAATATCTGTAAGAAGGCAAGCTGACTGTTGTATGAGACCTGAACAAGGCAAATATCATGCTGTGATTACCAGTCTGTTACTGGCTGTATCTGTACTGTTGTATTGCCAGCCTGGCTGGACTGATACGACTGAATCACTTGAGCAGCAACGCAAACTCTATCTGAATGCCAAAAAATCGCTGCGCGACGGCAAGCTTTCCGAATACCGGAAGACAACCGCTGCACTGAAAGACTACCCGCTGTATCCCTATCTTATTTACGACTATCTGCGACCACGCCTGACCAGTTCAAAAGACGGGGATATCAAGTCATTCCTGCAACAGTACCCTGACTCACTGCTGGCCGATGATCTGCGTCAGGCCTGGCTGAAATTACTGGCTCAACGTCATCGCTGGCAGGACTTCCTGCAGCTCTACATCGCCCAGAAAGATGTGAGCCTGCAGTGTTACCAGTTACAGGCGCGGATCAACACCAGTCAGGAATCCGACAGCCTGCTGGAAGATACCCGGCTATTATGGCTCGCCGGCAAATCACAACCGGATGCCTGTACCCCGGCCTTTGACCAGCTGGTAAAAAGCCCGCTGATGACCAGTGATCTAATCTGGGATCGGATCCGGTTGTCCATGCAGGAAGGCGAGACCGGACTTGCCAGTTATCTGGGCAAAAAACTGGACAAGCAGGACCAGCAATGGGTTACTCGCTGGGTTGCCACCTACCAGAACCCGGCTAAAACAACCAGCAAACCGGGATACCCGGACATTGCGATTGCCCGCGAGATCCTGACGCACGGCGTAAAACGACTCGCCAGTACAGATATCAAAACAGCCATCTCGCGCTGGGAGGCACTGAAACCTGTCTACTCGTTCGAGAAACAACAGATTACCGATGTTGAACGCACACTGGGTATACGTGCTGTAATCAAGAAACACCCTCAGGCCCGGCAGTATCTTGCCGCTATTGATAATGCCGATGTAAACGAAGAGCTGTTCCACTGGCGGTTGCGAAATGCACTGGATGATCTGGACTGGTCGCTATTGGCCAAATGGACTGAAGGCACACCGACTGAAGAGAACGTGCGCTTGCGTTGGTTATACTGGCGGGCCCGCGCACTCGAACAGACTGGGAAGACCGATGAGGCACGCCAAATCTACCTCAAAGTCGCCGCTGAACGTGATTACTACGGGTTTCTCGCCGCAGACCGGATTTCTGCACCTTACAATATCGACTACCAGCCCTTACCTGATGATCCTGAGTCCTGGCAGGCCATCCGCGAGCTAGCGGGTGTCAAACGTGCACGCGAATTGTTCCTGACCGGAGGCGGTTACCCTTCGCGCCGTGAATGGAATTACACACTGAAAGACATGTCCGTCTATCACAAGGAAATTGCGGCCGCTCTGGCGGCAGAATGGGGCTGGCATGATCGTGCGATTCTCACGCTGGGCCAGGCACAGTCGTACGGAAATCTGGTTGTCCGCTTCCCGATTGCATTTGAAGACAAGATGACCCGTTATGCCAGACTGCGTGAACTTGACCTTGGTTGGGTGTTTGCACTAACCCGTGCTGAAAGTGCCTTCATGGTTGATGCAAAATCACCGTCCGGCGCGCTCGGATTAATGCAGGTCATGCCCGCCACCGGCGCGGAGACCGCAAAATCGATAGGCCTTGCCAACTTCAAGCCGAATCTGTTGCTTGACCCGGAAAAGAACATCACCATAGGCACGGCCTATCTTAAACGTGTACATGATCGCTTTGGCAACAAGGTACTGGCGACAGCGGCCTATAATGCCGGCCCGAATGCGGTCGCACGCTGGTTGGCACAGTCCGACTGCACAGACTCTGATGTCTGGGTTGAAAAGATTCCTTACACAGAGACCAGAAAATACGTGTCACGCATCATGTTTTTTGCCACGGTGTATGACTGGCGACTGAATAACTCGATTACTCGCGTAAGCGAACGAATGGAGCCGATTATTCCAACACGTAAGGAGCAGCTCGCCAGTCTGACCTGCTCCACGACTAACCTGTCACTAAACTGAAACGAACATCGCTGTGCTGATAAATACTGTATGTATCGTTGGTGGCTCGGGCTTTGTAGGCCAACGGCTTGCAAACCGACTCAGCGCCCAAGGCTTGAAAATCCTGATCCCTACACGTAACCGCGAACGACACCGGGAAAATCTGATCCTGTTGCCGGAAGTACAACTGATACACGCGAATGTGCATGACGAACAGCAACTTTGTGGACTGTTTGAAACGTGTGATGCGGTTATTAATCTGTCCGGCATATTGAATGAACGCAGTGGATCAAATCAGGGTTTTCGGCAGGTGCATGTCGACCTGACCGCAAAGATAATTAACGCTATCAGGCGCACAGGGGTTAAACGACTACTGCACATGAGCGCGCTGAATGCCTCGGTTAATGGTAGCAGCCAATACCTGCGTACCAAAGGGGAGGCCGAACAACTGGTGCTGGCCGCGTCTGATATACAGACCACATGTTATCAACCGTCTGTCATATTCGGACCAGGTGACAGTTTTTTTAATCGCTTTGCGAGACTGCTGCGGATTGCCCCGGTACTACCGCTGGCCTGTCCGCAGGCCCGCTTTACACCGGTCTATGTCGGTGATGTGGCCGAGGCCATGGCGCTGACCCTGTCAGATCCTGCGTACTACAACAAGCGGTTGCAGCTCGGTGGGCCTGACCAACTCTCACTGGAGCAACTTGTCCGCTACACGGCAGAATGTCTCGGGATAAAACGGCTAATCCTTCCGCTACCCGATACACTGTCACGCGCGCAGGCCGAGGTGATCGACCTGTGGAGTTTCCTGTTCAATCTGCTCGGAATAGACAAGCCGTTCTCCACTGACAATTATCTGTCCTTGCAAACAGACAGTGTGTGCTCCACGGCTGACCTTGCCGGTATGGGGATCACGGCTACCCCGGTCGGGTCTGTTGTGCCCTCTTATCTAGCCTCAATAAACTCCACATCGCGTTATGACCAATACCGACAACTTGCCAGACGTTAGCATCGGGCAGTGAAATGAAGATCTACCAGGTTGGCGGTGCAGTCCGCGATAACTTGCTGGGACTGACCATCAAGGATCGTGACTGGGTGGTGGTTGGTAGCACCCCCGCTGAGATGGAGAGGCTCGGTTTTAAAGCGGTCGGTCAGGACTTTCCTGTATTTCTGCATCCGCAGACACACGAGGAGTATGCACTCGCCCGTACCGAGCGTAAGTCTGGCACCGGGTATAAAGGCTTCGTATTCAATGCAACGCCCGAGGTTACACTCGAACAGGATCTCGCACGGCGGGATGTTACTATTAACGCCATTGCCCAGGATGATTCGGGTAATATCATTGACCCTTATGACGGACGCAAGGATCTCGAATTGCGGATTCTGCGCCATGTTTCCGATGCATTTATCGAAGACCCGTTACGCGTGCTGCGTGTTGCCCGATTCGCGGCACGCTTCAGTTTCTCCATTGCGCCCGCAACGATGGAACTGATGATCACGCTGGCAAGATCCGGAGAACTCGACACACTGGTGCCCGAACGGGTGTGGGCCGAAATGGAAAAGGCGCTCGCAACATCCAGCCCCGTCACATTTTTCGAGGTACTGAAACAATGCGGCGCGCTGGACCTTATACTCCCCGAAATAGACCAGCTGTACGGTGTTCCCCAGCCTGAAAAATACCATCCCGAAATCGATACTGGGGTGCATACCATGATGGTGTTGCAACAGGCCGCCAGCCTGACCGAAGATACCACCGTGCGCTTTGCGGCGCTGGTACATGATCTCGGCAAGGCCACCACGCCGAAAGACATATTGCCCGCCCATCATGGGCACGAGGAGCGGGGTGCCAAAATCGTCGAAAAACTCTGTCAGCGCCTGCGTATCCCGAACCGCTATCGTGATCTGGCAGTGATCGTCGCGAGGTATCATTTTATCTGTCACCGGATCATGGAGTTACGGGAAGATACTGTGTTACGCAAGCTGGTAGCAATGGATGCGTTCCGGCGACCGGAGCGCTTTGAACAGTTCCTGGTGGCGTGTGAGGCCGATGCCCGCGGACGCACCGGTTATGAAGACACCCCCTATCCACAGGCCGCGCGCTTCCGTGAGTATTTTGCAGCGGCGAGTAACATTGATATATCTACTGTACT
>CAMBTO010000049.1 GCA_945870865.1 Klebsiella pneumoniae
TTGTGTATGAACAAGGTTACGTTCATGTCAGAAATACGTGGTAACGTTTTAACGGTATAAATGTAAGACTTTTTTGATTATAGTTTTATCCATACCGGTTCAATTCGGGGCTCGCTTAATTGGAATTTCTGAACACCATCGTTTTAATCAGCACTCTACTACTGTTCGGCAGCATATTGATTAGTTCGGTATCCTCGCGTGTCGATGCACCGATACTGCTGGTATTTCTCCTCCTGGGCATGCTGGCGGGTGAGGATGACCCTGGGCAGATCCAGTTTCACGACTTCAGTATGGCCTATATTATCGGGACAATCGCTCTCGCAATTATCCTGCTGGACGGTGGAATGCGCACCCGGACAGAATCATTCCGTGTTGGATTAAAACCAGCCCTTTCACTGGCAACGGTCGGTGTGTTATTGACCAGAGTATCGAATATACCTCGGCCCAGGACTTCTTTGGTAACTTTATCCTGGATGCCGATGCCAAGGTTGCTGATATAGCCGGACTATACGGCTTTTACGCGGTTCCCGGGGTGGCTGAAAAGACCATAGGAGATTACCTGACGGGATTGTTTAATCATACACCGGTCATAGGCGACCGCACACGGTTTGATAATATTGAACTAGTTGTCAGGGAAATTGATCATGGCAAGATTACTCGTGTTGGCCTGAAGATTCGTCGATAACTTTAATTCACCTAAATGTCCGGGCAGTCGTACCCAACATTAATCACCTCACCAAATAAAAAGACCCGGCAGTCTTTCAACTACCGGGCCTAATAATCAAGCTGCTACTACTTGGGTGCGTTAGTCAGCAAGCGATCTGCCAGTATTGATGTACTCTGCTCTTCCAGTATATGTACCACAGACCGTGATAATGCAGCCAGACCGGCATTGACGAACAGCAGTGGTATTGCTATACCCAGACCCAATACGGTCGCGATCATCGCCATACCAATACCATGTGCCATCAGTTTAGGATCACTGGTACCTGACGCCGTAATACTCTGGAATGTCAGAATCATACCTATAACCGTACCAATAAGACCCAGCAACGGACCGGCCGCAACGGCAAGTCTGAGAAATGACTGGAAGCGCTCAAGTTTGGGAACTTCGCGCAATACTGACTCAGATATGCGTAATTCTGTCAGTTCAGGAATATCATGCGTGTAGTCCTTGCTACCATCGCCTATGGCTGCCTGTAACATGCGCCCAAGCGGGTTGTTTTTAGTTGGCTTGTCGAGATTCTTGAGCTGTCTGTTCACGGCAATCTTGACTACGAACAGATAAATATACTGGAAGGCCGCGACCAGAAGACCCAGGAAACCTACGCCCAGAATCAACCAGTTTACCGACTCGCCATTCTCGATACGCTCCAGCATGTTCGGACGCTCTGCGATCAGCGCAAGTAATACGCCACGAGCAGGGTCCATAACAGACTGAATATACCCTGAACCGGCCGGGGCATTCTGCAGACTTCGGGCCAACGACATTGTTGCCAATTGCGGTGGCTGACGGGTCATGACTGAAAGGGACACCTTGCTGGGCAGATAGGAGAGAAATACACCGTCACCGACTGCCAGGAATGAGCCTACACGCACTACCTCCGTTTCCTTGACCGTATCGTCAAGCTGGATGACCGGGGCCGAAAAGCGGGCAGTCTGGGTATCTGCATTTATCTCATACACCATTTCCAGCCACAATCTTTCAAGTTCAACTATCGAAGGCAACTCTTTGGCCGCAGCTACACGACGGAGGAAATCAACCCGATTTTCCTGGCCTTCGGGTAACTTAATCTGGGCATTTATCATTGAATTATCGAGTACACCGGCAGCATCACCCGCAATCTGGCGAGTTACACCGAACAGTTCACCCAGATTACCCTGATGCTGTTCGAGTAACAGCGACATCTCACCTATACGATTATAGTTGTCATCATACTGTTTTGACAAACTTGCACTGCGAGCTTCAGCTGAATTACGCTTGGCCTGGGTTTCCTTCGCCAGATTTTCCATATCCTGCATGGCCTTGGTGAAGTTGGCTTGTCTCTGCTTCGCTAACTTTGCCTCTGCAGCATTCATGGCCTTGATTTTTGCCATAACATCAGGCATTGAGAAAGCCGGTCCCTTGGGCTGGTCAGGCTTTGCAGCCGGTGCAGGTGCTGCCGCGGCGGGAGCAGCAGCCGGGGCCTGATTTTGCTGTGCCTGGGCGTAAGTCATATTTGGCAACCCCGACAGACATACTGTTGTGATTGCCGATATGAGTACCGGATAAATTTTTCCCTGTAGCATTCTGTATATCATCCTGTAAATTGATTCATCTGCTGTATCGGACCAAGTTCGATGTATCCTGATGACTAGCCGCCAGACTGTGCGTCAATCATTGCGATATAACCACTTGCCGTTTTGCCGTGTACCTTGGAACCTGTTGCACGTTGTAACCAGGTTTTCGCTTCACCCATTTTTTTCTGGTTGAAGAATGATATTCCAATCAGCAGCTGGGCATTGCCAGTATCTTTAAGGCCACCCTTGCTAACGGCTGCCTGCAGAGCTGTTGCAGCGGCATCCCAGTCTTCAAGCTGCATATTGACTTCACCTATACGCATGAAAATATTGCCATCACCGGACATCTCGGCTGCTTTCTGTAATATCGGCAGAGATTTCTTATATTCGCGGGCGCCAATCCAGGCGTTTGCAAGTTTTTCATACGTCTTGCCATCAACTTTCAGCTGCTTTTTCTCTATTGCAGCCGTCATCAGTTCGGCTGATCTGAACGGTACGCCCTGCACCATCATCATGTCGGCCAGACGACGGATTTCTGAATCTTCAATAACCATACCCGCATGATAGGCAATCTGCATGATGGCCAGTGCATTCGGATAATCTTCGAGTGTTCCGTATACAGAGGACAACTGCAGCCAATAAACCTTCTTGTCCGGGAACATGCCAATCAGCCTTTCCAGTACCGGCACAGCGTCCTTATAGCTTTCCTTTTGCAGTAACAGTGCGAGATATAACTGTATCCAGCTCTCCTGAGGCTTTTCTGTCAGGTCAATCGCCTTTTTGGCATTTGGTGCAGCCTGGTCAAATTTTTCCTGCTGGTAGTAAGCTACAGCTAGCAGATAATAGGCAGCAGAGCTCGGCTCGGCGGCATTCTTTATCCACAATTCCATCGCTGCGGAGCCTTCAAGCCACTTTTCCTCTGCCATGAACATCTGGGCTATCTGGTAGCTGGCCTGTGAGGCCTCCTGCACATTCAGTCCACCTGAGTCTATTGCTGCCTGCATGTGTTTGCGTGCTGCATCAAAATCACCCTCAGCGTAGGTAATCGAGGCCATAATCTGTTCGACTCGGCTTCTTTCATACGGACTCAAGGTATCAACAACCAGCCCCACCAGAGCTGTCTTCGCATCCTGATACTTTTCAGCATTCAGAAACTCAATGGCTGCGTTCAAAGCCTTGCCTGTTGCCTGGTCAATCGTCGGTGGCGGTTCTTTCTTTTCCTGTGCGTACAGGGATTGGGTCATAAATACAGCAAGGGCAAGTAAGATCACCCTGCATATTCGGATATTCATGGATTAATCCTCCAGCTCGAATCGAAGTATAGTTTGCATACCTACACGTTCTACGCCTTCGCCATTTTCAATCTTTGGATTGTAGCGCCAGCGTAATATTGCCTTGACTGCTGCTTCTTCAAACATATTTGAGCTGCTTTTTACAACCACGGCATCCTTGACCGTACCGGTTGCGGTAATCGTAAACTGAATCTGAACCCAGCCCTCGATACCACGGCTGAGTGCGCGTGGCGGATAGTCGGGATTAATTCGTACCAGTGGCATAACGTCACGGTCAGAACCTCCGCCCAACTTGATACCAGACATTGCGCTGCTGGTATCAATCGTTGGCGCCAGTGTCATGATATTATTATCAACCCCTCCGCTGGAAACAGCCAGCTTGGGCACATCCGGTGCAACAGGTGGTGGCTCAAGCTCTATTTTTTCTTCACGCCGACTGGCTGTCTGGCTATCCTGGCGCATACGGGTAAAGTCGATTCGTACTGCCTTTACCTCTTCCAGTTTGAATTCAACAGATGTCAAGGTCCACAGCGTCCAGAACAGACTGCTTGCCAATGTCAGAGCAAATATTATAGCGGTCGGGAAACGAACCAATGTGATAATGTTATTCATATTATTAACCTCCTCCTCCCGGTGGCGCCGCGGCGACAGAGACGTCCCGGATGCCACCTGTCCTGATTTCATCCATCAGACGCGCCAGCACTTCAGCACGTGATGATTTGTCAGCAACGATCACAGCAGTGTCTTCCGGACGTTCGATATGCAGTTTTTCAATCAGGGTACGGACTTCACGCATATCAACACGACGACGATCCATCCAGATCTCGCCGTTCTCACGGATTGAGATCAGAATATTGCCTGAATCACGGTGTTCGGCAGTCGTGGCCTCCGGCTTCACAACCGTGATCCCCGATTCCTTGATAAAGGAAGTTGTAATAATAAAAAAGATCAACAGGTTAATTGTAAAATCCAGCATTGGAGCCAGATCGATTGCATGATCTTCTGTTTCTTCTGAACCGTATTTATGTGTTTTCATCTTGATCGTTCCTGTTCAGTTAACCTGAAGTACTGAAAGTGATGTTATAGATACCACCAAGACGCACCTGATCCACAACACCAACGATTACGCCCGTCTGGGCACTATCATCAGCAAGGATCAACGCGCCAGTTTCTGGGTTCAGCGCCTTCAGACGTTCGACATTCGCCCGTACCGCACGCATGTCAACAACGCGGTTATCGATGAAAATCTCACCGGTATCCAGAATCTGAATCTGGATACTCTTGCTGTCCGATTCCGACACATTGAGTTCGGTCGGACGGTTGACCGTCAGACCAGACTCCTTCACGAAGATAGCCGTGATGATGAAAAAGATAAGCAGATTGATTACAAAATCCAGCATCGGAGCAAGATCGATACCACTTGATGAATCATGTGCACTCGCATTATGTCTACGCATTTTCATAATTAGTATGTAAACCTGTCTGCTAGTAACTCGGTTTCAACTCGTGCCCGGGTGCGGAAATAATGCACCGGATACAATCCAGTTATACTGACGGCCAGACCTGTCATCGTGCAAACCATCGCCTCTGACACGCCACTAGCCATCGAACGTGCATCTGCCGAACCACGCATTGCCATCGAGTCGAACACTTCCAGCATACCGCTGACCGTACCGACCAGACCGAGCAAAGGCGATAATGGAACCAGAACCTGCAATATCGGAAAGCCTCTGGTCATCGATACATTCAGTTTTGATATCATCATCTGCCGGATTTGTCTGGCACACCAGGATGTGTGATCCTTGCGTGCTGCCCACTGGGCGTGCAGTACCTTTGATTCCTTCGGTAGTATCAGCATGAAATACCAGTAGCGCTCGAATATCAGGGCCCACATCAACACACCGCTGGAGAATATCCAGATGACCCAAGGGCCACCCAGATTTATCAACTCCTTAACTGCAAGATAGAGCGGCAAGTGTTCAAGCATGACGGCGCTGCTTCTCAAGGTTTTCTGCCAGGATGCCCGTGCTCTGCTCGTCCAGCGTCTGAACGATCGAGCGGGACAGCGACGTCAGTAACGCATTAGCAAACAGCAATGGCACAGCAATACCCAGACCCAGCACAGTCGCGATCATCGCGGCGCCGATACCACCTGCCATCAACTTCGGATCGCTTGATCCTGACTCGGTGATACTCTGGAACGTCATGATCATACCTACAACCGTGCCGACAAGACCGAGCAACGGACCGGCAGCAACTGACAACCTGAGGAACGCCTGGAAGCGCTCAAGACTTGGAATCTCCTTGATAACTGCCTCGGAGACGCGCAGTTCAGCAATATCGGAGTCTGCTTCAATATTCTTGGCATCACCCTTGAACGCCAGCAGCACACGACCCAAAGGATTGTTCTTCGTCGGCTTGTCGAGATGACGTAACTGACTGGTCACTGAAATTCGTACAAATATCAGATACAGCAACTGGAAGATAAATGCGATCACTCCCGCAGCACCGACTACCAAGATCACATAATTAATATGCTCACCATTTTCGATACGCTGAACCCAGGAAGGGCGTTCAACGTATAGAGCTGTTAATACACCGCGTGTAGGGTCAACTGCTGACCAGAGATAACCGGAAGTGGCCGACTGCAAATCACGTGCCTCTTGCAGGAAATCTTCCGGCAACTGACGTGGCAGGATATTCAGGCGCGATAGACTCGGTATATAAGCCAGATAACGGCCGTCCGCCATTGCGGTAAATGTACCTATCCGGGTAACCTTGGTCGACAACATGTCACCGTTAGGTGAAACAACCTTACCATCGTAGCTGGCAACCTGGCCAGAGGCCACAATTTCACGTTGTAATTCAAACCACAAACGCTCCAGATCAACCGGACTGACAATACCCTCAGTGGTAGACAGATTACGGAGAAAGTCTACCCGATTAATAGCGTCAGTCTCAGCAAACTGCGCGCTGGTCAATGACTGTTGCAACACGGATGAACTGTCACCTGCAATCTGACGTGCCAGGCCAAACACTTCGCCCAGACCAAGGTCACGCTCTTTCTGACGCAACTGGATGTTAAGATCATTAATCGCCAGTTCATTCTGCGAATACACATCAGTTTTCTGTTTTACCAGCACATCGATTTCAGCAATCTTTGCCTGAGCTTCCGTCAGCATTCTTTCCTGGTCAGCAGGTGCTGCAGCATTATATTCGCTCTCGCGCTGCGCAAAAACTTGGGTTTCCTGTTCACGTACGCTGCGAGCCTGTTGCAGTAATTCATCCAGAGTCTGCGCCTGTACTAAAGGCACCAGACCGAGTGATAGCAATATCACTCCCTGGCAGACTTTCAGACTGAAATTTTTCATGAACGTACCTCCGTCGGGGCCGGGACAGGTACACGGATAAGATCAGGTGCACCTTCTTTTCTGGCAACGGCCAGCGCATGACGTACTACGTCTGCGTAGGAGTTGTCCTGAACCCAGGACTTCTGCTGTGCATCCCAGTAACCGGTTTCGCTACCATCCAGCGTGCGGTACATCAGAGAAACACGGCCCAGGCGGATAAACTGTACCGTACGGATACTTGTACCTTCACCCATTGAACCTTCGTAAGCATCCATCGTGCGACCGTATTCAAGTTCAATCTGGTAGGCTTCCAGGATACGGCGATATTTTTCCGAGATAGCTACGTCGGCGCGACCCATGATTTCCTTCAGTGTGTTAACGCGGACAGTACGCTCTTCAATGAAGAAGGGACTGTCAGCTGCAACAAACTTGTCGAGCATGTCAACCATACGCTCCATCAAAGGGAGAACTTCGCGATTGGTCGTTTCGATTTCGGTCAGCTGGCGCGTGATAGAGGCCATTTCGCCCTGCTGTGCTTCAACCTGCTTCTGCAGACCTTCATTATATTTGTTCAGACTTTCTAGTTCGGCCAGCGCCTGCGCATACTTATTGGCAGCGTCCTGGGTACGATCAACCATCTGGTTGATCCCTTCCTGGGCTGTGGCGGCGGCAGTGTCTGTCTGTGTCTGTGCATCTACAGCGCCATCAATTGATTGGGCTGCGAGCTGGGACACAGGCATTGCCGAGATTAAGAGTGCCAATCCTGAAGCTATTGTGGATTTCACACCTGTTCTATGAATGGATAGTCTTGTTACCATTTGATTTACTGTCTCCCCTAATAAATGAAGAATTGCCCGATATAAGAAATATATTAAACCTGCGCCAATCTTTATGTTGTTCGCTACAGTTTCGGAAAAAAACCCGAATTAGCAGGTACAGCGATAATTATTGTTCAAATGTAGTCGATAAGGAAATGAAAAAGCATTACAAACAATCCGTGCCTTGATAGATTAATCCAGACCCGGGTATCCTGTGGTACGTTGCTTCAGAATCCATTATAACTACACACTGAATGAGTCCATTAAAGCATAATTTGAGGACACGTAAAACTTTTTTTTAACACCTTACTATCAACCCCTTTCTCGTTATTAGACCATACATAATGGCTGCAAACAAGTACGAATTGCCGTGAAGATACCCTACCATCAAACAGGTTTTATGCGGCACTGCGAAAAACCAATAGAACCCATTATTCATGTGGATTTGCGAAGATTAATAGAGTGTAATCTTCTCTATAAAATCATGGCCTAGAGTAGATGCTTAATCAGATTTATCATTGCTGAGGCCACATAAAAAATCGGTTACATTAGTCCTCATCATCTGACAATTTTATGAATTAATTTTTAATTCCTGATGAATATTGATGACCTGCCCCTGCTGAAGCTGTTTTATTTGTTATCCACGTATCAGGTTATTACAGCGACGAGCAATACTGTTCCCATGTAGCAATTGTTAATCGTAATCCGGCAGTTAAAATGAGTAGTTAAAGAGAAGTACAATTAATGTATACTGGCTGCGCTTTTCAAAAGGGATAAACAAGACAAGTGATTCTGTACGTAAGCGGTGGTATTATAACTGCACGTAGCCCTGTTTAAATCTGCAGTGCCAGCACTGAACCGATTGTAATTGTCTGTTTTTCATTACGCGCCCGTAGCTCAGTTGGATAGAGTACCTGGCTACGAACTAGGGGGTCGGGAGTTCGAATCTCTCCGGGCGCGCCATATTACCACAGTACAACCTGACGCCAGGTCCGGAATGATAGACTGTACTGGTGATTGGGATTAACATTAATCCCCAATGAAAAACGCACTCTCCTATGTAATCTTTACACTCGTCTGTACAGTAATGTCATCAGTATCTATCGTCGATGCAGCAGACGAAGTCAAACCACCCGTAGAAACAGATTCCGCCACCACACAAATATCCAGATCAAGCCAGCTACCTGCGCTGAATGAAAAAGAAGCCGCTTTCAAGAAATTCTATAAACGAGACCCGGCGTGTGACTCATTCAAGGACGACAATATGATGGATCGCTGCCGTCACGCGTATATGACTGCAAAAAAGGAATTTGAGAAGATATGGGCCAACCGTAAACAAGACAGATAAACCTGCCAGGTGTTCGCATGATAAATATTAGACCCCGTTTTTTTACCCTTGTATTGTCCCTATTGCTATGCCTCGTGTCTTTTAGTGCGCTGGCCCACACCGGCGAAGGTGCGGAGGGAGGCTTCATCAGCGGATTTCTGCATCCCGTCTTCGGCTGGGACCACGTCATTGCGATGGTGGCAGTCGGTTTATGGGGGGCATTTCTCGGCATACCAGCCATGTGGGTATTGCCGGTCGTATTTCCGATGGTGATGGCGCTCGGTGGAGTGCTGGGAATTCTGGGTATCGGGATTCCGAGGGTTGAAACCGGTATTGCTGCCTCGGCCATTGTCCTTGGCGGCTCGGTTGCACTGGCTGCCAGACCCCCGCTCTGGATTGCGGCGGTAATCGTCGGTATTTTTGCCATCTTTCACGGTCATGCCCATGGTACTGAATTGCCGCAGGCAGCCAACCCGCTGGCCTACAGTGTCGGTTTTGTCCTGTCCACCGGCCTCTTGCATCTGTCCGGTATCGCCTTCGGCCTGCTGGTCCGCTGGCCCAGTGGTCGCATTGCGGTACGGACGTGTGGCGCCATTATTTCGGTATTGGGCTGCCTGTTTCTTGCCAGGACACTATGAGGCTACACCGGTCCCTCTATGCATCATTACTGTTGACTGCCTCAGAATCGGCGCTGGCGCACGTCTCAGGTGGCGGCATAGTCGATTCGTACAGTGGACTGCTGCACCCGTTTACTGAACCTTTACACATCATCACCATCCTTGGTCTGGGGCTGATGCTCAGTCAGCAAGGCCGCTCCGTGCCGCCACGCGGTTGGATTGCTTACACGATAGCGGCACTGTTCGGACTAATCGCCAGTAATATCGGTCTGACGCTGCCTGTTAATACAATGTTATATATGCTTGCCCTGATGCTGGGACTACTGGTCGCCAGCAGACCGACTATGCCGAGACTGGTATGTATCCTGCTCAGCCTGATAGCCGGATTTAGCCTCGGTGTTGATTCACAGATGGCGGCGGAAGGGATCGGCAAACTGATAGTGACGATCTTCAGTACGACGACCGGGCTCGGCATCGCGCTGTTGATTGTGATTGGCTGGGGGGACTATTTCACCCGCGACTGGCAAAAGATCGGGATTCGGGTCATAGGATCATGGATAGCCGCCAGCGCACTGCTGGTATTTACGCTCAGCCTGAATACAAGTTGATCGGTGTGATTATCTAATCATGCATCCGCCTACATTATTGACTATAAGCTGCAGCTATATTCAAACAATTTGACGACAGGCAAATCTACGGGGGCAGCAGCCAGCAGCAGCATCCCTTTCAGACTTCGCGCATCGAAGGTGTTATGCAATATGGCATCGTGACCCGTATCAACAATCTTGTGTATGCCGCACTGCGACAAGCCCGGTAAAACAGTTGTATCTGTATCCTTGACCCTCCAATCCCGTTACAATTAATATCACTTGGCAACAATGCCATTTTTCATCCAGATTCTTCGGGGGTAAAACTGATGAAATCGTGTAAATTTACGTGGTTATTTTCAACCGTACTGATGGTTTTACCGTCAGTGTTGTGGGCCCAAAGCCCGTCTGTCGGTGAATTGCTCGGCTATCCCGATCAAATCTACTATAACGGCAAGATTGTTACGATGGACGATGAATCGTTCACGTCTAATCCCGGGACGATTGCCCAGGCCTTTGCCGTTCGTGAAGACGAGATCCTCGCTGTCGGCACCAATGAGCTGATGCGCTCACTGGCTGGACCGAAGACCAAAGTGGTCGACCTGAAAGGCCGCACCGTACTGCCTGGTTTCATCCTGACTCATGAACACCCTACCGACTGGGCCTGGGCTGAACCGGAGGCGCTGAAACATGTGTTCCCGGAAGGTAATGAACATATCGTGATCCGTTTCCTTGAAGGTACCGCTGAAGAACAGATGGCCAACTGGGAAAATGTCCTGAAAGAGGCCGTCTCGGTTGCCAAACCTGGGCAATGGATACTGCTCAGCTCGGACTGGGGCTCTAATTATGAACACATGGGAGACCTGTTCCCGAGGTTCCTCGGCCTGGTAACACTCGAGAAGATGGACGCACTGGCCCCGAACAATCCGCTGCGTGTCAAGAACAGCTGGGTAGACGGACTGGTCAATACCAGGGCACTCGAAGAGATAGACAAGATATTACCTGAACAGAAGAAAGAGGGTCGCGGTAATCGTGGACCGACAGGTCGCCAGCTTGAGCCCGATGTCATGCTGCATCACAAGGAAGACCTGAACGCAGAACTGCTGAAATCGGAAATGGAGATATGGGCTGCGCATGGCGTGGTCACCTACGGTTCGTCACCCTACACGCTCGGTAACCTGATGGCACTGAACATGCTGGATCATTCAAAGCAGATGCCAGGCCGCTTTGCCTGGAGCTATACCGGACCGGATCAGCATTACGATACCTTCCGTCTGATATCGAGCCTGTTACGCAATGGTACCGATCATTTGTGGAATATCGGTGCGCATGGTGAACGATCCGGGGGCAGTTGCACGACAATCAACGCAACAGAACGGGTCAAGAAACAGGAAGACTGTCGTCTGGAGCCGGGTGATGATGGTCGCCGCGTGCAGGAAGATATCATCCGCAGCGGTGGTCGTATCGGTGCGTTGCATTCCGGTGGCGACATGGACATCGATCACCTGCTGGATGCAATCGAAACAAAGAGCAAGGAGGCCGGCCTTACGCTGGAGGAAATCCGTTCACGCCGTCACGGTTTTGACCATGCCTCGGGCGCCCCGCGTCCTGACCAGATCCCGCGTGTCAAACGTCTGGGTATGGCGGTCAGTATGATCAACACGGTTATCTGGGAAAACCGCACCGGCTATAACACTTCTTATCGCCTGCGCAACTACGGTGAGGAATATCTGCATTACGCCGTGCCGCGTAACAGTGTGACCAAGGCCGAGATCATGAACACACAGGAAATAGACAGGCCCTTGCCACACTTCCTGTTTTATAACATCTGGGTCGGTATGACACGTATGAACGAGGCCCTAGGCCGTACGCTCGCCCCGGAGGAAGGCACAGACCTGATCACCCAGTTGAAGGCGCTGACGACCTGGGGTTCTTACTACATGCTGCGTGAACACCGGATAGGATCACTCGAGCCGGGCAAGCTGGCAGACTTCGTGGTACTGGACAAGGATATATTGACAATACCTCAGGATGATATCCCCCATGTCAAGGTCTTGTTGACCGCGATAGGTGGCAGGACCGTGCATCTTGCGCCAGCGATGGCCAGCGAAATCGGGGTAGACCCCGTAGGTCCGGCAACCTGGCCGAGCCGTCCGCTGGAAAACCGCTTTATCTTCAAGGGTGCTCCGCCACTGCCATCCTATATGAAAGACCCGAACGAACCGTTGTCAGCGGAATGATCCGGGATAAGTCTGTGAACCGGAAGTCGACCGAACCGGGGCAGTCATACGCTGACTGCCCCCGGTTTTATACTGGTCATCCGGGTAAGCCGGGGCAAATAGAGTCTCGTCTTCTCCCGACCTTGCTTCGTTTGGTACTGCCGACCGTGCTGTCGTTACTGATGATTGCAAGCCCGGCCCAGGCGGGTGACGAGGAGTTTAATCCTTCCGCATACCAGATATTCGACCCGACTACTGGCTACTTTATTGATGTCAAACCACCGCCGGATGATCAAGCCGCAGCAGGGACCCAGAACCATGCAGCGAGTACGACTGATCCGGCAGGTGTTGCAAACCCTTCGGGGCAGCAAGCCACGGTCTCTGAACCTGTAGCCGACACGGTACCACCCAAAACTGCCTCTGCTAATTTACCCCTGTTGATCGGAGCAGGATTGCTGATACTGCTTGCTGTATTTGCTTTCCTCAAACGAAAGGGTGAACATAGGTAGACAGCAGCCAGAGTATAGTGCTGCAACGACACTATATTCGTCAGTAACATTGACTATCCCCGCGGGGATGAAGGAACCAGAAATGAAAAAACTCACCAGTATCCTGTCAGCACTGGTATTTGGCATAAGTTGCTTAACCGGCTTTGCCCAGGACCATAGATGGACCACGGTGCCCAGGGTGAAGGTGGTGGCGGCATGATACAACATCACGACAAGATGGTGAAGGTCCTGCAACATATGCTCGAAACCCAGGAAATGATCCTCGGACTGATGGACAAAAAATAGCAACCTGCTGCCCCGGAAGTTCTCAGCTACATAGAATAGCGCGTGCTCCGGGACACGATACCAGACAATGATATTGTGTACCGGATATCATTAGTGATCGCAAAGTTGTCGATCAAAAGGCCCCCTCCTTGACTGATTCGAATACAGTTTCCCCGCGCGCGCTCGATTACCCAAACTTTCGTAATTACGTAGCTGCAAGATTCCTGACCACCTTCGCAGTACAAATGCAGAGTGTTGCTGTCGGCTGGCAGGTCTATTCGATTACCCGGGACCCGATGGATCTCGGCCTGATTGGTCTGGCCCAGTTTCTCCCCTTTATAGTTCTGATCCTGCCCGCAGGCCAGGTCGCGGACCGCCTGAACCGCAGACTGATCCTGTCCCTGTGTTACTCCGTAGAGATGTTGTGCGCTGTCCTGCTATTAATGTATACGGTAAGTGGCATCAACCAGGTCTGGCCGGTATTCTCGGTGATGGTGCTGTTTGGCTGCGCACGGGCATTTTCATTCCCGACATCTCAGGCGATCACACCGAACCTGGTCCCGCCTCCCGCGTTTTCCAATGCAGTCGCGCTGAATTCTTCCTCGGGCCAGATTGCCAGCATCGCCGGACCGGCGGTGGGTGGATTTTTATACGTGTTGGGCCCGACGACGGTCTATACCAGCGTGGCTGTAATACTGGCCATTTCTGTCACCATGATGATACGTGTCAGATTGCCTAATATAATCCGCGCCCCAGAGCCGGCCAGCTGGCATACCATCACCGAAGGACTCCGTTTTGTAAGATCCCGCCCAATTGTGCTCGGTGCGATCTCGCTGGATTTATTTGCCGTGCTGTTTGGTGGTGCGACCGCCTTGTTACCCGCCTATGCCAGCGATATCCTGCACACCGGCCCGCAGGGGCTGGGCCTGTTACGTACAGCGCCTGCCATTGGTGCGGCCATCACCGGTCTGCTACTGGCCTATTATCCGGTGACCCGTCATGTCGGCCGCTGGTTATTCAGCAGCGTTGCCCTGTTTGGTGTCGCCATCCTAATGTTTGGCATCTCCGAAAATTTCATGTTGTCGCTGGTCGCCCTGATTGTGCTCGGTGCATCCGATATGGTCAGTATTTATATCCGCCACATGCTCGTCCAGCTGGAAACACCGGACGCGATACGGGGCAGGGTCAGTGCGGTTAATGGTGTTTTTGTCGGGGCCTCAAATGAACTCGGCGAGTTTGAATCCGGTGTTACCGCCGCCTGGTTCGGGCTGGTACCTGCTGTGATCATTGGCGGCGTGGCCACACTGGTGGTCACCGGTTTATGGATGAAACTGTTTCCCGATCTCAGCCGTATGCAGACCTTTCCGGAAAATGCGAGTCGGCACGAAAAGGACCGGTAACCGTGGTAGTAATAAAAGCGGCGTCAGAACGTACATGTATGTATTCACAGAGCAAACCTGGACAGGCTTTCGTTACAGTTACCTAGTCTGCCTTCACACGATCACGTTGATTGATTTACCGTCCAGCCAGGCAATCAGAGTGCGGTAGGTCTGCTCATAAAACATCTTGTAGGTACTGCGTGCCACATACCCCTTGTGTGGGGACAGCAGCAGGTTTGGTAACGAACGCATTTCGCTGTCAATGGGCAATGGCTCAAGTTCGTATACGTCGAGAGCCGCATTTAACCTGCCGGTCCTGACCTCGGCCAGTAACGACTCCATGTGGATAATCTGTGCACGCGAGGTATTCACGACCCAGCTATTCTCTTTCATCAGTGCCAGTTCGTTTGCATCGACCAGGTTGCGTGTACGCTCGGAAAGTCGCAGATGGATGGTAATAAAATCAGAGCGTGTCATCAGCTCATCCCGGGAGACGTGTTCTACTCCGACCTCCCGCGCACGCTCACCGGTCAGGTTCTGGCTCCACGCAATCACATGCATGCCAAACGCCTGTGCATATCCTGCCACGATGCCACCGATACGACCAAGGCCGATGATACCCAGCGTGCTGCCTTTCAGGTCTCCCGAGACCCGCGACTGCCAGCCACCCCGCTGCATATCATTATGTTCGCTGACGATTCCCTTGGCCGCCGCCGTGATCAGTGCGAAGGTCAGCTCGGCAGTGGAGTGTGGCGGGGAGTCGGTACCACAGACGGTGATACCCGCTGCCTTGCAGGCATCCATATCAATGACATCATTCCGCCTGCCGGTTGTGACAATCAACTTCAGATTCGTCAGCTTTTTTATCAAGGAAGCCGGAAACGCTGTCCGTTCGCGCATGATCAGCAGCACATCAAACTCCGCCAACACAGCAGGCAGATCTTCATCTGCCAGCTTGCCAGTAAAAACTGTCAGTTGATGTTGCTGCTCCAGCAGGTCAAACGGTGCAAACTGTCTGGCACAGTCGAGATAATCATCAAGTATGGCAATATTCATTTCAGGATCTACGGTATGGGTAACAAGGGTTCACGTTCATACGGCAGGTGCGCATCGACTGTATGCAGCAAGATGGACGTCTTTACATAATCTCCCATGTAATCACACAAATCGAGCAGATCGCGTTTGCCCAGATGTTTGAGCACCCTGGCATAGGTTTCCGGTTTGACCTTGTGATCCTGGAAGATCTCGCGTCCCAGCTGGATGATGGAAACATCACGATCATCAATACCTTCCAGGGGCTTACGGTAACGAATAATATCAATCACCTCGGCAGGAACGCCGTTTTCCAGTGCTACCGGTTCATGCAGTGTCCACTCAAAGCGCTGGTCCATTTCGCGGGATACCACCAGACGTGCCAGCTCCTGCGTCCGTCTGTCGACCTTTGATTTCTCCATATCGCGGCTACCATGCAATCTGACCGATCCCGGGCCACGTATGCCACCCAGTGATGTGGAACCCGGTGCACGACGGGCATCGTAATAAGCCTTGCCTTCTTCATCGAGCTCATCGCGGTTGACAAACGGCAACCGGCTACCGGAGTCCTTGTCGACATCCTCTGGCAAGGCGGCCTTGTACTGTTGTTCGGTCACCGGCCATGCAAGTTGTTCATAAGGTGTTACGGTCTGTGCATGGATACCGCCTGGAATAATGCTGACGGCCAATA
>CAMBTO010000050.1 GCA_945870865.1 Klebsiella pneumoniae
CGTTTTCCCGCGACCGCTATCGCCAGCATCGGTTATTCACTTGGCGGAAATGCGATGCTGAAATATCTCGGAACCGTTGCAGCGTCTGCCGGAGTCGATGCTGCTGTAGCCGTATCGGTCCCCTATCTTTTACACGAGAGCGCAAAACGGCTGTCGCAAGGGTTCTCGCAGGTGTACCAGTTTCATCTGGTCCGGTCGTTAAAACGGAAAGTCCGGCGTAAATTTGCCAATAAATCGGCCCGGTTTGACCTGGCCCGGCTGGACAGCCTGAACACCTTTTACGAGTTCGATAATGCGATTACCGCGCCGATGCATGGCTTTGCCGGGGTGGATGATTATTATACCCGCTCCAGTTCGCGCCAGTACCTGTCCGGCATCCGTGTACCGGCACTTCTTATACATGCCGAAGATGACCCGTTTATGACACCATCATCGATTCCGAACGAGAACGAATTACCGGATAATGTTATGCTGGAAGTATGTAGTGGTGGTGGTCATGTCGGCTTCATCGGCGGCCATATACCCGGCAAAGCGGAATACTGGCTAGAACAACGGATCATCAATTACCTGGATTTATACCTGACATGAAATCGAACAGACTGTTTTATCTGGTGGTCTTTCTCATCTCCATCAGCTTGCTCAGCTATGGCTATTACCTGCAATTCGTTGAAGGTCTGGAGCCCTGCCCGCTGTGTATCTTCCAGCGCGTCGCCTTCATTGCCATTATTGCCTTCGCCTTTATCGGTACCGTGCATGGTCCGCAGCGGGTCGGCAGATATGTCTACAGCAGCCTGATCTTGATCAGCGCCCTGGTCGGTGCCTCCATAGCCACCCGCCAGGTCTGGCTGCAACACCTGCCTGCCGATCTGGTTCCTGAATGCGGACCCGGCCTCGACTTCATGCTTGATGTATTCCCACTCGGAGAGACTCTGAAAATGGTCTTCACCGGCTCCGGCGAATGTGCAAAGGTCGACTGGACCTTTCTCGGCTTCAGTATCGCCGAACTCAGTCTTGCCTGGTTCGTCACGTTTGCGCTGGCCAGCGTGTTGCATATGATGGGAAAACTGCGGGTCGGGAGTTAATCACCATCACTCCCCTGACGCCGCGGCTCAGAAAAATCTACTTTTAGGATTCAGGGGGAATTACCCTCAAACCTCTCTATTTCGTCATTTCTTAAAGTCTATTTCACCATTCGGTAACAAATACAATATCCAGGCTTTGCCTCCTGTTACTATTGGAAAATGACCTGAATCTGGTGCATATACTTTCCATCCTTCACTTTGACCGTCAAATCTAGCCGAACTATCTATTGGCATTATCATTATGTTCGCTGACCTTTACTTTACAGATAGACTTACAATCTTCGCAATTCTCAATGTGGCATATTTTGAGACACTGGCAAGAAACATAAAGCCCTCTTTGCTTCGATCACGCAACAGTTGTGAATTTTGCACTGACTAATTCGCATGGGCTCAATAGTTTGCAATGCGCAACTTTTGTAAATTAAGTAAATATGCCGAGACAAATTATCGACAAGTAACTACACGACATTGAGCACATCCTGGTTTGTTCCAATCTCTGGTAAACCAGGTGTTAAAACAGGGACAGGCAACGGTTTTTTAAGCTGGAAAAACCGTCGCCTGTCACCCCTCACTGAGGCCTGAACCCCGGCGGTATCTTACCGCTGAGTCCACGCATCAGGTTTTGCATCCCGCCCTTCTTGCCCAGTGACTTCATCATCTTCTGCATCTGTTTGTGTTGTTTCAGCAGGCGGTTCACGTCCTGGATCTCGTTGCCGGAGCCGTTGGCGATGCGTTTCTTGCGGGAGTTGTTGATGAGGTCGGGGAAGCGGCGTTCCTGCGGTGTCATTGAGTTGATCATCGCTTCCAGACGTTTCAGCTGTTTGGTCTGAACCTCGTCGGAGAAGCCGGCGGGCAATTTGCCGCCCATGCCGGGCAGCTTGTCCATCAGGCCGGCGATGCCACCCATGTTTTTCATCTGCTGCAACTGATCGCGCAGGTCTTCCATGTCAAAGCATTTGCCTTTCTTCAGTTTGATCGCTAGCTTCTCGGCCTTGTCCTTGTCAGTCTTCTGCTGGATCTCCTCAATCAGGCTGAGCACATCGCCCATGCCGAGGATACGGGAAGCGATACGTTCCGGGTGGAATTCTGAAAATTCAGTGGCGCGTTCGCCGGTGCCGAGGAACAAGATTGGTTTACCGGTCGCATGGCGGATGGACAACGCGGCACCGCCACGGGCGTCACCGTCGGTCTTCGTCAGGATCACGCCGGTCAAGGGCAAGGCCTTGTTAAACGCGGTGGCAGATTTGACCGCGTCCTGGCCGAGCATGCTGTCGGCAACAAACAGGGTATTGGCCGGGTTTAAGGCGGCATGGATCTGTTTGATCTCGTCCATCATCTGTTCATCAATATGCAGACGTCCGGCACTGTCGACGATCAGCACATCAACCAGTTTCTTCTCGGCCTGTAACAGGGCCTGTCGGGCGATATCAACCGGCTTCTGTCCGGCATCGCTGGGGAAAAACTGCAGGTCATTTTCAGCAGACAACACACGTAACTGTTCTATCGCGGCCGGGCGGTAGACATCGCAGCTGACTGTCATGATTGATTTCTTGCCATGCGCCTGCAACCAGCGGCCGAGTTTGGCGACCGTGGTTGTTTTACCAGCACCTTGCAGACCGGCCATCAGGATGACGATCGGTGGTCGTACTGACAGGTTCAGCGTGGCCGAGCTCTTGCCCATCAGCTGGACTAGTTCGTCATGGACTATCTTGATCACCGCCTGTCCCGGCGTCAGGCTGGCGTTGATCTCCTGGCCGAGCGCGCGCTGTTTGACGTGTTCGATGAATTCCTTGACCACCGGCAGCGCCACATCGGCCTCCAGCAAGGCCTGCCTAACCTCACGCATCGCATCGCCGATATTCTCTTCGCTGATGCGGGCCTGGCCGCGGATGGACCTGACGACCTGCGTCAGGCGTTCCGATAGGTTTTCAAACATACTGATGTCCCTTGTTGATTAATAGAGAATTATTTACCAGATTTGGGTGAATTTTGTGTAAAATCCATAGCTTACGATATTAGCACTTTTTACCCGTTTTTGGGTATTATCGTACAGGCCGATATCGGGCACGATAAGCGGGAACAGACATCCAAACGGATTTTATGAATTTATTGCTTTTAGCATCGCTGGCGATACTGCTGTACCTCCTGACTACACTCAGGCTGGCTACACACTTTTTCTCGCATGAAGTCCGCATCACCGGCTCACCGGATCTGAAAATGCTGGTCCCGGGCGGCCTTGCCCTGCTGTTACACGGTGTCGTGCTCTATCAGCTCGTGTTTATCGAGGCCGGTATGAACATGGGTTTCTATAATGCCCTGTCACTGGTCAGCTGGGTCGTGGCCTTGCTGGTCGTGCTGACTACACTGGTAAAACCGACCGAAAATCTGGCGATGGTCATCCTGCCGACCACCGCCGTGGCCTTATTGCTCGAATACCTGTTGCCCAGCCAACGCATCATTAGCGGAACCAGTAATTATGGTCTTGATATCCATATTATCCTCTCGATTGCCGCCTACAGCCTGCTTACCATCGCTGCGTTACAAGCGATCATTCTCGCCTTCCAGGAACACCAGTTACGTTCGCGCCACCCGGTCAGAGTGATGCGTATATTACCGCCGATGCAGACGATGGAAGAGTTACTGGTCCAGTTATTGTGGACCGGATTTTTCCTGCTCAGTCTGGGGCTGGCAACGGGCATGATGTTTATCCAAAATTTGTTCGATCAACACCTGGTCCACAAGACAGTGCTGTCGATACTCGCGTGGCTGTTTTTTGGTCTGGTTCTGTTTGGCAGGTCGACCTGGGGCTGGCGTGGAAAGTATCTGGTCCGGTTTACACTGAGCGGATTTTTCCTGCTGATGCTCGCCTATTTCGGGTCGAAGCTGGTGCTTGAACTGATCCTACAAAGAATCTAGTCACCACAAATACCTGTTCATGCAAGCTGAAACAACCGTATTATTAATTCTGAAAGGCACCGTACATGGATGATATTTCACTGGAAGTGATGGGTTTGGTTCTGCTTTTGCTGTTTGTGATTTCGGCCTTTTTTTCCAGCTGCGAGACCAGCATGATGACGCTGAACCGTTATCGCCTGCGGCATCTGGTTAAGGAAGGCAGCCGCTCAGCCATCCTGGCCGACAAACTGTTGGCCAAACCGGCCCGACTGCTCGGGCTGATCCTGTTCGGGAATACACTGGTCAATGCAGCAGCGGCCTCGGTCACCACTGTTATCTGTCTGAATCTGTTTGGCGAATCCGGTATTGCTATTGCGACGATGTTACTGGCCATCCTGATCCTGATCTTCACCGAGGTTTTGCCTAAAACAATCGCCGCACTCTATCCCGAGCGGATTGCCTTCCCGGCATCGTATGTACTGACCGTGCTGGATCGCATTTTTTATCCAGTCATCTGGATGATTAATACAGCGGCAAACGGCCTGATGACGATGGTCGGGCTGAACCCGGAGGTAAATGAAAGTCTGCCTCTCAGTCGGGACGAACTGCGTACCATTGTTATGGAGGCAGGTAACCTGATTCCGATGCGGCACCAACGCATGTTGATCAGCATCCTCGACCTTGAAAATATTACCGTCGATGAGATCATGGTCCAGCGTGGCGATATCAATGGTATTGATATCAACGAATCCACTGACGAAATTATTACGCAGATCAGCAACTGCCAGCACACCCGCCTGCCGGTCTACCGTGATTCCATAGACAATATCATTGGCATATTACACATCCGTCAATTACCACGCATACTGGCAGACACGGAGGAGTTTTCGGGCGATGACCTGGTTGCATATACGAAAGAACCCTATTTTGTCCCGCTGGGGACACCGCTGCACATCCAGTTGCGTAATTTCCAGCGCCAGAAGATACGCATGGGTCTGGTTGTGGATGAGTATGGCGATATACAGGGTCTGGTCACACTGGAAGATATTCTGGAAGAGATCGTGGGTGAGTTCACCACCGATATCCAGACGTTCAATCAGGATATCCATCTGCAACCGGATGGCACAGTAATGATAGACGGGACGGCGATGATCCGTGACATCAACAATCAGATGCACTGGGACCTGCCGTTGGACGGTCCCAAGACATTAAACGGGTTGATCCTCGAAACGTTGGAAACAATACCGGATCCGGGTACCAGCCTGCGTATCGGCCGGTTCACTGTCGAGATCATGCAGATTGCTGATAATGCGGTGAAGACGGTCAGGATTTTTGAACAGGCGCTGGCGTCGGATCTGGAGACGACGGGATAGTAAGTGGATCGGATTACGTGCTCAGTCCGGGCATTGCAGCTACCCGGTCTGGTCGTTCAAGACACGCCGTAAATACATCCATGTAGGTTCGGGTGCCGTATCCCTGCGGCACACGGTCTTTCACAACCAGACCGGATAGCTTTCTTATTCTGATACAGAGCAATGGGTGCAATCAAGAACGTATTTAGTTCTTTACTACCGCCGCGAATGGCTCGACCCGAGAGCCTACCCTGAGCGAAATCGAAGGGCCGAGCCTCCTGCAACTTTATATTCAAGAAGTTATACCGCCAATCACTGGGGTAAATTTGAAATATACTATTTATCAGCGGCAGGCAGATTATCAATAATTTCAGAAAGACGGGACACCGGTATGATCTTTAGTCCTTCTATCGGCTGCTTCGGCATATTCGCCTTCGGTACAATCGCCTGTTTGAAACCGTGTTTAGCTGCCTCATAAAGTCGCTCTGCTCCACCCTGTATTGGTCGCACTTCTCCAGCAAGTCCTATTTCGCCAAACACAACAAGATCACGGGGCAAGGGCTGGTTACGCAGGCTGGACAGGATGGCCAGCAGGATGGGCAGATCGGCACCGGTCTCGCCGATACGCACACCACCAACCACGTTGATAAAGATGTCCTGATCATAGGTCACGATACCGGCATGGCGATGTAACACGGCAAGCAGCATGACCAGGCGGTTCTGTTCGAGTCCAACCGTGACCCGACGTGGCTGGTTTGAATGGGAGCTGTCAACCAGTGCCTGCACCTCGACCAGCAACGGTCGGGTGCCCTCGCGGGTGACCATGACCACGCTGCCCGAGACATTACCTTCATGGCGGGACAGGAAGATTGCGGAGGGATTATTCACCTCGCGCAATCCCTTGTCGGTCATCGCGAACACACCAAGTTCGTTGACCGCACCAAATCGATTTTTCACTGCACGGATCACGCGATAACGCCCGGCGGTGTCGCCTTCAAAATAGAGGACAGTATCGACCATATGTTCAAGCACGCGTGGACCGGCGAGTGTACCTTCCTTGGTGACGTGGCCGACCAGGATGACAGTCGTATTTGTCTGTTTGGCAAAGCGCACCAGTTGGGCGGCACATTCGCGGACCTGTGCAACCGAGCCGGGCGCGGATTGGAGGATCTCGGTGTACACGGTCTGGATCGAATCGATAATGATGATCTGCGGTTTCTCCACCTTGGTGATGGCGAAGATCTGTTCCAGATGGTTTTCAGTCAGTGTGCGCAGTTTTTCCAGCTTCAGATCCAGTCGACGTGCGCGCATGCTGATCTGCTCTATGGATTCCTCACCGGACACATACAGCGTCTTCAGACCGGTCTGGTCATTCAGCGAGGCGATCATCTGGATCAGCAACGTCGATTTACCGATACCGGGATCACCGCCGATCAGGATGACGGAGCCACCTACAATTCCGCCACCAAGTACGCGATCCAGCTCCGAAATACCTGACTGTGATCGCGCCTGCTCACCTGCCGGTACGTCATCCAGTGTGCGTACCTGCGGCGGTGTTAGCTGGTGCAATTTGATCCGATCTGTTCGGGATTCCTTTTCAATCGCCGTTTCCGACAATGAATTCCAGGCCTGACACTCAGGGCATTGTCCGGTCCATTTCGGGATGATCGCTCCGCAGCTATTGCACTGATACCGGATTTTAACCTTACTCATGCACACTGACACTCAACCGTTTGTGTACGGCACAGAGCAGCTCATAAGGAATCGTGCTTGCATGTCTGGCCACTTCTTCCACCGCCAACGACTTGCCCCACAGTTCGACAGGGTCACCGATTTTTGCACCGGGCACATTACGCAGGTCTACGGTGATCATGTCCATTGAGGGATTACCGATAATCTGGGCGCGTTTGCCATTGACTATAATTGGCGTACCAGTACGCCCATGGCGCGGGAAGCCATCACCGTAGCCGATAGCCACGATTCCCACCGGCATTGCTTCAGGACAGAACCAGTCCGCGCCATACCCTACCGGTTCGCCCTTGGCGACCTGACGGACCGAGATAAGAGTCGACTGCAAGGACATGACCGGTAACAGGCCATGGTCTGAGGCATTACCACCGTCCATCGGCGAGACTCCATACAGCATCAAGCCCGGACGGACATAATCCGCATGCGTTTGTGGCCAGGCCAGCATACTTGCGGAATTTGCGATAGAACGTGCGCCTGTCATTCCTGCGCAGGTTTCGTTGAAGCGCTGCAACTGCGTCAGCGTCATCGGTGACTCCGGGTTGCTCGCATTGGCCATATGGGTCATCAGGTTGATTTCACGATGCACGGCTGTACATGCCTGCAGACGGCTCCAGCTGCTTTTGACATCATTGAGATCGAACCCGAGTCTATGCATGCCCGAATCTATCTTCAGCCAGACCTTGATCGGTGTTCGCGCTTTATACTGTTCCAGCATAACAATCTGATCTGCATGATGTACGACCATATCCAGTTGCAGCCTGTCGATATCGTGCAACTCGGCAGCGGCATACGGGCCTTCGAGCAAAATGACAGCTTGCCTGATCCCGGCCTCGCGGAGTGCTATCGCCTCTTCCAGACAGGCCACGCCAAACGCATCGGTCTGCTGCAGGGCGCGCGCAATCCGAATCAGGCCGTGCCCATAGGCTTCTGCCTTGACTACCGCGATGATCTTGCTGGAGGGTGCGAGTATGCGAACCCTGGAAAAATTATGGTGAAGTGCAGCGAGGTCGATGATGACCCGGGCGGGTCGACTCATTCACGAAAACCTGACAAAAAGGAGCCGTCATCCACGTAATTTTCAAAACGTGTATAACGTCCCAGGAAAGACAATCTGACCATACCTATCGGTCCATTACGTTGTTTGCCGATGATGATCTCCGCTGTGCCCTTGTCAGGGCTTTCCGGGTCATAAACCTCATCACGGTAGATGAAGACGATGATGTCAGCATCCTGTTCTATCGCGCCTGACTCGCGTAGGTCAGACATGACCGGACGCTTGTTAGGTCGTTGTTCCAGACTGCGATTTAACTGTGATAGCGCCACCACCGGGATATTCAGTTCCTTCGCCATCGCCTTCAGCGAGCGGGAGATCTCCGATATTTCGGTCGCGCGATTTTCCTTGGTCCCGGTTACCTGCATCAATTGCAGGTAATCGACGATCACCATGTCCAGCGTGTGTTCACGCGCGATACGTCGGCAACGGGCCCGCAACTCGGTCGGGGTCAACGCCGGGGTATCATCAATAAACAGTTTGGCATCTTTCAGGATCTCGACCGCCGAGGTCAGCCGTGGCCAGTCTTCATCATCGAGCTTGCCGGTACGTACCTTGTGCTGATCGATTCTGCCTAACGAGGACATCAGACGCATCGACAACTGCTCGCCGGACATTTCCATACTGAATACCGCCACCGACATACCATCCTTGATGACAGCATGCTCGGCAATATTGATCGCAAACGCAGTTTTACCCATCGACGGACGGCCCGCTACGATAATCAAATCTGATTTCTGCAATCCGGCCGTCTGCCTGTCTAAGTCATTGAAGCCGGTAGAAACGCCGGTGATATGGCTCTTCTTTTGGTACAGCTCGTCGATACGCTCCAGTGTTGTAACCAGCAGGTCTTTCAGGTTTTTGTAACTCTTGCGTCCGCGTGATTCTTGCTCGGCTATCTCAAAGATGGATTGCTCGGCAAAATCGAGGATTTCATTACTGGTACGGCCGGACGGGTTAAAGACGGCATCACTGATCTCGGTGGTTGCCCGGACCAGCTGGCGGAGGATGGAACGTTTACGGACGATATCCGCATAGGCAGAGATATTACTGGCACTTGGTGTCGAATCGGCCAGTGCGGTCAAGTAACCCAGACCACCAGCATCATCAAGCTGCTGGTTGTTTTCCAGCCATTCCGCCACGGTGACCAGATCAAACGGACTGCCATGACTGTCGAGTTCAGCAATCGCATTGAAGATGATTCGGTGGTCGCGTCGGTAAAAGTCTTCCTGGCGCAGACGCTCGGTCACTTTGGCCCAGGCATCGGGCTCCAGAAACAGGCCACCGAGGACAGACTGCTCGGCCTCAATTGAATGAGGCGGCATCTTCAGTGATCTGGTTTCTGCGTCAGAGTCCTTGCGTACGATTTTAGGCATGGATATAGTATTACCCCGGTAACGTTAAAGTCATACTTGCCAGGATAGCCCCGCGATATCCCGGACATCAGGTACCAGGGCTGTACAGCGTCCTGCGTGACACAGAAAGTTTACTCGCAGGACAAATTACTGTCCCCGCTTATTCCTCAGGAACGATGTTGACCTTGATAGTCGCCTTTACATCGGAATGCAGGTGTATTTCAACATCAAATTCGCCGATATTACGGAAAGGACCTTCCGGCAACCTGATCTCCTGTCTGGCCAGTTCAATACCTGAAGCAGTGACGTTCTCGGAGATATCTATGCTGCCTACAGAGCCGTACAACTTACCTTCTGCACCAGCCTTGCGTTTTAGTTCAATGACCACACCGTTCAACTGCTCGGACCGGGCGGTTGCACGTGCCAGTATATCGGCCTGTGCGCGTTCAAGTTCCGCACGTCTGGCTTCAAACTTTTCAATATTCGGTTTGGTGGCGGGTACTGCCTTGCCATTCGGGATAAGAAAATTACGGCCGTATCCCGGCTTGACAGAGACATGGTCACCCAGATTCCCCAGATTGCGTACTTTTTCCAGCAAGATTACATCCATAAATCGCTCCTTACTATTTGAATAATAATATCATACCTATACCTGATCTGCAGGCGGGGATTTCCGTTGTCTGTTCCACCCATCCACCATACCAATACAAGCCAGAAACAAGGCCATCTGCGGTAATACCAGCATAAAGGCGTACATGGCAATCAACCAGTTTGACGACATACCCCGGCGCTCGATAATCCGGTGTACACTGGCGATTCCCTGAAAAATCTGTATAACAATCAATACAATCAACAAACTGCGTATTTGCCACTGGTAATCGCCTGTATCGACCAGACTCAACGCCAGAAAGCCAAAGCTGACCAGACTCAACCAGCGGGGCAATAACAACTGCTGGAACTCGGTCCGGAATCCGCCCGGATTAAACATCCGCGATTGCCACCAACGTGCCAGCAGGACGGTACAGCCCAGACTAAGCACCAGACCGGCCGCCATGATCCCGTTCAGCAACGGCAGTGTGGTATCAAACATTTGTCCAATCTGGACCGACTCTGATTCCGAAAATCCCTGCTGCAAAAACTGATCACGCCAGGTCTGCCACAACAATGTCAGTTCGGCATTGTAAACAAAACTGCCAATTACCATCAACACACCGATTGCAGCAACACCAAGCAACAGCATCGTCTGTGACTCGGTCAACCGCAGAATGGTCGAAACCAGCCATACCGGAAACCATACACCCGCCGCGTAGGCTGCGCCCAGCGCGGTACCAGCACTGGTAAAATGCCCGAACAACGAGGTCACTAGCAATGACCCAAATAACACCTGCACACTGAACGTAGACCCTTTTCGCAGCACCAATAAACTAACGGGCGCACCACTAATGATGTAGGAAAAGGGCGGGAGCAGCAGTGACAGTACGGCCATCAGGCTAATGACACCGACAGCCTGTAATCTACCACTTAACAGATATTTACCCAGAAAGTTCATACCTCAGCCGTCAACCCTGATGTATGACTGGTTCGGGGATATATAAACAACATTCCGCCCTGTCCTGTTTAATGGCAGCCTCGCGTAGCGACTGCCATTAAACAATCCGGATCCGGTACTAGTGCGTATCTGAATACGGCAACAGGGCCAGAAAGCGCGCCCGTTTGATAGCCGTCGACAACTGTCTCTGATAATGGGCTTTTGTCCCTGATACCCGACTGGGTGTGATCTTGCCGGTTTCAGTGACATAACCTTTAAGTGTATTCAGGTCTTTATAATCTATTTCAGTATAGCCTTCTGCGGTAAATTTGCAGAAGCGTTTTCTTCTAAAATAACGTGCCATGGTCAGTTCCTTTTAAATGATCGGTTATCTTCAGGCAACGGTGTCGGTGTCGGCTTCGGCACCGGCATCTGCTGCAGCGCCCGTATCGGCAATAGCTGCATCGGCAACGGTTGCTTCGGCGGTGGATTCGTCAGTCTGCGCTAAGCTGGCAGCAGATTCACGCATGGCTTTCAGCTTTTCCTGCTCTTCCTGCTCTTCCTTGCTCTTTGCCAGGAAAGAAGGCTCTGTATCCGCCGAGTCCCTGCTTATAACCAGATCACGGATGACGGCATCGTTATAACGGAAGGCGCTGTTTAACTGAGTCAGCGTTTCCTGATTACATTCGATATTCATCAGCACATAATGTGCCTTGTGTATCTTATTGATTGGATAGGCCAGCAAACGACGGCCCCAGTCTTCGAGTCTGTGGATTACACCATTACCGGACTCGATCATCGTGCGATAACGCTCGATCATCGCCGGAACCTGCTCGCTCTGGTCCGGATGAACCAGAAATACTATTTCATAATGTCTCATTGTGATCCTCACGGTTTAAGCCCCCCGACACAGGCAACTACGCAGTGGGGCAAGGAAAAAGAGCGGGAATTCTAGGCGATGAGCGGGCCGGATGCAAATGAATATACAGTCAGCAACTGTCTCCGATTGAAAGATTCTGTCATTTCGATGGAGTGAAACGACTGAGAAATATGGTCTTTGATCACCCGGCTACGCTCGGGTAGACAAATTGAGGCACTCAGGATGTCAAATTGTGACGCAAGTGATATGACATCCTGACACAATCAAAATGACAAAATGAGACACCCTTACGGTTGAGCAAAGGTCAGGCTGAGCTCATACTCACAAACCGTGAAAAACACTCGAACTTTAGATTGTATCTATCTGTTTTAAATCAGTATTTAACCCTGACGTAACTGCCCGGCGCATCCTCAATTGCACTGAGCTTACCCTCACCCGGCTCTCTGGCGCTCACCTTGTCTCCGGCGTATTCTGCAACCCAGTTGTTCCAGTCTGGCCACCAGGAACCCTCGTGCGCTTCCGTATGTTCATACCATTGTTCGGCGTTCTCGGCCGGTGCCGCCCCTGTGTAATAGCCATACTTTTTGGCCGTCGGATGGTTGACCACACCGGCGATATGACCGGATTTGCCAAGGACAAACCGGACCGGACCTGAAAACAGGCATGCGCCGAGATAGGTGCTCTTCCACGGTGCGATATGGTCTTCTTCGGTAGAGATAAAATAAGCCGGGGTATCTATCTCTCGGATATCAATCGGGATCCCGCGTACAGTAAAACCACCCGGTTCCTTGAAACGGTTTTCATGGTACATGGTGCGCAGATAAGTACTGTGCATCCGCGCCGGCATACGGGTCGAATCGGAATTCCAGTACAACAGGTCAAAGGCCATAGGCTCCTTGCCCAACAGATAGTTGTTAACATAAAACGACCATATCAGGTCGTTGGCGCGCAGCAGGTTGAAGGCCATCGCCATTTCCCTGCCCTCATGATATCCGCGCTCATTCATCTGTTGTTCCAGACTACTGATCTGTTGCTCGTCAATGAACACGCCGAGGTCGCCTGGGTCAGAAAAATCAATTAACGTAACCAGGAAGGTCGCGGAAACAATACGGCGGTCCTTTTGTGTTTTCATATAGGCCAGTGTGGCACTTAGCAGTGTGCCGCCGATGCAATAACCGATTGCGTTTACTTCTTTGACCCCGGTGGCCTTTTCAATCGCCTCCAGCGCAGCCAGTGGACCGTCAAAGATATAATCCTCAAAGTCCTTCTTGCCCAGGCTGGCATCGGGATTGACCCACGAGATCACAAACACGGTATGGCCCTGCTCTGTCAGCCATTTGATTAATGAATTTTTCGGTTGCAGGTCCAGGATGTAAAACTTGTTGATCCACGGTGGAATGATCAATACCGGGTTTTTATACACCTCGGTCGTGGTAGGCGCGTACTGGATCAACTGCATTAACTCATTCTGGAAAATGACCTTACCCGGGCTGACCGCGATGTTCTTGCCGAGGTCAAACGCCTCCTGATTGGTCATGCTGATACGTAATTTGCCGCTGTCAGCATCAAAGTCCTTGCAGAAGTTTTTCATGCCGTTCAGCAGGTTTTCGCCCTTACTCTGCAAGGTCTGTTCGATCACATCAGGATTCGTCATCAGGAAGTTGCTCGGAGACATCGCGTCTATAAACTGTTTGGTATAAAAACCCACCTTGTGTGCTGTCTTTGGATCCAGTCCCTCGGCATTATTGACTATCGACTGAATAGTGCCGGCGGTCAGCAGGTAGGACTGTTTGATATAGTCGAAAAAGGGATTGTTCTCCCAGGCATCATGCTTGAAACGTTTGTCGGGCTTCGCCTTGGCGGCACCTGACTTGTCCTGGCTACCCATCATCTTGCTGGTCGTATCCATCCATAATATCATCCATGAATTCCAGGCCCGCATCTGTAACTCAATCATTTTCTCCGGGTTCTTCATCAAGGCAGTAGTCAGATCCATGTAGGCCTGCTGTAAACCGAGCGCATCCAGCTGGTGCGGTTGCCGGGACATAAAATTCTGAAGCAGCGTCTGACTTTCCCCGGCAATGTGGCGGACAGCCTCCAACAATGCGTCGGCTTGCTCCAAATTCTCGGTTGTTTTGTCAGTCTTTATAGATGACATATTCAGTTAAATCTCCGCAAGGATTAGTTTGACATGGATTATATTGTGCATTGCAGCATATGCCTCGGTGCTTTTTTTGTCAAAAAGATTCTGGTCTGGTGTATGGCTAGTGATACTAGTGCGGCATTAATGTCTTTTTAAAAGGTTTTATCCTACAATCTCTCAAATAATTACCCTGTATTACATCATGGTATTTCAGATAAATATCGATTCCGGGTAGGAATAAATGACGTTGCCAGCGAAGGGAGAACACCAAGGGTGCAGAATATTCTACGAGCAAAGCGCATTTCAAAATGAAACAGTAAGATTTTACTGCCGTTTATATTGGTAATACATCATTCATGGGGGGGTAAGTAATGTTCAGAAAAACTCGGAATTTATGCTGAAACAATAGAAATCATAAAACTTCGTGGGGATTACTCGGACTCTGACCCCCGAATTACAAATTTTACCCCGCCTTATTGTTGGAGGCGTTTTCCTCCTTGTATTTCTCGATTCTGCGCTGGACATCCAGCATCAGGCCTTCCATGCCTTCGTTCTTCACGATCGCGGCAAAGGTACTGCGGTAATTGGCAGCCAGGCTGACGCCTTCGATGACGACGTCGTAGGCATACCAGCTGTCCTGGTTTTTCTTCAGTTTGTAATTGACAGGGATTTCCGTTCCGCCAGCGATAATGATCGTCTCAAAAACGCCCCTGTCACCGCGGATTAGTTCATCCTTGTAGATGATCTGCTGGTCGGTGTAGGCCTCAATCTTTGAGCGATAAGTGGCCTCGATATACTGGGAAAAGAATTCGGTGAATTTCTTGCGTTCTTCCTCGGTCGCACGCTGCCACTGGGTGGCAAGTACGCTTTGTGACATCGTGCGAAAATCGAAACCTTCGTAAATCAGTGTCGCAATCTGGCTCCAGCGTGTATCCCGGCTAAGCGACTCAGCCTTCAGGATGGTAATAACACGATCTGTTGTGTCCTTGACCCGACCCATCGGTGTGGAAAAATCTGCGGCAACGAGTGTGGACGAAACAAAAACCAGTACTGTCAGTGCAAATGAGCGAAGTAGCATTTATTATCCACGTACTCGATATAATCAGATTGGTTTTATCGCCCTCTATATTACCCTCTGTAATGAAAAAACCAAGTGTTTTATAGGTCGGAACGCACCCCGCATAGCGGCTGGATTCGATTATCTGCCACCGTAGTACGCAAACTTCATCACATAATATAAGCTATTGATTAGATTAATTTTTGCTATGAAAGCTATCACAGTTCATCATCCATAACAGGTGTCTGCTCCTGATAAAGTGATAATTTGGCAATTACAGAATGTGTACATACGAGATTACGTTAATGAATATCTATCGATGCTGTTACAAGGGTGTGTCCGGATTTGCCAGCAAGGTGCATCGGATCACCTGGTTGTTCATACCTGATCCAGACCAGACCGATAGCCGGGACGACACAATCTCTCCCTTACGGATCTGGTCTTTAAAAATCGTCATGAATTTGAATATGAACTGGGTCATCCCGATGCCGAACATTTTTCAGTCCGCCAGTTCATTCGCTCTCGCTTCTTCAGTTCCGAACCTGCACACACGACCGCTGGTGTGTTATTGTTATTGTTATTGTAGCAGCGTTTGTACTACCCGGTGCTGATACCGGACACACGGCTTCCCTTTTCTGACCAGGATTAAACACACAGTGGTCACGTCCATGCACCGGAATAAACAGTTGTTACTGGTCCTGTTGGCCGCCCTGACCGGCGCATTTTTCCTGCTGGATCTGCAAAATCATATTAATTTTGACACCCTGAAGGCAAGTCAGGCGCTGCTTGCTGACTACTCCAAGCTGCACCCCTATAAAATAGCGGGCGGCTTTGTTCTGCTGTTTGTATTGCTGACCGGACTGTCGTTACCTGTCGCTGGCATCCTGATTATGGCAAGTGGCGTGATATTCGGAATGGTGTGGGGCACTATCATCGCTTCATTTGCGTCTACCATCGGTGCCACCCTCTCCTTTCTGTGCAGTCGCTACCTGTTTCGTGACGTTGTCGTTCGTAAATTCCATGCCAAACTTGCACGTATCAAC
>CAMBTO010000051.1 GCA_945870865.1 Klebsiella pneumoniae
GTCGAGCCGGTTTGGTGTGCCGCTGCATCCGCGAAAATGCATCAACACACCGCGCCAGCCCCGTCGCTGGATGGCGGCCATCATGGCAGCGGCATAGGGCGAATGGATACTGCCTTCCAGCCCGTGAAACACGGCGACGAGGGGGCCGGAGGTATTCGGGGTCCAGCTCAGATCCACAAAATCACCGTCGGGCAATTCCAGACGTTCATTCTGATACGTCAGCGCTGGCGCACCTCGGAAAAGATAGGGCCAGAGTGTTTGCAGATGCGGATTGCCCAGCCACCAGGCAGGCAGGAACGGACTCAGAACACGTTTACCACGGGCCACAGGCGATTAGATACTCTCTGCTGGAAGATGGAGTGGTTCGTAGTGCAGCGTTACACCGCTCTCCAATTGCAGCGTATCAGTGGCAGCTAAATCAGGATCTATCACGGCCAACACCGCGACCCGGCTCTGCGATTCCCACACCCGGTTTACCACGAGGCCAACTGTCTGTGCTCCAGTGTTTCCGATGATTTTAGCGCTGATTTCCGGCTCGATACCGGTAGGCTCGAGATATCCCTGATACAGGCTGCGTTTGACCCGGCCACGAAAGTGCAGCCGGGCGATAATCTCCTGACCCGGATAACAGCCCTTGTTGTAGCTCAACGCCCCGAGCGGTTCGAGCGCCAGTTCCTGTGGCAGGAATTCAGCACTGGTCTGCGGACAAATCCAGGGGATTCCGGCACGGATATCGGCCACCTGCCACAACTGTTCAGCATTCGGCGTCGTGGTCGTGACCGTGACCGATATCTGCTGGTCTGCCGTAACGAGCATCAGCGTCCGGTCTGAATCCAGCGTTACCCGTATCGCTGCCAGTACTTCAGGATCCCTTGGTATGCCTGACTGGCCGAAGCAGCAGTAGTGAGAACTCTGGTCAGTAACGACCACCTTTGAACGCAGCACATACATCTTCAGCCGCTGGCAGACACTCGCTATCAACTCGCGCGGCAGCACCATCAGGTAACGGTTGTCATGCAAAATAACTCGCAGTGTGCAGATGACACGACCCTGTGCATTGCACCAGGCGCTGAACTGGTGTCCATGTTCATCAATGGCAGACAGATTGCTCGTGAACTGGCCTTGCAGAAAGGCAGAGGCATCCTCGCCACTGACTTCAATTACACCGAAAGACGGCAGTGAGGTCAGATACGGGTTCACGGTGCAGGTGTATTGATCGTACGCAGACGATCAATCAGGAAGCGGTAGCGATTATCCGGCAGCTCGGTATGGCCGGTGATCCAGGCATAGATCTCCGGGTCCGGCTCATCGAGAAACTGTTCAAAGACCTGTTGGAGCTCGGTGCTGAGTTGTGGATAGTCAGATTGCAAATAAAGCTGCAACAGCGTATCCAGTTCCTTCATACCGCGATGGCAGCGCCATGTAAGACGGGACAGATTACTCATCCAGCCCCGGACATTAGATCGAGCGGGAGACCATCAATTTCTTGATCTCGGCAATGGCCTTGGCCGGGTTCAGTCCCTTCGGACAGGTATTGGTACAGTTCATGATCGTATGACAACGGTACAGACGGAACGGATCTTCCAGATTGTCCAGACGCTCACCGGTTGTTTCATCACGGCTGTCCGCGATCCAGCGGTAGGCCTGTAACAGGATAGCCGGGCCGAGGTAGCGATCGCTATTCCACCAGTAGCTCGGACAAGCAGTTGAACAACAGGCACACAGGATGCATTCGTAAAGGCCATCCAGCTTTTCGCGTTCTTCCTTCGATTGCAGTCTTTCGCGGTCTGGCGGCGGTGCAGACTGGGTCTCGATCCACGGCTTGATGGATGCATACTGCGCATAGAAGTGGGTCAGATCTGGTACCAGGTCTTTCTTTACTTCCAAATGCGGCAACGGATAGACCGGGCATTCCTTCGCCGTCTCGCTGATATATTTGATACACGCCAGCGTGTTGGTGCCGTCGATGTTCATCGCGCAGGAACCACAGATACCTTCGCGGCAGGAGCGGCGGAACGTCAGCGTGGTGTCGACTTCATTCTTGATATAGATGAGTGCGTCGAGCACCATCGGCCCACACTTGTCCAGATTGATATCGTAGCTGTCGACTCGCGGGTTTTCTCCAGTGTCCGGGTCCCAGCGGTAGATACGGAAAATCTTTCTGTTGTTTCCACCCTTGCCGTCAGTCACCGTCTTGCCGGGTCTGATTTTGGAATTTTTTGGAAGTGTAAATTCAGCCATGATTCATCTCTCTTCGTTCTTGTCGACTATAATCAATAAACGCGTTTTTTCGGTGGTACGGCCTTGACCTCGTCGGTCAGTGTCGTCAGTGTGACCGGACGGTACCCATATTTGACCTCACCGGTCTTCACGTCAAGCCAGGACAAAGTGTGTTTGAGCCACTTGTCATCATCGCGATCCGGGAAGTCCTCTCGTGCATGGCCACCACGGCTCTCCTGGCGGTTCTCCGCCGAGGTGATCGTGATCAGCGCACACTGCAACAGGTTTTCCAACTCCAGTGTCTCGACCAGATCCGTGTTCCAGGTCGTCGAGCGGTCGGTCACGCCTACATCATTAAACGACTGATAAATCTGTGTTAACTGGCTGACGCCTTCGCGTAATACCTCACCGGTACGGAACACGGCGGCATTGCTCTGCATCGTGCGCTGCATGTTAATGCGTATCTCGGAGGTGCGCAGCTTGCCTTTCGCATTGCGCAGACGATCGAATTTGGCGATCGTTTCATCACCGGCACCTTGCGGTAGCGGCTTGTGATCGGTATTCGGTTTGATCAGTTGGGCAGCGCGTATGGCGGCGGCACGACCGAACACCACCAGGTCGAGCAGGCTGTTTGAACCAAGGCGGTTGGCGCCATGGACCGAGACGCAGGCCGCTTCACCAATCGCCATCAGGCCGGGCACGACACTCATCTTGCTGTCTTTCATATCGAGCACTTCACCGTAGAAATTGGTCGGGATACCGCCCATATTGTAATGCACGGTCGGGATAACCGGGATCGGTTCTTTTGTTACATCGACACCGGCAAAGATACGGGCCGATTCGGCGATGCCTGGCAGACGCTCATTAATGATCTCCGGCCCCAGATGCTCCAGATGCAGATGGATATGGTCCTTGTCCGGGCCGACACCGCGGCCTTCACGGATTTCAATTGTCATTGAACGGCTGACCACGTCACGCGAGGCCAGATCCTTTGCCGACGGCGCATAACGCTCCATGAAGCGTTCGCCGTTTGAATTGGTCAGGTAACCGCCTTCACCACGTACTCCCTCGGTGATCAGACAGCCGGAGCCATAGATTCCGGTCGGGTGGAACTGCACAAACTCCATATCCTGCAAGGGCAGGCCGGCACGTAGCACCATCGCGTTTCCGTCACCGGTACAGGTGTGCGCAGATGTGCACGAGAAATAGGAGCGGCCATAACCACCGGTCGCGAGTACGACCATGTGCGCAGTAAAGCGATGCATTGTGCCGTCTTCCAAGTTCCAGGCAACGACACCACGGCAGACGCCATCGACATCCATGATCAGATCAATCGCAAAATATTCGATATAAAATTCGGCCTGGTGTTTCAATGATTGCTGATAGAGCGTGTGCAGGATCGCATGGCCGGTGCGGTCAGCGGCGGCGCAGGTACGTTGGGCCGTGCCTTCGCCGTAATTGGTGGTCATGCCACCAAACGGTCGCTGGTAAATCTTGCCTTCCTCGGTGCGGGAGAAGGGTACGCCGTAATGTTCCAGTTCGATAACAGCCGGTATGGCCTCGCGGCACATATATTCAATCGCATCCTGATCACCGAGCCAGTCCGAGCCCTTGATCGTGTCATACATGTGCCAGCGCCAATCGTCCGGCCCCATGTTGGCCAGTGCGGCACTGATACCGCCTTGGGCGGCCACCGTGTGGCTGCGGGTTGGGAACACCTTGGTGATACAGGCAGTTTTCAGGCCTTTCTCGGCCATGCCAAACGTGGCACGCAGACCGGCACCACCGGCGCCAACAACTACCACGTCGTATTTATGATCGATAATTTTGTAAGACATTCCTATAACCCCAGAAAAACTTTAATAACGGCCAGCACCGAGGTGAGACCGGTCAGCAGGATGGTGAACTTGACTAGGATAAGACAGGCGATTTTCTGCCATTCGCTATGGATGTAGTCCTCGATGACAACCTGCACACCCAGCAGTGCGTGATAAAACAGTGCCAGCAGGAAAATCAGCAGCAGCACGGCATTTAACGGGGCCGCTATCCACTGGGTCACCGTCGCGTAGTCAACGTTGGTCATTCTGACCAGCGATACCATGATCCACAGTGTCATCGGTACCAGCACAATGGCGGTCAAACGCTGGTTCCAGAAATGATGGGTTCCTTCCTTGGCGGAACCGAGTCCGCGGGCGGTAGCCAGTGGCGCACGTAATTTCACAGTGCACCTCCGATTAGCCAGGTCACTGCTGTCAAAATCGCGGATGCCGCCATGACAGCATAACCACTTCTATAGAATGTTTTGATCTGGAAACCCATACCCGCATCCCAGAACAGATGGCGTACGCCGTTGCAAAGGTGGAAGTACAGCGAAAAGCTGAACAGGAACAAGATGGTCTGGCCGTACCAGCTGCTGACATGGGGTGCAATGTTCGCGTAGGCTTCCGGGCCCGTGGCGATGGCCAGCAACCAGCAGCTCAGTAATAACAGCCCGAGACTGAGAAATACGCCGGTGCCGCGGTGTAATATCGACAAAATCATGGTGATCTGCCACTTGTACACGCTCAGATGCGGTGACAGTGGACCTCGTACAGACGCCATTATTGAAACTCCTTTGTATGCAAAATAAATCGATTGCAGGGTATACAGATAATTTCGGGTTAATTCGTTAAAAATCGATGCAGCGGCCCTTTTTTTCCCAATCGCCATAACGTGTCGGTTCCAGTCCTTTGGGCCCACCGTATTCTTTCGGCGCAGCAGGAGCGGGAACAACTGTATGTTGTGGCGTACCCCCGGTTTTTAGTCCGGTGTTATTCTCGGTGACCACTGTTTTATCTGAATGCCCCATGTTTTTGATATTTTACCAATATTGCAGCTAAAATGTTACCTATTATGTGCGGTTAAACGGAAGTTTTTAGCGCTGACGTCGGGTCAGTATGATGATGATTTCATGGATGAACAAGAAAAGGTTTTTGAGAGAACAATAGTCATTGCCTATCGGCCGATGACACTGCTACTGGATCGCCACGACCAGTGGTTTGTGGTTCATAACGACAAACAGACCCGCATGGCGCAATTGATCAGTGCGACGATACTGTTGCCTGATTTTATCGTTCTGGTACTACGGACGAAAGAGTCAAGAGACTTCAGCTACCTGTTAACATCCGCGAATGTTGATGCGGCGACTCTGCGGCGCCTGAGGATCAGGCTTTACTATCCGAAAGGGGCCAGCAGACAGCCTGTATCTGCTATCCCAGATAACGGGTCCTCGTAGCTATCCAGAATTTGCGTAGCGGTGTCAGTACAACTTTATGCTTTGGTAGCTGATAGCCATCCAGACGAATCTCGGTACACATGGTGCAGGCAAGCCGGTTCATGATTCGGTGGTAATAACCGATTCTGCCTGTTCCCGCCAATGCCACATAATCCTGTTCCAGCTGTGTCTCCAGCGTGTCAAACAGTGTGCGGAATCGGGCGAGGCTGACACCGTGCTCATCGGGCTGCTCCCGTAGCTCATCCGGGATAAAGACGATCCCACGCGGTATCAGATAATGGATGTTTTGTAACAGCTCGACCATAAAGCCCTTGCCACCGTTGTGTTGTAGCAGTGTCAGTGAATCTGAACGGGTGTTCGATATCGCGGCGGCGGCCTTCCACAAGGCCCCAAGTCCGGTCTGCATCTGTCCCAGCCATTCGATCGCAGGTAATGTGCATGAACGCCGTGAGAGCAGCGAACCTGTGGTTTCGAGATACTGGTTGAACAGGGCCGGATCAGTGCCCGTTTCTGCCACGACAGGTAATAGTGCAGTCGTTACCGGGTGTCGCGGTTCGTTATTGGCCAGTCGAACCAGTTCCTCAGACCACCACTGCAATTTGACGCGGATTACGCCGGGATCCGTCGAGGCGGTCAGGCAGTCAGCAATTTCATAGTGCAGGGCAAACAGCGGTAGCAAATACCGACGGGTTTCAGTCGGCTCAAATAACAGTGCGTAATAAAGGTTTGAACCATCCGGGGCGGCCTTTTGCTGGCAATATCTGTCCGGATTTGACATCAGGGTTTGACTGGTAGCCAGTCCAGGATATCAAGCGGTTTATGGAAGAGGATGTCCGCCCCCCAGCTGTGTGGTTGCGCATCGGGTTCGAGATAGCCGTAGAGGGCGAGTCCGGTTGCCATCCCCGCCGTTGCACCGGCCTGGATGTCGGTGTGGGCATCACCGATGTAGGCGGTTTCCTCCGGGCGGCATGCCATCAGTCTGCATGCATGCAACAGCGGCTCAGGATGGGGTTTACGCAGGGGCAGGGTATCACCACTGACGATACAGGCGCTGCGTCTATCCAGTGCCATGGCGTCCAGTAAAGGCATGGTCAACCAGCCGGGTTTGTTCGTCACGATACCCCAACGGATTTTTTCTGCATCCAGATAATCCAGCACCTGGTCCATGCCAGGAAATAAAAGGGTATGACAACAGATATTCTCACTGTAGATCGCGAGAAACCGCTCGCGTAATGCGCTAAATTGCGGGGCCTGAGCACTGATGGCAAATGCATCGCAGATCATGGCCGCTGCACCTGCGGAGACCAGTGGCCGAATCCGGGCTAAATCAAGTGCAGGCCGGTCATGTTCCTCACGCAGCAGGTTCAGCGCCTGCGCCAGATCAGGTGCCGTATCGGCGATCGTGCCGTCCAGATCGAATAACAGGTGCCTGACCATCTTCACCGTTTCAGTCCGGTTTTATCGCATGAAGGATATAGTTAACCGACGGGTCAGAAGACAGATAAACCCGATCCAGCAGCGGTATATATTTCAGCCCGGAAATATCAATGATCTGAAGACCGGATCCACGGACCCATCTACCAAGCTCGGAAGGGCGGATATATTGGGAGTAGGTATGTGTTCCGGCGGGTATTAGCTTCAACAGGTATTCCGCGGCGATGATCGATTCCAGATAGGCGCGCAGGTTACGGTTTAGCGTTGATAAAAACAGATGACCACCTGGCCGCAGCATTCCGGCCGCCGTTTCAATGATGGCAACGGGATCGGGCACATGCTCCAGCATCTCCATACAGGTGATTACATCAAATTGCCGGCCCACTGCCTGCTGGTATTGTTCAACTGTTGTGGCTATATATTCGACAGTCAGACCAGATATTTGCAGATGATCCTGTGCTATGGTGATGTTTATCTCGCCTGCATCAATACCGGTCACCAGTGCGCCAGTGGTGGCCATTGCCTCGGTCAGCAGACCGCCACCGCAACCTATGTCCAGCACACGGGCGTTTTTCAGATCGACTGCGTCGCTAATATATTGCAGGCGCAGCGGATTGATAATATGCAGTGTTTTTAATTTACCGGTGGGGTCCCACCATTCGCTGGCTATCTGCTCAAACTTTTCAATTTCGGCGGGGTTGTAGTTGCTGTTGTTAACGGTCATTATTGTCTTGACGGAGGGGTCCACTATAGTAGAAGGATTCTTTAAGATCATATTTTTTTGGTGAGAATTATAGATATTTTATAAACCATTAAATTTGATATAGCCATCTGTTTTTACTCATAATATAAACGGATTGATTAAAAAACTGGCCTGATATACGCCGGTAACTGCGTCAGGCAGATACCGGCTGTTTTTGCTCAGACTGGTGTTGCTGGATTTCCCACATCTTGGCATAGACCCCCTTGTGCTCCAGCAACTCCTGATGGGTTCCCTGTTCGACTATCTTGCCATGGCGCAGAACCACGATGCCGTCGGCATCAATAATGGTTGAGAGCCGATGTGCAATTATCAGTGTGGTCCGGGTTGCTGAAATTTCATTTAACGCCCCGATTATCGCCTGTTCAGCTGTGGAGTCCAGCGAAGAGGTGGCCTCATCAAAAATCATGATGGTTGGCCGTTTTAGCAGCATTCTGGCAATGGCTATCCGTTGTTTTTCACCACCGGACACCTTTAGCCCACGTTCACCTACCAGCGTATCGTAGCCGTCAGGCAACTGCTTGATGAAATCATCCAGATGCGCCAGCCGTGCTGCGTGTTTGACTTCGACATCCGTGGCCTGTGGTGAGCCGTAGGCAATATTGTAATAAATGGAATTATTAAACAGCACAGTGTCCTGCGGTACGATACCGATGGCCTGACGCAGACTGTCCTGGGTGACCTCACGCAGATCCTGTCCATCAATGCAGAGTTTGCCACTTTCAATGTCGTAAAACCGGAATAACAAGCGTGCAATAGTGGATTTGCCCGAGCCACTAGGGCCTACCAACGCATACTTTTTTCCTGGCGGTATGGTCAGATTGATATTGAACAGAATCTGACGGTCAGATTTGTAGGAAAAACTCACATTGTCAAAAGTGATTTCACCGCTCGTTATCTTCAGATCTGCGGAATCCAGTTTGTCCTTAATGGCAGGTACTGCTGCCATAAGTGAAAACATATGTTCAACATCCGCCAGTGCACGTTTGATTTCCCGGTATACGAATCCAAGGAAATTCAGCGGAATAAAGAGCTGGACCATGAAGGCATTTACCAGGACCAGATCCCCGATGGTCATGCGTCCATCTACTACCATGCGTGAGGCCAGGATCATGATTACAGTGATCGAGATCGATATAATGACGGCCTGACCAGAATTCAGGGCAACCAGCGAGAGTCTGTTCTGCATCCTGGCGTCTTCCAGTTTTTTCAGGTTGCTGTCAAACTGGTTAGCCTCATACTGTTCATTGTTGAAATACTTTACGGTCTCGAAATTCATCAGGCTGTCGAGTGCATAGGTGCTGGATTGACTATCCATTTCGTTCATGGTGCGCACATAACTGTTGCGCCAGTCGGTTACAAGAACTGAAAAGATAATATAGGTTGTGACAGAAGTAATGATAATGACGGCAAATGCAGCACCATAGTTATAAAAAAGTATACCGGTTACCATCAGGATTTCCAGCAGGGTCGGGACGATATTGAATAGCAGGAATCGCATGAGGAAACTGATGCCACTGGTTCCGCGTTCAATATCCCGGGACAAGCCCCCCATTTTTCTGGACAGGTGAAACTCAAGATCGAGTGTATGCAGATGATTGAATACATTCAGGGCAATTTTCCGCATGGCGTTTTCAGTTACACGACCAAATATGGAGTCGCGTATTTCACCAAAAATGATGGTGCCGAACCGGAGAATCCCGTAAAAAACCAGGAACAATAACGGCAGTGTTATGACCCTGGTTTGGGTCGCATCAAGTGAGTCTACGATATATTTCATCGCAAAGGGCAGGGTGACACTCGCCAGTTTGGCCATTACCAGACAAAGCATCGCGATGATGACCCTCCCGCGAAATACCATGAAGTAGGGCAGCAGGCTCTTCAGGACAGACCAGTTCCCGGACCAGGTATTGCCAGAGTAATTTCGTGATCCGCGCATTCTGGTTATTCGTACCGTAGTGCCTCGACCGGGTCGAGATAGGCCGCCCGGCGTGCGGGCCAGATGCCGAAGAGTAATCCCACGGCGGCGCTGAACAGGGATGCAACCAGTATCGACGGGATGGATACAAAGGTTTGCCAACCAGCCAGTTCATTCAATAGCGTGGAGACAGCGATGCCGGTGAGGATGCCGACGATGCCACCTGTCAGGCAAAGTGTCACAGACTCGACCAGGAACTGCATCAGGATATTGGAACGGGTCGCACCCAGGGCAATACGGATACCGATCTCCCGCGTCCGTTCTGTAACAGAGACCAGCATGATATTCATAATACCTATGCCACCTACCAGCAGACTTACTCCGGCTATACCGGCAAGCAACAATGTGAATATCCGGGTGGCCTCCTGGGCGGTGTTGAGGAACATCTTGCTGTCGGTGATGGAAAAATCATTGTCCTTGCCGGGGAGTATCCGGTGTTCCCTGCGCAAGATACGTTCGATTTCGACCATGGCCTTTTCGATACTGACATTATCAATGACCTGCACACTGATGGCTTCCACGCGGTCTGTGCCATAGACCCTATATTGCGATGTGAGCAGCGGTATCCAGATGTCATCATCCGGGTTGTTATAGCCGACAGACCCCTTCTTTTTCAATATACCGATGACTTCAAATGGAAAGTTGCGTATCGAGATTGTGTTGCCTATCAACTCAAGCGGATCAACCCCCAGTTCTTCGGCAACTTCGCCACCCAGCACTGCAATCCTCCGTTTGGCATTATTATCGGCTACATTAAACAGCCTGCCGCTTTCAATTTCGAAGCCTTTTACCTCCGCAAAATCCGGGGTGGTGCCGACGACAGACAGATTCTGGTTGGTATTACCGTATTTCACCTGCTCCCGTCCTGAAATTTCGGGTATGACCGCACTGATATAGCGGGAATCTTCTGCCAGCCTGGTCGTATCATTAACGGTCAGTGTCATCTGGTTTCTCGAAACACCGCCACGGAAGGATCGGCTTGATGAGACTGTCAGGATGTTTGTGCCCAGCGATTCAATACGGTCATTGATGGCTTGTTGTGCCCCGGTACCCATCGCCACCATCGTGATGACCGAAGCTACACCTATGACGATACCCAGCATCGTCAGCATGGCACGAAACAGGTTGGCCAGTATGGACTGAAAGGCAAGTCGGATGATCTCTATCAAATGCATATTGTTGTCTGTATCCAGTTACATCCCGGGTGGGCGCATACGTCGATTGAGGGAGTTCTGGATCTCTTCCTGCCGCTCGAGCAGGCCGGAGCTTGGCAGTATCAATACCTGTTCGTCTTTCTGCAGTCCCATGACGATCTCGCTATACTCAAGGTCAGTAATACCGGTTTTGACAAACCGGGGCTCAAGGACATTATCCCGTACCAGCAGGACCCAGTATTCGCCACCATACTGAAATTCGATACTCGATTTGCTACGGGGTAATTCAGCACCATCATTTTCCTCAGTTCGAAAATCCCGATTACGACCTGTCGCCCTGGCCGAGGATTGATTAAGCGCATCATTATTCATCTCGGGACTAAGTAATTCAGGCTCTGGAGCCTGGTTTGTCTTCAACACGGTTGCGCGGGAGGACGCTATTTTCTGCTTCAGTTCATCCGAACTGATTTGCAGGACGGCGGCAGTCGTCGCCAGATCGCGATCTGTACGCAGTGCCATGGTGGGAACAGCCATGACGTTTTCAGCATGGGCTATATTAATGATAACTTCGGCATTCATCCCCGGTCTTAGCAGTCCCTTGGGATTTTCAAGCCGTATTAAAACAGGAAACATGGTGACATTCTGGTCTACCGTGGCCTGCGGCTCGATTTTCAGTACCTGACCGTTAAATGGCTGGTTTGGATAGGAGGAGACCTTAACGATGGCCTCCATGCCAGGTTCTATCTTGCCTATGTCCGTTTCATCCACACGGGTCCTGACCTGTACCGTGGCCAGATCGGCCATCTTCAGTAATACGGTACCGCCGCCCACATCACGGGTAGGGGACGAGATAACCTGACCGCGTTCTACGTTTTTTTCAATGATTATGCCGGATATCGGTGCCTTGACGTCGGTATCATCGAGGGCAATCTGGGCATTCTCCAGTTCTACCTGTCGACTGATTACGGCAGCCCCGGCATTGGCCAGTTCCAGTTCGGCTGTTTCATACTCGGTTTCCGTCACAATACCTTTATCCAGCAGGCTCCTGGTCCTGTTCAATTGTGTAGTTGCAATCTTACGCCGCGCCTTGGCGGCCTCGAGGTCGGCACGTGATTGATCAAGAATGTTCACCGGACTGCGCTTGTCTACCTGCACCAGCAGGATGCCTTGTTCAACGTGGTCGCCGGTATCAGCGTTCAGGGCGAGAATTTCACCAGATGCCTTAGATTTAACCTCGATGGTGGTTTCAGGTTCGATAATTCCGGCCGCCTCGACCGAAATATCTATATCACGGGTTGCGACAGACGTACTCTCATAGATATCGGATACAGGCTCTTCTTTTTTACTACAGGCGGCAAGCAGAAATGCGAGCAATAACAGGTACGGATACAGCAAACGTCGATTTGTCATTACATCTCTCTCCGATGGATTATGCCGGTATCAGTCTGCAGGGAGCCATCCATCAGCTGTATGATACGTTGAGCATGTTTGGCGATATCTGACTCATGTGTTACCACAATGATCGTATTCCCGTCATTATGAAGTTTATCTAGCAGTGCCATGATCTCGTTACCCGTTTTTGTGTCCAGGTTACCGGTGGGTTCATCTGCCAGGATGATTTCAGGACGTGTGACCAGGGCACGGGCGATGGCCACCCGTTGTCTTTGACCTCCTGACATCTCGTTCGGCCGGTGATTCATACGATCACCGAGTCCAACCTGCGTTAGTACCTCCGCCGCTCGTGCCAGGCGTTCCTTGCGCGGGATTCCACGATAAATCAGCGGCAGTTCTACATTTTGCAGCGCATCAATCCGCGGCAACAAATTGAAGGTCTGAAATATAAAACCGATTTTTTCGTTGCGTATCCGGGCTAGTTCCCGATTGTTCATGTCGGATACCAGCTTACCATTGAGCCAGTAACTACCCTCGCTGGCCGTATCCAGACATCCAATCAGGTTCATCAGGGTTGACTTACCCGAACCGGAGGTTCCCATTATCGCCACATATTCGTTACGGCTGATGGTTATATCAAAGCCTCGTAACGCCTGGATCAGCTCGCCCCCCATATGATAATGGCGCTGAAGATTCCGCGTTACGATAATCGCATCAGTCATTTTCTTAACAGGTGGAAGTTAGGAACTGTGGGATAATTATGCCCGTAAAAGTGTGTCTTTATAAGGAAAAATGGCATATGTCCTGATTTGCAGAGAAATTCTCCGCGTCTGCGAGAGTTATAATGGTACTACTGATACTATCTGCGAATACCGGTATCATAATATTCCTGAATATTGTTCCCCTCAATTATGCCTGTATTGGACCATATTATGTTGAATACTCCTGATAATAGTGAAATCTCGCGACTGGAATTGTATGCAACCAGCATCCGATCCAGACGGACTATCAATTTTTTTAAAAATAACCCGGTCGAGACCTCCCTCATTCTGGAGGCGATTGAACTAGCACGCTGGGCACCGAACCACAAGAAAACTGAACCCTGGCATTTCCATCTTTTGGGGCCACGAATCTGTGTACAGGTTAAGGATTTAATCACGGATATCAAGGCAGTTGGGCCGTCTGACACTGCCCGTATCGCGATCCGGGAGAGGCTGGATGCCATTCCTGGCTGGCTAGTCATGACTTGTAACGTCTCCACCGATCCTATCCAGCAATCGGAGGACTATGCTGCTTGCGCCTGTGCGGCACAGAACATGATGTTATATCTGTGGCAGGCCGGGGTGGGTATGAAATGGACAACTGGCAATGTGATAAGGGATGAACGGTTTCTACAGCTGATGAGGGTCGATAAAACGCGTAAGTTTGTAACCGGACTGTTCTGGTACGGTTATCCGCAACATGTGCCGGAACAGACTCGAAAGTCACTTGAGGAAATAGTAGAAATAACTGATTAAAAAACAATTAAAATCAATATTATATATAATTTATTTAATGTTAATAGTACGTTTTTCCTATTATAAGTTGATGACTACTGAAACGTGAATATCGTCGGTTTCTTTGTCCGGTTTGGCAAATTATAGAATTGTATTGATAGTGTGTTAATTCGGGATTGAAAGCGCGACCTATGCATGACGAATTCATCGCTGCCAGCCGTATATCTTTGGTTTGAAAACAAAAAATCGGCTGGTTGATGTTAAACTGAGCGGCCACATTTTTAAAACGATGAAAATACTACTGTGAAATCAATAAGAACACGATTTGCCCCAAGCCCGACTGGTTATTTACATATCGGTGGCATACGAACAGCGCTGTTTTCCTGGCTTTATACTCGACATCATCAGGGAACCTTCATCTTGCGGGTTGAAGATACGGATCGGGAGCGGTCTACCCAGGAAGCAGTCGATATCATTATTGACGGTATGCAGTGGCTGGGCCTGGACACGGACGAAGGGCCGTATTATCAGTCCCAAAGAGGGGCCCGCTATGCTGAGGTCATACAGCAATTACTGGATACAGGGAATGCTTACCGCTGTTATTGCAGCAAGGAAGAGCTTGAAGTAATGCGAGCCAGTGCGATGGCACGCGGGGATAAGCCAAAATACAACGGCAAGTGCCGGGAAATGGGTGGAAATGTAGTTCAACTACATGACCACCCGGTAATCCGCTTTAAAAATCCGCAGGACGGTGAAGTCGTCATCGATGATCTTATTCAGGGCAGGGTGGTGTACCAGAATGTCGAACTTGATGATCTGATAATCGCCAGGTCAGATGGCAGTCCGACCTACAATCTGACCGTGGTTGCAGATGATGTGGATATGGCGATTACCCATGTTATTCGTGGTGATGACCACCTTAATAATACCCCACGCCAGATAAATATCTTCAATGCGCTGGGTAAGACACCGCCCATTTATTCGCATATACCCTTGATAATGGATCAACTGGGTAAAAAGTTGTCTAAACGCGAAGGGGCAGCCAGTGTGCTCGAATATAGGGACAAGGGATTTTTGCCCGAGGCCTTGCTGAACTACCTGGTACGGTTGGGTTGGTCACATGGGGATCAGGAAATTTTTTCAATAGAGGAAATGATCCGGTTGTTCGATGTCAGCGATGTAAACAAGGCCGCAGCGGCCATTAATCCGGACAAGTTGCTCTGGTTGAACCAGCACTACCTAAAACAGAGCTCCGGGGACCGCCTGGGGCCCTTGCTGGAGAGCCATCTGCATAAACGTAATCTTGATACGTCACAGGGGCCACCTTTGGCGGCATTATGCGAAATCCAGAAGGAGAGAGTAAAAACGCTGGAAGAAATGGCGGAACAAAGCCAGTTTTTCTATGAAGATTTTGCACAGTTTGATACAGAGGCCGCCCAGAAGCATCTAAAGCAACCATTGGTGGGGCCATTTCAAACAATTTATAGCGCACTTGAAGCGTTACCGGAGTGGACCAGTCAGGATGTCCATCGGATTATTGAGGCGACGGCGGCCAGTTTTGAAATGAAACTGGGTAAAGTAGCGCAACCATTACGGGTGGCGGTGACAGGTGGCGCAGTATCCCCCTCAATAGATGTCACGATAGTCCTGATTGGCCGTAAAAAGGTCTTAAATCGCTTAATCAAGGCGATAAACTATATCGAGTCGGCTCAGGTAACTTGACAGCGGGGTGGTGGTAACGTAAATTCTGCCGCCTGTTTTGCCGTTGTCCCTGATCTCGATTTTTTCGGGTAACAGGATAAATCGGAAAAATAACAGCATCAACGGGGCCATAGCTCAGCTGGGAGAGCGCTTGCATGGCATGCAAGAGGTCGGCGGTTCGATCCCGCCTGGCTCCACCAGTCCTTTATTGTAGCGGGACTGGATGTCGTAAATTGTGATTGACTGGATGTCTATAAATGCCAAGAATGGCGGCCTGTATTATATTGACTTATTCTGAGTTGTAATCTACCTCGTATTAAGTCCCCATCGTCTAGAGGCCTAGGACACTGCCCTTTCACGGCGGCGACAGGGGTTCGAATCCCCTTGGGGACGCCATCATAGTACTATGATGGGGTCAAGAGTAGAAGTACATAGCTGTTAATCCAGGTCCCCATCGTCTAGAGGCC
>CAMBTO010000052.1 GCA_945870865.1 Klebsiella pneumoniae
TGTACCGTGGATGCCGCGCGTGATACCGCTGATCGACCCGTTTGCAGACTGGGCATACACATCGTCCCATTGGAACCGGTCTTCTACATCATTGTGATACCGGATTCCAACGCCGACTTCATGGGCGAGACCGTCTGTATCTATACGCCATTCCAAATCACTCTGCACACCCCAGGCATAATATTCACGATTGTTGGCACGAACCCGCAAGCCACATGCTAACTCACCACGCAAACAGGCCAGACCCGCACCTGACTGCGCGCCCGCCAGTGCTGCTGACATCTCCAGATTGGCGGCGAGACCACCTGTGGCAGACCGCAGATCATTCAGCTTGTACCAGTTACGAGCAAATTCGTTGTAGTAGGCTGTTGTCACCACATCAATATCTTCTGTCGGTGAAACAAAGTAGCGCAGATGTGTGCGTGTTTGTTCGGTATTTATCGTGTCATATTGTGACGCGGCGTAACGGCGATACGGGCTTGCACGAAAATCGTTTGTATTCAATCCCAGGTAGGTCTCATCGGCCTGCTTTTCTGTATACCCATATTTCAACTCTATCCGCTGGTAAATATTGCTCTCAGGTTCGAAGGCCAGCTTCACCATTGGCTCGATATTATAAAACCCGGTCTCACCATTAGTTTCGCGTGCGGCAAGGCTGTCGATACGCTTGAAGCCGTCTGTATCACGTCCATACGCTTCGACCACAAAACCCAGTCTGCCTGCACCGGTATCGAGTGTATTACCGTAGATACCATGGGTACGCATATCATTGTCTTCACCATATTGTGCACGCAGGAAGACGCGTTGCTGCTCCGGTATCGGGGTGGAAATGTAATTGACGATACCACCGGTGATGTGTGGGCCGTACTTGACTTGGCTGGATCCTTTCAGCAATTCCAGTCCGTCCATGCGCCCCGTTGTGGGTGAATAATAGGCGGCGGGAGCGGCATACGGTGCCGGCGCGGCGAGGATGCCATCTTCCATCAGCGTAACCTTGGCACTGCGGGTCGTGTCTACCCCGCGCAGACTCAGGTTCGGGAACAGTCCGTAACCGTCCTCTTCGCGGATATATACACCGGGGACCTTCTGCAAAACTCGATTGATATCGTCATATGACATGTTACTGATGTCATCATGGTCGAGGTAATGGGCAGAGCCGGGGATGTCATAGATATCGCCTCGCGAGCCGATGACGTAAACCTGGTTGAGTACATCTGCATCGGGCGAGGATGTCTGTTGTTGAGCACTGACCGCACCGGTATATCCAGTAAAGGCGAGCAGCAAGCCTGTCATCAGCCCGCCGGAAAGTGCTTTATGCTTCAGAGACATCGGAAAACCCCACACTATTGTTTTTATACCCTGAACCTAAATGATAACAATTATCATTTAGTATGTCAATGCATAGTATAGGGGGATTAGCTTGCAATACAGTATTTTATCGGTAAAACAACATGTTGAAACTGCGACAGTATATTTTAATACTAGCTGGCGTGGGCTATCGGGGGATCCATTTGGCTGAGCGCATACTCGAGTCTGGCGTGTAACCGCTCGATTACGGTCACGGAACAACGACCACAGGAACTGGCCACGTTCAGTTTGGCCCGTAACTGTTCGAGCGTGACCGCACCGGCATCTATTTCCCGATTGATATCGGTATCGGTAACGGCATTACATATACAAACGTACATTTTTTTCAGAATCACTACAGTTGACTGTACACAATCATAGTGCAAATGAGAATTATTAACAACTGCCACACAAACCAGGCGGGAGACAATTTCCAGCCTGTTTCAGCGGACATGATTACATCTTCGATTGCAGGTAGTTTTCGAGGCCTATCTTTTCTATCAGACCCAGCTGAGTCTCCAGCCAGTCGATATGTTCTTCCTCGCTCTCGAGGATATCTTCAAACAGCTCACGGGAGATAAAGTCCTTCACCGTCTCACAATGGGTGATCGCCTCACGCAAATCGGGCACGGCCAACAGCTCCAGCTTCAGGTCACACTCAATGACTTCTTTTGTGTTTTCTCCAATCATCAGTTTACCCATGTCCTGCAGATTGGGCAGACCATCGAGAAACAGGACACGTTCTATGAGTTTGTCTGCGTGTTTCATCTCGTCTATCGATTCGGCGTATTCATGGTCGGCCAGTTGTTTCAGTCCCCAGTTACGGTACATGCGGGAATGCAGGAAATACTGGTTGATGGCACTCAATTCATTTTTCAGCACCTTGTTCAGATAGCTGATTACCTTGGCGTCGCCCTTCATGATGCTCTCCAATGATTTTTTTCAGTACTGCGTTAAAGGATAGCGGATCACTGATCATGATGAAAGCGTATCTTGTGTATATCTTATGAGAACAATTATTATTTCAATAATAATCATTGCCCGGGTAGTTTGACTGTCTCGTGGAGGGAGCGGATAGATGGATGTCACGACATTTGTGTTGTTCGGTGTAGTTGCTGTCGGGCTGGTGTATACCATTACCGTTTATAACAGTCTGGTCACACTGAAACACAATGTTGACAAGGCCTGGTCAAACATAGATGTACTGCTGAAACAGCGCCATGACGAATTGCCCAAACTCGTGGAGACCTGCAAGCAATACATGCGCTTTGAGCAGGAGACGCTGGAAAAGGTGATGCAGGCACGCTCTGCCGTTTCCACCGGCACGTGAACGAGCCGATGTCAACGCGCTAGGAGACGCAGTTACGCACTGGACTGGGATCACTGTTTGCCCTCGCCGAGGCCTATCCGGATCTGAAGGCAAACCAGAACTTCCAGCACTTGCAGTCACGCATCTACGGGTTGGAAGATGCCATTGCCGATCGACGTGAGTTCTACAATGAAAGTGTCAACACGAACAACATCCGCATCGAACAATTCCCGGATGTTATTATTGCGCGGATGTTTAATTTCATCAAACGCGAGTTATTGCAGTTCAGCCAGGAAGAGTTGAAAGACGTCAATCTGCAAGAACTTTTCAAATAATCTGTGGCGATGTCGTTACTGGCCACGGTCGCCGAATGGGCGCACTTCAGTCCGGCTGACGAATTCTGGACGGTAACGGTCGGCGCCCTGGTCGCCAGCATTGCCGGATTCTTCGGTGGTTTCTGGTTTTTGCATCGCAAACGCACGTTTGAAAACATTCCCACATCAAAGATTCGCTCCGCTGCCCAGGGGTATGTCGAATTGGACGGCAAGGGCTTGTTGATGGAAGGCCCGCCCATCCATGCGCCACTGACCGGCATACGCTGCACCTGGTACAGCTACACTATCCAGGAACACCGTGGCTCCGGCAAAAATTCAAGCTGGGTTACAATAGAGAAGGGGACAAGTGATGAGCTGTTTCTGTTGATTGATGACACCGGCAAATGTGTTATTGATCCGGAAGGCGCCAACGTTATTCCGGCGATCACCGATAAATGGTATGGCGCCACACCACGCCCCCAGAGCGGATCGAAAATCCGGCGCGGCATATTCTCCGTCGGGAATTTCCGCTATACCGAAATGCGCATGCATGCTGGAGACACCCTGTATGCGATTAGACTATTCAAGACGGTCGGCGGCGCCAGCACCGAACTGAACGTAAACGCCGAGGTCGTGCAGTTGCTGAAATAATGGAAGACAGACAGTGAACGTTTGTTACACACCCATGATCATAACCGTAACGGACAGATAGACATGCATGAATGGGAACAGGTACGAAATGCAGCCTTGCAGGAGGTGTTGTCGCATCATCAGGAGATCCGTTCCGTACCGCCGGTCAATGTGCTCGGCAAGACACAGGACCCGCGTCGGCCATACATATTATCCGCGATACCACAACGGAACCTGATCCGGCGGTATCATCACTACACAGCCGCACTGATCTCGCTGTTTTTCATCGCGGGAATACTGGCTTGCTGGTTGGTAGGACTGCGTTATTATACTTTGTAAAACACACTGCAAAACAGGATATAACAGGATATGAGCTGGTGGGGTACAGTCATTGGAGGGGCATTTGGATTCCTGGTCGGTGGGCCACTGGGTGCGTTACTCGGCGCGGCATTGGGTCGTAATTTTGATCAGGGTCTGAATCAGTTGCCCGGGGCAGGCGCAGGGCATTACGAACAGCAGGAACGCATCCAGACCGCCTTCTTTACCGCCACCTTTTCCGTCATGGGGCATATCTGCAAGGCCGATGGGCTGGTCTCTTCGGCCGAGATACGCGTGGCACGTCATGTCATGGCTCAGATGCAACTGAACCCGGAACAGGTGAATGCCGCGATGGCCCTGTTTAATGAAGGCAAGAAAGCGGAATTTTCGCTGGAGGCTGTGCTGAATCAGCTCCGTACGGAGATTGGCCATCGACAAACTCTGAAACGCATGTTTATCGAGATACAGTGTATCGCCGCCACGGCGGATAGTGCGGTAGACCAGACCGAACGCAAGCTGTTGCTGCACATCTGTGATGTAATCGGTTTCAGCCGGACGGAGCTGGAAGGTCTGCTTAACGCGTTCAACAGTAACTTCCATCGCGGGCAACAGGGCGCAAGCCCGGCCCGGAACAGCGCGAGTGAGGCGTACAAGATCCTTGGAGTAAAGGCCTCGGACAGTGATGCTGAAATCAAAAAGGCCTACAGGCGTCTGATAAGCCAGCATCATCCGGACAAACTGGTCTCAAAGGGACTGCCGGAAGAAATGATAAAAATTGCGACAGCGAGGACGCATGAAATCCGCCAGGCTTATGAACTGTTGAAGGAAAAACGGGGGTTTTGATCGGGCGAGGGCGCCGCTCAGCGCAGGCGCTTGTCCTGCTCCTCCACAAATTCGCCTTCAATAATAACAAATCCTTTTTCTGTCGTGCCAGGGCGAATCACAGTCAACCGTCTGTTCAGTGCGCGGGCCAGACGAGCACGTACCGGCGGTATCAGGCATAACAGTGCAGCAATATCGGTAAAGAACCCCGGGATCAACAATAATAGTCCGGCCAGCAGTAAAATCACGGCCTCGATCATGTCTACCGCGGGTGGCTCACCTGACCGAACCTTTTCCTGCACTCGCCTGAATGTTTGTATGCCCTGTTGTCTGAACAGCCAGGTGCCCGAGACTGCTGTAAAGATACAAAGCGCAATTGTGGGCAAGGCCCCTATGACCCGACCCACCTGGATAAACAGATAAACTTCGACCAGGGGAACAAGCAGAAATAATAGTAATAGAACTTTTAACATAGGCTGATAATAACCGGATTTACAAAGAAATTGGCTTATTGGTTCAGGTATTGGCAAAATAGCATCTTTAAGGTCGTAAATCCGGATAACTTATGTCAAAACAGAGCAAACACCTGCTGGTACTGACAACTTGCCCAGGATCGATAACAGCAAAACAGATAGCCAATGATCTGGTGGTGGAGAAGCTGGCCGCCTGCGTACAGGTCGTACCAGGTATCCAGTCATTTTTTCGCTGGGTAGGCAAGGTTGATAACTCCGAAGAGATCCTGCTGATTATCAAGACGACGAGCGACCGATATAAAGCGCTTGAGGACAGGATTACCTCCTTGCATCCGTATGAACTCCCTGAAATAGTTACACTACCCATTAATGGTGGACTGGCTGGATATCTGGCATGGATAGAAACAAATACAGTAGCGAACTAGACCGGTATTCCACGGTGTCAGCTGGCTATGGCCAGGGAAAGGCATGAGGCTCGGCCGACTGACAGTGGTGCTGGTGCTGGTGCTGTTCAGCACTACCGGGGCTGCCCAGAGTCTGAGCGAGCGCTTGCAAAATCTGCGCGGTATGGCAAGCACCCCGGAACAAGACTTCCTGCATCCGGATCAGGCCTTTGTCATGTCGGCCTCAGTCGACGGTCCCAACCTGATCAACGTGCAATGGCAGATCGCCGATGGTTATTACCTGTATCACGACAAGTTTACCTTCGAGATTACCGAGGGTGCCGCCAGCGTCGAGGCGAGTTCCATTGTTGTCCCGCCTGGCAAGACCAAGGAGGACCCCTCCTTCGGCAGTGTGGCAATAAACACGGGCGATATCACGATAGATGTGCCGCTGCTCCGAACCCAGGACAGCGAATCCCCGGTTACCCTGCTGATCGGCTATCAGGGCTGCAAGGACAATTCACTCTGTTATCCGCCGATCAAGAAATCCGTGCCTCTGATCCTGTCCGCTGTGACTGTTGCAAACAGTAATGTCGTGGGAGACAGCAATGTCAGTGCCCGGTCAGTGCCTGTAACTAGTGCCACCGGAGGGCCGACTGAAATATCCGAACAGGACGAGTTCACGCAGAAACTGAAAGAAGGCAGTTTGTTGCTGAATATATTACTGTTCTTCGGTGCCGGACTGCTGCTCGCGGTGACGCCCTGTGTGTTTCCAATGATCCCTATACTGTCTGGCATCATTGTCGGTCAGAAAAAGACTGTCACCCATGCCAGAGGCTTTGTCCTGTCACTTGTATATGTTGTAGCGATGGCCCTGACCTATGCTGTCATAGGCGTAGTAGCAGCGATGGCAGAGATGAATATCCAGGCGGCGGCACAGAACGTCTGGGTTATCTCGATCTTTTGTCTGGTGTTTGTTGCACTGGCGCTGTCGATGTTCGGTTTTTACGAGATCCAGATGCCGTCCGCCTTGCAGGATCGGCTGGTCCGCATCAGTAACAGCCAACAGGGCGGTACCTTGTCCGGTGTGGCAATCATGGGTGCGGTATCTGCCATCATCGTAGGGCCGTGTGTCGCACCACCGTTGATCGGCGCACTGACCTATATCAGCCAGACCGGTGACAAACTGCTGGGCGGCATGGCGCTGTTTGCAATGGGCATGGGTATGGGAGTGCCGCTGCTGGCGATCGGTGCCTCGGCCGGCTCGCTGCTGCCAAAGGCAGGTGGCTGGATGGACACGGTCAAGAAGGTATTTGGTGTGGGTCTGCTGGCAATCGCCATCTGGTTCCTTGCTCGCGTTGTCTCCCCGACTGTAGAGCTGTATCTATGGGCCGCGCTGCTGATCATCAGCGCCATTTATATGGGTGCGCTGGACCAGCTCGATAAAAATGCCGGCTGGGCACGGTTGTGGAAGGGGATAGGCCTGCTCATGCTGGCTTACGGGCTGTTGTTGATGGTCGGGGCATCCTCCGGTAGCGAGAACTTCTATAAACCGCTGGAAAGTTTTGCCAGCGCGTCGGGCAACGCGACGAAGTCCGAGGACAAACTGGAATTCAAAAGGATAAAAAGTGCGGCCGATCTAGATCGTGAACTGGATCTGGCGGCACAAAACGGACAATCAACAATGCTCGATTTCTACGCGGACTGGTGTATTGAATGTATCCGTATGGAATCAAACACATTCACACAGGCGAATGTGCATCAGGCACTCAACAATGTGGTGCTGTTACAGGCAGATGTAACGGCCAATGATGACACCGACAAGGAGTTACTCCGACGCTTTGGTATCTATGGGCCACCGGCGATCCTGTTTTTTGACCGCAACGGGGACGAACGGACGGCGTATCGTATGTTCGGTTATGCGAATGCGGAAAAATTTACCGCCCATGTGAACAAGGCCGTCGGCAGTAGATGAACCTCACCGGTGCAACTCTGGTCGTTATCGCCTTGTGTTCCGCAATCGCCGGCTTTTTGTTGTCACGTGCAGTCAGCACGCCGGTACCGCTCACTGTCGCCAATGTTGAACAATCGCCTCCGGTGCCGGCGGTCGTTGATGTCAGGGGCCTCTACCGGCCGGACTTTTCCCTGGCGGATTTATCAGGCAATATTCGTACTCTGAGCGAATGGGACGGCAAGGTTATCGCCGTCAACTTCTGGGCAAGCTGGTGCGCGCCCTGTTTGCAGGAAATTCCTGAACTGGTAGATTTACAACACCGCTACGGTGACAAGGGGTTACAGATCCTCGGCATAGCCCTGCAAAAACCGGAAGAGCTGGGCGAGTTCGTTGCTGAATATAAAATGAATTATCCGGTGCTTGCCGGTGAAGCTGCGGTTATCGAGATTGCTGAAAATTTCGGTAACAGCTTCGGTGCATTACCCTATACCGCTATCATCGATCGGAGCGGCAGGATAATATTCGTCAAGGCGGGACCGGTCACCGGCAAAGAGGTTGAAGACCTCATAATGCCATTGTTATAGCAGGATATTTGCCTCGATAAATTCTCTCGTATTCCGTCTAATTTCTGCTAATATGCTAACATTGGCAGCAATCTCCATAGAATAAACACTTTATTCAATACCGTACAATTCGGGGTAATTAATGGCTACCGTGCTGGTTATAAACGGCCCTAATCTTAATCTGCTAGGCAAGCGGGAACCGCATCTTTATGGTTCGACCACGCTTGCACAGATAGTGCAGATGCTGGAAATCGAGGCAAAGGCGCTCGGTCACATGCTTGAGCATTTCCAGAGTAATGCCGAGCATGAACTGATCGACCGGATCCATCTGGCACGAGAGCAGGGTGTTGCCTGGATCATCATCAATCCTGGCGCCTACACACATACCAGCATTGCGCTGCGCGATGCGCTGCTCGGCGTCGCGATTCCGTTTATCGAGGTACATCTGTCAAATGTATTTGCCCGGGAGTCCTTTCGCCAGCATTCTTACCTGTCTGATGTTGCCATCGGCGTCATCAGCGGACTGGGTGCCCCGGGATACCTGTACGCATTAAAGGCTATAAACCAGAGACTCAAGGAGAATTAACGCGTGGACATCCGCAAGGTTAAAAAACTGATCGAGATGCTTGAAGAATCGAAGATCTCGGAGATTGAAATACATGAAGGGGAGGAATCTGTCCGTATCAGCCGTCACAGTTCCATGACGGACCAACCGCAGACGTATGTACAGGTTCCGATGTCCGGCCAGCGTCAGGAGGCCACCGGTGCCGAGCCTGCCCGACCCGCTGGTCCCGTAGAGCCTGAGGGCCTGTATATCAAGTCTCCCATGGTCGGCATTTTCTATGCATCATCTTCACCGGAAAAATCTGCCTTTGTTGCCCCGGGTACAGAGGTCAAGCTGGGCGATATCGTTTGCATCATTGAGGCAATGAAGATCATGAACCAGATAGAAGCGGATACTGAGGGAACTGTGGTCAAAACCATGGTGGAAAACGGTGCGCCTGTTGAATATGGTCAGCCCCTGTTCCTGATTCGCAAGTAAGCGGATACAGCCGATAACTGAACAAACAAATCATTCTGGACCCAGCCTGTATGCTTGAAAAAGTAGTCATTGCCAATCGTGGTGAAATTGCCCTGCGCATCTTGCGTGCCTGCCACGAACTCGGAATCAGGACCGTCGCAGTATTTTCCGAGGTTGACAGAAACCAGAAACACGTATTGCTCGCCGACGAGGCCGTCTGTATCGGCCCGGCCAACTCGATGGAAAGTTACATGAATATCCCCGCCGTCATCAGTGCGGCCGAGGTGACCGATGCCGTGGGTATCCATCCTGGTTACGGCTTTTTGTCCGAGAACCCTGATTTTGCTGAACGGGTTGAGAAAAGCGGCTTTGTGTTTATTGGACCGCGCTCGGAGACGATACGTCTGATGGGCAGCAAGATCTCGGCACGTAATGTAATGAAGGAATCCGGCGTGCCATGTGTACCCGGCTCTGACGGGCCATTGAGCGATGATCCGGTCGAGTTTACCCGTGTCGCACGCGACATCGGATATCCCATTATCATCAAGGCATCCGGTGGCGGTGGTGGCCGGGGTATGCGTGTAGTGCATAATGAGGCGGCACTGCGTAACGCAGTTGCGCTGACCCGATCTGAAGCGCTGGCTGCGTTTAATGACGACACCATCTACATGGAAAAATATCTGGAAAATCCACGTCATATCGAAATCCAGGTACTTGCGGACAAACACGGCAACATCATCCATCTGGGTGATCGCGACTGTTCAATGCAACGCCGTAACCAGAAAATCCTCGAAGAAGCACCTGCACCGCATATCAAGGAAAAACTGCGGCGCAAGGTCGGTGAATTATGTGTCGAGGCCTGCCGCAAGATCGGCTATGTCAGTGCAGGCACCTTCGAGTTTCTGTATGAAAATGACAACTTCTACTTTATCGAGATGAACACCCGTGTCCAGGTTGAACACCCCATCACCGAGCTGATTACCGGTGTTGATATCGTCAAGGAACAGTTGCGAATAGCGGCGGGCAAAATACTGTCCTACAAGCAATCGGACATCCAGATGCGCGGCCATGCGATTGAATGTCGTATCAACGCCGAGGACCCAGAAAAGTTCATCCCCTGTCCCGGCGTGATTAACCACTATCATCCTCCCGGCGGACCTGGTATCCGCGTCGATACCCATGTATATCAGGGTTACACAGTTCCACCGCATTATGATTCGCTTATCGGCAAACTGATTGCACACGGGGAGACCCGTGAACTCGCGATCAGACGTATGGCGATGGCGCTGTCAGAAATTGTGATTGATGGAATCAAGACGAATATTCCGTTACACAGGAACCTGATGAATGACGCGGCCTTTATCGCAGGCGGTACCAACATCCATTATCTAGAAAAGAAGCTTGGACTCAAATAACCCTGAAACGGCATCCTGGGTCCGGCTAACACTGACCAGCTATCCACAATATCTGGAAGAGCTGGGCGAACTGCTGGAAAAGTTTGACGCCATCTCGGTCAGCTTTACCCCTGCCTCAAGTGAGCCTGTATTCGGTGATGACTCCGAGGTGGACCGCTTCTGGGAACACACAGCGGTTACTGCCCTGTTCAATCAGGATGTCGATATGGACATCCTGATCGCCTGTATTCGCAACAAGGCAGGCACAGACAATATTCTCGACTGCCGGATCGAGCCACTCATTGATACCAACTGGATAGAAAAACACAAGGTTGGCTTTGCGCCAATGGTATTCGGTAACCGGCTGTGTATCTGTCCGAGCTGGCTACCGCGGCCACAGGATATTCCCCATGTAATCGAGCTGGATCCGGGCCTGGCATTTGGCACCGGCACCCATGCCACTACCGCATTGTGTCTGCAATGGCTGGCCACACATGATATTGAGCGCAAGAGTGTGATCGATTATGGTTGTGGTTCCGGCATACTCGGGCTCGCGGCGGCAAAACTCGGTGCCAGCCGCGTATCCGCGGTCGATATCGACCCACAGGCGCTGCTGGCGACACTGGACAATGCCCGTAACAACAATCTGCAGGACTCCATTCATACGTCGCTGCCGGCCGACTTTGTCAGGCACGCCGCCGATATCCTGATTGCGAATATTCTGCTAAATCCGCTGATTAGCCTGTCGTCGATGCTGGCCACACTGCTTGAACCGGGCGGTAAAATCGTCCTGTCTGGCGTATTGTCGACGCAGACCGAACAGTGTCTGCAGGCCTACAGACGCTGGTTTGATATGGATGAACCGTTATTCCGTGAGGAATGGGTCATGCTGACTGGCACCCGCAATATGCAGGTGGATTAAGGTCCTCTGTCATGATTACGGCCTGCCCTGCCTGTAACAGACAATTCCGGATCTATGCGCAACAATTGTCTGCGGCCAGGGGGATGGTACAGTGTGGCTTTTGCGGTGAGCAATTCAATGCGCTGGGACGATTGTATGATCACCCCTCACAGATAAAGACTACTACACCGCTACCTACCGCAGAAGATGCTGATACAGACGAGCCCCGCTTTGAGATACCGGAAACGCCGACTGCTATTATCTCGGCCGCTGCATAGCAACCGGATCCATCTGCGAGCGACGATGACATAGCCATTGACCTGCTGGTCACCGAGACCAAGCCACGATCGTGGTTCGCCACGGTGATGTGGACAACCGGGGTACTCATATTATTCGCCGCGATCCTGCTACAACTCGCCTGGTTTAATCGGGACCTTTTGCTCGAACGTTATCCGGAATATCTACCTCTGGCAAAACAACTGTGCGAGCGTTATGACTGCGACCTGATCCGCGACCGCGATCTTCAGACTATCGTGCTGGTCAACCGGGATGTGCGCGACCATCCGCGATTCAATAATGCCTTACTGGTTAATATTACCCTCGAGAACCAGTCGCAAAAGACCCAGCCCTATCCAGGGATCCAGTTCATATTGTTCGATAATACAGGCAAGGTAACTGCCTACCGACGCCTGCAGGCGACTGACTATCTGGAGCCGGATATCAATCTGGATGCAGGTATGCGCCCCGGCTTGCCGCTGCACCTGGTACTGGAGGTTGCCGAATCAGCGGAAACAACGGTAGGATTCGAGTTCGGTTTTTTCTGAAAGCCGGATATGAACTGATGGCCGATTCAGGTACATGATATTTAAGTGCAAGAAGTAGTTAAGCTATATACCTGCACGGATAGTTTCAATCGCTGACCTGAATTACCCGTGTAATCGCGAAAGCATTGCTTTTCAGCGATTCTATTCCCCGTTATGATTGTGCCTACCCGATGCCGCCATAGCCGACAAGAAGCGGTGATTAAGGATGAACTTTATATCTGACACTTCTCTGAAGAAAGTATATCTGGCTCCCATGGCCGGCATTACGGACAAGCCATTCCGCAAACTGTGCCGGAGCATGGGTGCGCACGCCTGTGTATCAGAGATGACAAGTTCAAATCCTGCACTGTACCACAGCAGGAAGTCGCAGTTTCGTATGGACATCCTTGATGATGAATCGCCACGGATAGTCCAGATTGCCGGTGCCGATCCGCTGATGATGGCAGAGGCCGCAATATACAATGTGGAACGTGGTGCAGACATTATCGACATCAATATGGGCTGTCCGGCAAAGAAGGTCTGTAATGTAATGGCCGGATCCTCGCTGCTGCGTGACGAGCAGCGGGTGGCAAGCATACTTGAATCGGTCGTCAAAGCTGTCAGTGTGCCGGTGACACTGAAAATCCGTACCGGCTGGGACACCCAGACACGTAATGCGCTGACGATCGCGCGCATCGCAGAGCAGTCCGGCATACAAATGCTGACGGTGCATGGGCGTACCCGTGCCTGCAAATTTAACGGTATTGCTGAACATGACACTGTCGCGGAAGTAAAGTCACGCACCGGAATACCCGTGATCGCAAACGGTGATATAAGCTCACCACAGGAAGCGTCGCGCATACTGGCTCACACAGGTGCTGATGGTGTGATGATAGGACGGTCGGCGCTTGGTAACCCGTGGATATTTGCCAGTATACGTGCCTGGCTGGAAACTGCGATCTTGCCGGCAGAGCCCGGGCGAGATGAAATTGGCGCTACCGTGCTTGACCATTTGCAACAGATACACGTATTTTATGGCGAACACACCGGGGTGCGAATTGCCCGCAAACATATCGGCTGGTATTGCAACAAACTGCCCGGATTCGCTTTGTACCAGCCCCTGATTAACAATACAGACAGCGCCATCAGACAGATCCAACTGGTGGCGGAATACTTCCAGCAGGATGCTGAAACAAACGGGAAAATGGCGGCATGAGATCAGCTAGTCGAAAGAAGAAAAAAATGGCGGTTAACAACAACGGCAATAACTCCAGCAGTCTGGGAGTACACGTCAGGGAAGTCATGCAAAAGTATTTCAGTGACATGGACGGTCATCAGCCTGCAGAAGTGTATGAATTAATCCTGTCACAGATTGAAATACCGCTGTTTCAGACCGTCCTTGATTATACCGATGGCAATGTCTCGCGGGCAGCCGAGATCCTCGGTCTGAACAGGGGCACATTCACCAATCGTCTCAGAAAGTACGATATGCAGTAAGCAGCATATATATACTCCCTGAAATCCAGCCAACGCAGTATCAAACCGGAGGTAGTCAGTTAAATGTCCGTAGTAAAACGTGCGCTCGTCAGTGTTTTCAACAAAACCGGAATTATCGATTTTTGCAGGGAGCTGCAGGATCTTGGTATTACGATTTTATCCACCGGCGGAACAGCCAGCCTGCTACAGAAACAGGGTATCCGTGTCATCGATGTCTCTGACTACACCGGCTTTCCGGAAATGATGGATGGACGGGTCAAAACGCTGCATCCGAAAATTCATGGTGGTCTGCTCGGCAGATCAGGCAAGGATGAGGCAATAATGAAGGAACACGGGATCGAGGCTATCGATCTGGTGGTGGTCAACCTGTATCCATTTGAAGCGACCGTCAGCCGCCCCGACTGTACACTGGAGGAGGCAATTGAAAATATTGACATTGGCGGCCCGACCATGATCCGCTCGGCCGCAAAGAACCATGCCCGTGTCGGCGTGGTGGTGGACACAGCAGACTATGAGAGTGTGTTGAACGAGTTGAAACATAACCAGTGCAGCCTCCGTGATGCCACACGTTTCCGTCTCGCCAAAAAGGTATTCTCGCATACAGCCAGCTATGATGGTGCCGTATCGAACTACCTCGGTAATATCGTCAGCGACGGCAAATATCAGGACTTCCCGGATACTTTCACGATGCAGTTTCGCAAGGCCCAGGACCTTCGTTACGGAGAAAACCCGCATCAGTCTGCCGCCTTCTACCGTGATCACAACAACCCGGCCGGCACACTGGCTAGCGCCCGACAATTACAGGGCAAGGAACTGTCCTACAACAACATTGCCGATACCGATGCGGCACTTGAATGTGTACTCGGTATGGAAGGACCTGCCTGTGTAATAGTCAAACATGCCAATCCATGTGGTGTTGCGGAGTCGGATAATATCCTGGATGCCTATGAGAAGGCATATGAGACCGATCCGGTCTCTGCCTTTGGCGGCATAATTGCTTTCAATCGCAAACTTGATGCCGAAACTGCCCGCGTTATCATTGATCGCCAGTTTGTCGAGGTCATCATTGCCCCTGAACTGGAGGAGGGTGTACTTGCCGTAACCGGGGCCAAACAGAACATCCGGGTGATGGTCAGCGGTTATCGTGATACACCGATCAGGCAGCTCGAACTGAAACGCGTCAGTGGTGGCCTGCTGATCCAGGATAGCGACTCCGGTATCATCAAACCTGCCGACCTGAAGGTTGTTACCAGACGCAAACCGACTACGCTGGAACTGACCGATCTGTTATTTTCCTGGCATGTTGCAAAATTTGTGAAATCGAATGCCATCGTCTATGGCAAGGATCGCCGCACTATCGGTATCGGAGCCGGGCAGATGAGCCGCGTCTACAGCGCACGGATTGCCGCCATCAAGGCAGACGATGGTGGTCTCGAGGTCCCGGGTTCGGTCATGGCCTCGGACGCATTCTTTCCCTTCCGGGATGGAATTGATTCAGCGGCGAAGGCAGGCATCGTTGCCGTGATCCAGCCAGGCGGATCGGTCAGGGACGAAGAAGTGATCGCGGCCGCTGATGAGCACGGCATAGCGATGGCATTTACCGGCATGCGCCACTTCAGACACTGATAGCATGAAAGTACTGATTGTAGGTAATGGTGGTAGGGAACATGCACTGGCGTGGAAGGTAGCACAGTCCTCCAGTGTGGAAATGGTTTATGTAGCACCGGGCAATGCCGGCACCGCTGTTGAGGCCAGGGTCAGTAATGTACCGATTGCCGCAGAAGACACCGCCGCGCTGATCCGTTTCGCCGGGCAGCAGGCCATCGATCTGACCATTATCGGGCCGGAAGGTCCGCTGGTGAGCGGTATCGTGGATGCGTTCTCGGAAGCTGGCCTTCCCTGTTTTGGTCCGCGCAAAAACTCGGCCGTACTGGAAGCGTCCAAGTCATTCACCAAGGATTTTCTCAGTCGCCATAAGATCCCCACGGCGGCCTATCAGGTCTTTACCGA
>CAMBTO010000053.1 GCA_945870865.1 Klebsiella pneumoniae
GATTAAAACGATGGTGTTCAGAAATTCCAATTAAGCGAGCCCCGAATTGAACCGGTATGGATAAAACTATAATCAAAAAAGTCTTACATTTATACCGTTAAAACGTTACCACGTATTTCTGACATGAACGTAACCTTGTTCATACACAATTTTGCAAATATGATGAATTTACACTGGAATGACTTACCCGGAAACACAGCACACTGCATACTGGCCTGCGTCTGTCACACCTAATAACAGGAAAAATATGATACAACTGAAAAATCTGACGATGTCATATACGCTCAGGGAAGAGCAGGTCAATGTGCTGACCGGCGTGGATATAGTCATAGGTAACGGTGAAACGGTTGCAATTATTGGTCCCTCCGGCTCTGGCAAGACTACCCTGTTACTGTTGCTGGCCGGACTGGAACAACCCCTGTCAGGGCAGATAAGTCTGGGAGGAACCCTGCTTGATGGTCTGGACAGTGACCAGTTGGCAGATTTAAGGCGTGATCGTCTCGGTATCATTTTTCAGTCATTTCATCTGGTGCCCAGTTTAACGGCGCTCGGTAATGTCGCCTTGCCGCTGGAAATATCTGGCAAAAGTGGAGCACGTGAAGCAGCACAGATGATGCTGAACAAGGTGGGACTGGGACAGCGCGAAAATCATTATCCATACCAATTGTCTGGTGGTGAGCAGCAACGGGTTGCTATTGCCCGTGCGCTGGTGCATGCACCAGGTCTGGTATTGGCCGACGAACCTACAGGTAACCTGGACCTGCGTACCGGTGCCCGCATTACCGATATCCTGTTTGACCTGAACCGCGAGGCCGGTTCCACGCTGGTACTGGTTACCCACGATGAAACTATCGCGCGGAGGTGTCAGCGAGTGTTACGTTTGCATGAAGGCAAGCTGGTAGAGGACGAACAACATGCCATTTTTGCTTGACCTGGCTTGGCGTGACCTGCGGTCCAGCGGCCGTTCGCTGTGGATATTCTGTGCCTGTCTGGTCCTTGGGGTAACGCTGGTCTCGGCTTCTTCCAGTCTGTACCGGATGATCAGTGTGGGTCTGCTGGCGGATACCCGGGTACTGATGGGCGGTGATGTGGAGGTGGATGCGCAGGAGAGGTTGCCGGAACATATACTCGACTGGATGCGTCAGCACGGTGAAATTTCACTGATGACAGAAGTGGACACGATGCTCGGCACAGATGTTGGTGGTTTTACCCGGGTTGAATTGCAAAGTATGGATGCGCTATATCCGCTGTATGGTGAATTGCAACTTGAGCCTGCGATCGGCCTGCAAACGGCAACAGCGTATACCGATAATTTCTGGGGCGTGGCCCTAGATCCGGTGCTCGCTGACAGACTCGGTATTGGTATTGGTGATGAAGTTTACGTGGGCGCACTGGTAATGAAGGTACGTGCGCTGGTCCATAACCAGCCGGATCGAAACCTCAGTGCCGACTGGCGGGGCACACCGGTACTCTTGTCCGAACAGGCATTGCGCGCTACCGAACTGATACAACCCGGCAGTCGGGTTGGATATGAATACCATGTCCGTACCCCCATCAATGCGGAGAGTTGGCGTGACCAGTTTTATGCACAATTTCCTGATGAAGTCTGGGAGGTGAGGACATTCAATGATCGTAGCCGGCGCCTGTCAGAGCGGTTGGGACAGATTGCCTCCGGCCTGTTGATCATCGGTTTCAGCACCCTGTTTATAGGTGGACTGGGTGTGTATAACAGTATCCAGGCCTATTTGCGTGGCAAGCTGAAAATAATCGCCACGCTGCGCGCACTGGGCCTGCGTAATACGAGGCTGGCCATGGTCTATCTGCTACAGGTCGGTATACTCAGCGGTGGTGCCAGTCTGCTCGGTTGCGTGGCCGGCAGCATGATGGCGCTGATGGGCGCCACGCTGATCATTGATCAGGTACCCGTGGTGACCACACTATCTGGCCTGATCTTTCCGAACCTGTTGGCCTGTGCATTTGGTATATTGACAGCGTATACCTTCGCCTTGCCCGCGCTGGGTATGGCCTTGTCCATACAGCCGGCGTCACTATTCCGGGGCAGCGACATCGTCAGTTCCACAGCACCATATGCCTGGCGGCTGGCAACGCTGGCCTGCGGCCTGTGTATCATTGCGATGGTACTGCTTGCCTTGCCAGATATCTTGTTTGGTGCCGGTTTTATACTGACGGTTGCGGTGCTGCTGTTGTTACTTGATGTGCTGGTACGCTGGATACAGCGTGTAGCGCGACGACTGGATGCTAGGCCTGGATTATCACGCTATTTTGTGCTGCGCCTCGCACTGTCAAATCTGCATCGCCCGGGTAGTCCCTTGCGTACCTCACTGTTATCTCTTGGTTCCGCACTCACCCTGCTGGTGGCCTGTACGCTGGTTGTCGGATCACTGGTGCGTACGATCAGTACAACCATCCCGACAGAGTCACCTGCGCTGGTTCTGTACGATATCTCGAATGATCAGCTTGCCAGTGTCAACGATGCAATTAATAAATCAGCCGGTGGCGCACGTGTCGAAACCACACCACTGGTAAGATCACGGATTTCGGCCATAAACGGCAAATCGCTGGATGAGGTCTATGACCTGGACCACACGCAGCTACGTGATGCAAGCCAGGATGAATACAAACTGGGCTACTCCTCCGGGAATATTGATGATGTAACGCTGGTAAAGGGTAAATGGTGGCAGGATGAACAGGGATCGGGGCCAAAACTGGCGATGGAGGATCGGGAGGCCGCGCAGCTCGATCTGGACATCGGAGACAGTATCAGTTTTGCCATTGAGGGCAGGAATCTGGAGGCAGAGCTAGTCGCAATCTATAGTCAGAAGGGTGTGCAGACCCGCTTCTGGTTTGAGGGGATACTGTCAGATGGTGCGCTGGATCCGTTTATTAACCGGCATGTGGGCGCGGCCTATATGGATGATAACGAAGCCGTCGGTGCGCAGAACCGGGTCGCGGCAGTGGCCCCGAATGTCATTACAGTCAGGACAGCCTCGCTGCTGGCTGCCGCACGTGAACTGCTGGGCAAGGCCAGTGCCGGCTTGGCCGTTGTCGCCGGAACCAGTCTGGCCGCGAGCTTGCTGGTGCTGATCAGTGTGATGGCCACCGGCCGGGCGCGTCAGATATACGATGCAACAGTCCTGCATGCACTCGGGGCCAGAATGGCCGACATCAGACGCAGTCTGCACCTTGAGTATATCTTGCTGGCATTGATTACCTCGTTATTTGCAATTCTGCTGGGATCGGCGCTGGCACTGCCATTGCTTGAATACAGGCTGAAATTGTCTTCCACTGATCTGATCTGGCTTGGTGCAATCATGGCGCTGTCTATCAGCATGATATCTCTTGGGCTTGGCGCGAGATATCTGCTCAGGCATCTGCGTATCCGCCCGGCCGTTTTGCTGCGTAATCCGGCATAGAACAATTTAATGCGCCAGCGCTAGAATACGTAGACGGCGAACAAACCGTTCCTGAACTGGTTTGATGAGCCGCGCATTGCTATAAGTGGGCTGGTTCGTGCGTCACCGAGCAGACGGCTGTAGCCCACACTCGCGACCAACGCCCAGTGTCTGGAAATACTGTAGTTTGCACCAACGCAAAGACTGGCCACCTTCAGTCCCGATCCGGCATCAAAGCCAGGAAAGTCTGAGCTGAATGACTACTCCGGTGTAATGCTGAAATACGAATCCATATAGTTATTATTGGCCCATTCGATACTGGCTGAACTGGTGACGACGAGATCCGTGATTTTGAGAAATATATAGCGCAGATCACCGATCACCCTCAGACCCCGGTGTCCGCTGATCACATCCTGTTGCATACGGAGACGTACACGGGTGCGCTCATATGTATAACTAGCGAATACCCCGACTTCAATACTGGTTCCTACATCACCGAGTCCGGTCAGATCCTTGCTGTCAGATTCATCCCGGCCCCGGTCCAGTTTTAATAGTGGTCTAGCCCGGTAGCGGTTACTGTTGAACAGACCATCCTTGCCAAACAGGTTGATACGAATATTGTTATTATCGATAAGGATCAGGTCGCGATAATGCAGCGAGACCATGGGCGCCGGTTTGATATCGTAGCTGTCATCACCGTCATAATCCGGACTGGTTACCGGGCCCAGCCCCAGACGTATGTTCGATACCTCCTGTGTTTCTACGGCTTCGGTCACATCACTGACGGTATCGGTATCGGCTAAATCATAAAGGCTCTGCGCCTATGCCCCGGAGAGCGTCAGACCAAGTAAAAGCGTGGGTAGGTAAATCCGCATCTTTGTAGGGTATCCTGTCCCGGGAAGTGAACTTAAATGTACGTCAGCTAGATGTCGCACACAATATTAGATTGTGGGTAATGTATTAATTTATTTTAGTAAGCAGACAGGGCCTATTAGCTGTGATAACTGCAAGGAGATGTCTGGAGATAAATTGAAGATTCTGCCGAAAGGAAAATCACGGATAACCACGATTTATCTTATCTTCGGGGCAGTCTGGATATTAACCAGTGTCCTGATCACGCAGGATGGAAGTATAGTTTCCACTATATCAAAGAAAACCCTTATTCGCCTGCCACACAGAGAAGTCGACTATCCTGAATTTCGATAGCTAGGACGTGACTTTCACTGACAGGATGTTTATGCTTCAAGCTTGGTGTTTACAGTGAAAAAAAGCAGCGATACATGATACAAACAGGTAAAAAATACGATGTGCTGGTCATCGGTGGCGGTAATGCCGGATTATGTGCCGCCATTACCTCCTGCGAGGCCGGTGCCAGTGTGCTGGTACTGGAGGCGGCCCCGATACATTTCCGTGGGGGGAACAGTCGTCATGTCCGTAACCTGCGTTGTGTGCATGATGTACCGGAAGATGTGTTACTGGGTTCATATCCACTAGCTGAATACTGGGAAGACCTGCTGCAGGTGACGGGCGGCAAGACGAATGAGTCGCTGGCGCGGATGATGTTGCAGGAATCTGCCCACTGCCGCGGCTGGATGCGCAAACACGGTGCCCGGTTCCAGCCAGCACTCGGTGGCACCCTGCAACTTTCCCGCACCAATGCCTTTTTCCTCGGTGGCGGCAAGTCACTGCTCAATGCCTATTATCGTTCCGCTGCAACGCTCGGCATTGATGTTGAATACGATGCAGAGGTGACCGGACTTGAGATCATCGATGGTCAATTTCGCTCGGCTACCGTCTTACGCAACAACCAGACAGAGCAGATACAGGCCAGTGTACTGGTGGCAAGTTCAGGCGGATTCCAGGGCAATATCGCGTGGTTAAAGGAAGCCTGGGGTGAGGCGGCAGAGAACTTCATTATCCGCGGCACGCCCTATGACCAGGGCAAGATACTACGTCTGTTAATGGACAACGGTGTCAAAACCATCGGCGAACCTTCACAATGTCATGCGGTTGCCGTGCATGCGGATTCCCCTCGGTTTGACGGCGGGATAGCCACACGCGTGGACTGTGTATCCTTTGGCGTAGTGGTTAACCGGGAGGCTGTCCGGTTTTATGACGAGGGCGAGGATTTCTGGCCGAAGCGTTATGCGATCTGGGGCAGGCTGATTGCCCAGCAACCGGGACAGATAGCTTACGCCATCATTGATGCCAAATCGGTAGGTGCATTCCTGCCACCGGTCTTCCCGCCGGTGCGTGCAGACTCGATACGTGAATTGGCCAACAAGCTGTCACTGGATCCGGTGACGCTGGAAAATACCATCATGACCTTTAATGCCGGTGCCCAGGCAGGTGATTTTGACATTACCCGAAAGGACAATTGTCATACGCTCGGTGTGACACCGGTCAAAAGCCACTGGGCGCGCCGGATCGATACTGCGCCGTACCATGCCTATCCACTTCGCCCCGGCATCACATTCACGTATCTCGGTGTGGCTGTAAATATGAAGGCGCAGGTACTGATGCAGGACGATCAGCCGGCCACAAATATCCTGGCGGCCGGTGAGATCATGGCGGGTAATATCCTCGGCAAGGGTTATCTGGCCGGAATAGGCATGACCATCGGCACCGTATTCGGGCGTATAGCAGGAAAGGAGGCCGCAATTGCAGTCAATAAATGATAATAATGAAAACGCCTTGCTCGACGAGGGCAGGCGGGTCATGCAAATTTGTAACTCGTGTCGTTATTGCGAGGGCTTCTGTGCGGTGTTTCCCGCGATGGAAAAACGTTTTGATTTTGTCTCGGGTGATCTGAAATACCTCGCCAACCTCTGCCACGATTGTCGTGAGTGTTATTACTCCTGCCAGTATGCACCTCCTCATGAGTTTCAGCTGAACGTCCCCAAGGTATTTGCGGGGATCCGTCAACAGACCTACAAGGAATATGCCTGGCCCGGATTTATGGTCAGCCTGTTCAGTAACAGTACGCGTGCGCTGCTGATCAGCGCTGTTGTGATCCCGGCGCTGTTTCTGCTGGCGGCGTTGCTGTTGATCGGGCCTGCAGCATTGTTCACGGCCTATTCCGATGCAGAAGGATCCTTCTACAGTCTGATCTCGCACAACATGATGGTCTGGGGTTTTGGCTCTGTGTTTCTGTTTGCTGTTGTTGCCATGGTTATGGGGTGGTTGCGGTTTCGTGCGGATATTAGCGATGGTCAAGAGACGCCATTCAACCTGCGTCAATTTCGCAAGGCCGTGCACGATGCGATGAAGTTACGTTATCTCGGCGGGGCAGACGGGAACGGTTGTGCCTATCCGGAAGAACGCGAGTCGAACCTGCGGCGGCGGTTCCATCATCTGACCTTTTACGGGTTTATGCTGTGTTTTGCCGCCACCTCGACAGCGACGGTTTACCATTATGGCCTAGGTCTGTATGCGCCCTATCCGCTATTCAGTCTGCCTGTTCTGTTTGGTCTGGTCGGCGGTATCATGCTGATGATAGGCCCGGTCGGGCTGTTGTGGCTGAAGCGCATACGCGACCCGGAGCCAGCCGATGACCGCCAGACACGCATGGACATTTCATTTCTGGTATTGCTGTTTACGACCAGCCTGACCGGCTTATTGTTGTTGTTCCTGCGCGAGACGTCGGCAATGGGTATAATACTGGTCATACATCTGGGTCTGGTCATGGGACTGTTCCTGACCATGCCCTATGGCAAGTTTGTGCATGGGATCTACCGGTTCGCCGCACTGATAAAATATACAAAAGAGGAGGGGGGTAATCATGATTAATAATATACGTGGTGCATCAGTCGCAGGAATATTCGCACTGATGCTGACACTGGCCGGATGTGACGGTGGTACACCGGCACAGGCACCCGCTCCGGAACAGACACCCCCGCAGACTTCTGCACAGCCGTCTGAACCGGCAGCCGTTGCAGAGACAGCCGCCCCTGCTCCATCAGACCGCAGTCTGACCATTATGGCTCCCGCCGCCCCCGGTGGTGGATGGGACCAGACTGCGCGTACCTTGCAAAAGGTCATCCAGGAGAATGGTCTGGCTGCCAATACGCAAGTAATAAATGTCAATGGCGCGGGTGGCACGATCGGTTTGTCGCAACTGGTCAATGCACATCAGGCTGAGGGTGATTATTTGATGGTAACCGGCCTTATCATGCTCGGTGCCATTCTCACCAATGAGTCTGCTGTCACGCTGGATCAGGTCACACCGCTCGCCAGATTAATTGGTGAATATGAAGTGCTGGTTGTCCCCGCTGAATCACCCTACCAGACGCTGGCAGATTTCACGGCCGCCTGGAAAGCCGATCCGGGTGCAACCGCCATCGCCGGTGGTTCCGCCGGTGGCACCGATCACATGCTCGCCGGATTGCTGGCACAGGAGCTGGGTATCGATGTGAGCAAGGTAAACTATATCCCGCATTCGGGCGGTGGAGAATCGCTGGCCTCATTACTGGGTGGCCATGTGGCGGCTGGACTGAACGGGTATGCCGAGTTGGCCTCGTTCATCCAGGCAGGTCGACTACGTGCCCTGGCCTTTTCCAGTGAGGCGCGTGTTGAGGGGGTAGATATCCCAACGTTTATCGAGCAAGGCGTCAATGTCAGTCTGGCTAACTGGCGCAGTGTGGTCGCACCTCCGGGTATTACCCCGGAACAAAAGGCCGATCTGGTCAGTCTGGTCGATAAGGTCTATAACACGGAATCATGGAAGAACGAGATGAAGGCAAATAACTGGATTGACATGTATCTGAGCGGACCTGCGTATGACGCCTTCATGAAGGAAGAGACGACCCGGGTGACGGCCGTACTCAAATCGATCGGACTGGTTAAATAAACAGGCCGGAGTCCGGAATATAAGGTCGTACAGGTCGGTGTATGTTCTCGTTTAAACACGCCGACAGGATGGAGTTGGGCATCGCCACCGGCGCGATCATTGTCGGCCTGTTTATCCTGGGTGACAGTTTCGTGATAAAGCTGGGCAGCGGTTATGACCGGATCGGCCCGCGGTTTTTCCCCCTCGTCATCGCCACCGGGCTACTGGTCACAGGCCTGATGATGCTGATAGAAGTGCTACGCGGCATCAACCGTCGCGAAGTCGAACCTGTTAATTTGAAGTCATTCGGCACGCTGCTGCTGGGTCTGGTGTCCTGTATCCTGTTGCTTAAACCCGCCGGTTTTATCATTGCCGCCTCCATCCAGTTCTGGCTGATTGCCCGTGCATTCAAAAGTACTCGTACCGTGCGTGATGCAGTCATTGCCGTCATACTCTCTACCAGTGTCTATTTTATCTTTACCCGTGGTCTTGGCCTGGTGTTACCTCAGGGAATATTGACGGGCCTGTTCTGAGTGGAATCACTGCAACTTCTGATACAAGGCTTTGGTGTTGCCATGCAACCGGACAACCTGATGTGGGCGTTTCTGGGGGTGTTGCTGGGCACGGCGGTCGGCGTACTGCCCGGTATAGGCCCGGCATTGACTGTGGCCCTGTTGTTACCTGTCACCTATGGTCTTGAACCGGTGTCTGCCTTCATTATGTTTGCCGGCATTTATTATGGCGGTATGTATGGCGGGTCGACTACGTCCATCCTGTTAAATACACCGGGTGAGAGCGGCAGTATCATCACGGCGATTGAAGGTAACAAGATGGCGCGGGCAGGGCGAGCCTCTGCGGCACTGGCCACCGCTGCGCTGGGTTCTTTCGTCGCCGGCACTCTCGGCACGATTGCACTGACCTTTGTTGCCCCGGCACTCGCCGATCTTGCGCTGGTGTTTGGACCCGCGGAATATTTTGCGTTGATTGTGCTCGGTTTCACCACAATCGCCTCGGTACTGGGCAAGACACCTGCGCGAGGTATGCTCAGTCTGTTTTTTGGCCTCGGCCTCGGTCTCGTGGGTATCGACCTGCAAACCGGTCAGGCCCGTTTTACACTGGGCTTACCGCAGATGCTCGATGGTTTCCATGTGGTTGTCGTTGCTGTTGGTCTGTTCGCCGTGGGTGAAACCCTGTTTCTGGCAACCCGACCCGGCGGTCCAGGTGAAATCATCAAAATCAGTGGCTGGACCTGGATGTCACGAGAGGATCTCGCCCGTTCCTGGAAGCCCTGGCTTCGGGGGGCACTGCTCGGTTTTCCGATCGGTGGCCTGCCTACCGGCGGTACCGAAATCCCGACCTTCCTGTCCTACGCCATCGAGCGCAGGCTTTGTCGCAAACCGGAGGAGTTCGGTCATGGTGCAATCGAGGGGGTTGCCGGGCCGGAGGCCGCCAATAACGCAGCGGCCGCCGGTGTGCTGGTGCCCTTGCTGACACTCGGCTTGCCCACGTCGGCGACGGCCGCGATCCTGCTGGCTGCGTTTCAGCAATTCAACCTGCAACCTGGCCCACTTATATTCATCAGCAATCCCGAGCTGATCTGGGGACTGATTGCCAGTCTGTATATCGGAAATTTCATGTTGTTGTTACTGAACCTGCCGCTGGCGCCGTTGTGGGCGCGTCTGCTGAAGATTCCGGCACCACTGCTCTACGGGGGAATACTCGTATTCGCTACGCTGGGGACGTACAGTCTGAATAACTCCGTATTTGATGTCGGCATGATGTATCTGATCGGGCTGGTCGGATTTTTCATGCGCTGTACAGACATACCGGTTGCCCCCGCCGTGATTGGCATGATCCTGGGGCCAATGGCTGAACAACAATTCCGCCGCACCCTCGCGATTTCACAGGGGGAATTATCGATTTTTGTTGAAAGACCCATTTCTGCCACGCTGCTCGGTCTGGCCCTGGTCGCCCTGATTGCCGTGCCACTGGCCCGTTTTTATCGACGCTAAAGGCAGTTTTGCAGGCCCTGTCCGTGCACTGTTGAAGGGGAAAAATGTTGCGAGGCAGAATCAGGAAAATGGTAAACTTACCCGATCATAATCGGGGTACAGCAGATGCATAGTTTACTCAACCATGTTTCTCTCCCTAAACGAACACGCCACTGACAGGAAAATGAAATATGGGTATATTGATCGGTAAAAACTGTGTTGTCTCTATCCACTACAAGCTAACTGACGATGCTGGCAATGTGCTGGATGCATCTATAAGTGGTGAGCCGCTGACCTATCTGCATGGTTCCGACAATCTCATACCCGGACTTGAAAATGAACTGACTGGCAAGGCCGTGGGTGCGGCGTTCAAGGTCAGTGTAGCGCCAGACGAGGCCTATGGTATTTACGAGGAAGAGCTGGTGCAGGTCGTACCGCGTGATATGTTCAAAGGCGTTGATGATATCAAACTCGGCATGCAATTTGAGACCCAGGGCGAGGATGGTGTGGAATTAATTATTGTAACCGAAGTCAGCGACAAGGAAGTGACCGTGGATGGAAATCATCCGCTGGCAGGCAAGACCTTGCATTTTGATGTGACCGTTGAGGCAATTCGGGATTCAACCCAGGAAGAACGCGATCATGGCCACCCGCACGACGGCCACAACCACCACCATTAATCTGACTTGAAAGACCCGGGACTCAGCCAGTCCCGGGCCCGGTTTTGTGGAAGTTACTGGTTATTCAGTAGATTTACGCATATGTTCAATAGCCTGTTTCATATGCTCGCCCGCGACATCTGCATGTCTATCCTCACTATGTGCCTGCGCCATCGACGCATGCTCCATTGCCTTTAGTTGGTCAGCAATACAATCAGAGAGTGACGTTCATCGCGGTTGCCCACAGGAAAAATGCGAGTGTGACACCCAGACTGATTTTGGACGGCCAGCCATATTTGAATTTTTCACCGATCCATTTGCCACGGCTGTTCAGCAGCAACAGCGTAATGGCTAGCAACGGGAAAAAGTAGGCGCCAGTCACGGTGTAGAACTTCTGTGCCTGCTGAAAACTGGTAAACAGCCCCAACATCGGTATAAATGCAATCAGCAACATATACAGCCGGTACACGGAATTGCTCTGGCCGGAGTTGAGAGACCTTTCTCGGATTGTCTCTGCATCTATCTTGTTGGTCGCCAGCATCCAGGTATCAGCAAAGATATACGGAATAGATTGCCAGACACCGAGCAGGCTGCTGAACACCGCACCGAACGATCCGATTAAAAACAGCCATTTCCCGACCGGGCCCAACTGGTTGCCAAGTTGATCCGATAACCTGACCAGCAGGGTCGCGCCTTCGCCCTCAATGGTGAGATTGCTGCCGATGATCACCATCGACAGGCAGAACAGCGCGGTCATAAAATAACCGACGGCGAGGTCTATGCGGCAGTCAGACAGATCGGCCTCGGTCAACCGGCCTTCTTCACGTATCCAGTAGCCATAGCTGAGCACGGTCACGGTGCCACCGACGCCACCTATCAGCGCGATGGTCCAGATCAGGCCCTGACCACTGAAATCCGGGATGGTCGGGATCAACATGCCTTCAAGCACCACATCCGTACCGGGCCACAACATGCCAGCCGTAATCACGCCGGACAGAAACATCACTCCGGCACACACATGCATGCACTTTTCAAACAACACGTAGCCACCTTTGTAGACCATCAGCAGGCCAACCACACTGGAGGCGATACCAAAGTACAACTTCCCGTCTGCCGCATTATCAAAGATCGGGATCATCGCATGGAGCGTGACACCGCAGGCACTCATCATCGCCGTACCGATAAAATAGGAGAACAACAGCAGGTAGGGCAGGAAGATCCAGGCTGCACCACGGCCCAGATGGATGGTCATTCCTTCCAGCAGTGTCGTCCCGGTCGCCAGCTGCCAGCGGGCAATACCCTCTGTAACCACGAATTTCATATAGGCGCCTACGATGACTGCCCACAGGATGGCAGTACCCAGCATACTGCCCGCAAAACTGCCGGTAGCGAGGTCACCGGCACCCACGCCGGTGGCTGCTGTCAACATGCCCGGGCCGATAATTTTCAGGTAACGTTTCAGTGTATTCATCTGGCAGCTTTCTAGTAGTTATCAGTTTTTCGGATCAACCGGGGCACCATCAAGTACTTTCTCGCCAGTGATCATAGCGGACACCAGCCCGTTCTTCTCATGGATTTCAGCGAAGATGATGCCGAGGATATGGATGAGGAAGAGGATGGACAGAACGTAAAAACCATATACATGGGTTGAAACGATCGGTCTGCGGAACGCACGCATCTCCGTAAAAGCAGCCTCCACAGTCTGGCTACGGTCGCCTGGTTGCAAGGCAGCCAGGCGGGCGGGGTCACCCTCGGTCACCCAGTTGGCAAAATAACTGCCGAATGGGCCGGAGTATAAATCGGTTCCGGCGATAACCAGACCGGTTGTGCCCTGTAGCGTCAGTACCAGGAAAAACGCGGTAATGATCAATCGGCCCATGGGATTATGGCCCAGATATTGTCTCGGTTTGCCTCCGGACAGGCCGGACAGATAGGTCTTTATTTCTGAAGGACCCACAGGCAGTACCTGACGCCACCGCGCATAATGACCACCGACAAATCCCCAGATCAACCGCCACAGCAGGTTTATTACAAAGACATAACCGACGATGGAGTGAACAGTTTTCAGGAAGACTTCGCTTTCGAATTGAAAACGGTCTGCATTCAGAATAAGTGTGCCGAGTAACATCAACAGGATAACAGTAATGGCATTGATCCAGTGAAATAGGCGGGTGGTTAGGTCCCAGACTATATAACGTTTGATTTCAGTCGTCATTTTCGATGCCTGTATGTATAGGGTGTTTGATTATCAGGTTATTATTTTAAGGATAAAACGCCTGTGCGTCATGAATATTATCGCAAATGCAGCGCGGGAAACAGACAAGCTTTATACTGGCCGGATAATGACAATACTTACCATTCCGATTGGTGAATAGAGGACACAGCTTTCACATGGATCAACATGCCACACCGGCTGACAACACATTAGATACAATCTCGTTTCAGGATGCGCTGCGGGTGTGGTGGCGCATCGGCTTTTTGAGTTTTGGTGGTCCTGCCGGCCAGATTGCACTGATGCACCGGATTATCGTGGATGAGAAACACTGGCTCGACGAGGGCCGGTTTCTGCATGCGCTGAATTACTGCATGTTATTGCCGGGTCCAGAAGCGCAGCAATTGGCAACCTACATAGGCTGGCTTATGCACGGTGTACGTGGCGGCATTGCGGCCGGACTAATCTTTATCCTGCCCGGTGCCTGTATCATGCTCGGATTTTCAATCGCTTATGTGCTGTTCGGAAATCTGGAGGTGGTTGACGGATTCTTTCTGGGCATGAAGGCCGCCGTGATGGCGATCGTGATACAGGCCCTGTTACGGATTGCGCGCAAGGCACTACGTAATCAAACCGCCTGGTTCCTTGCCGCCGCCGGATTGCTGGGTCTGTTTGTATTTAATCTGCCGTTTCCCCTGATAGTGATCGGCGCGGGCATGTTTGGTTATGTTTCATCCTCGATTTCTCCTGCTGCCGAAAAAATGTCGCCTGACGCCAGACTGGATACAACTGTACGTTCGGGCACACAGACTGCCGCCCTGATTTGTTTGTTGTTGTGGGGACTGACACTGGCCGCCCTGTTTATTTTTGCGGGCAGTGAAAATATCTATACTCAGATAGCGGCCTTCTTTTCCAGGATGGCTGTGGTTACCTTTGGTGGGGCTTATGCGGTGTTGTCCTACGTGGCGCAGCAGGGGGTCGAGAATTACCAGTGGTTACAACCGGGCGAAATGCTTGATGGGCTGGGTCTGGCCGAGACCACTCCGGGGCCGTTAATCCTGGTTACCCAGTTTGTCGGATTTCTCGCCGCGTTTCGCCATGCCGGGCCCGAGGCCGGATTGCTGGCGGCAACATTCGGTGGTCTGCTGACCACCTGGGTCACGTTTTTACCCTGTTTTTTCTGGATATTTGCCGGTGCCCCGTATGTTGAAAGGTTGCGTCATCACCGCCCCCTGTCGGCAGCGCTGGCCGCGATTACCGCCGTTGTTGTCGGTGTGATTGCCAATCTGACATTGTGGTTTGGTCTGCATGCATTGTTCGCCAAACATATCACCATGCAGCGCTACGGTATTGATATGCAGTTACCCGATGTGCACAGCCTTGATATACCGATGTCTGTCCTTATCTGTATAGCTATTGTCCTGGTTTTTAAGGTCAGGCTGGACCTTCTGAAGGTACTCGGTGTGTGTGCGGTTTCGGGTATAGTATGGACGCTGGTGCGCTGAAGAATACAGGACACCACTTTATAACCGAGGAGCTTACGATGACGACCACCACTAGCACAGCGACGCTGCCAAAAACCCTGAAACATATCCAGGGCAGTATTAGCAATCACTGGGTCGGCAACGGTTTTCCGGTGCGCACACTGTTTTCCTACTCAGACCTCGGCAAACATCTTAGCCCGTTCCTGTTACTCGACTACGCCGGACCGAAAGATTTCCAGCCGACAGAAGCCAGGCTCGGTGTGGGCGAACATCCGCACCGTGGTTTTGAGACTGTCACCATCGTGTATTCAGGTGAGGTAGAGCATCGCGATTCCTCCGGTGGTGGCGGCAAGATAGGCCCTGGTGATGTGCAATGGATGACCGCGGCGTCTGGCCTCGTCCATGAAGAATTCCACGGCCGTGAATTTGCAAAGCAGGGTGGCAAGTTCGAGGTCGTACAGTTGTGGGTCAACCTGCCCGCCAAAGACAAGATGTCACCGCCGGGTTATCAGGCGATCACGAATAATCAGATACCTCTTGTTAAGCTGGAAAATGGTGCGGGCACTGTCCGTGTCATTGCCGGCGAGTTCGCGGGGATCAAAGGGGCCGCGCGCACGTTCACGCCAATTAATCTGCTGGATCTGCACCTGTCGAGCAGCCAACCGTTCAGTATTCCCCTGCGAGAAGGTTTTACCACTGCCCTGGTAGTACTCAGTGGCGTGCTGTTGCTGAAGGACACGACCAGCCCGATCCGTTCTGCCGAGATGGGTGTGTTTGGCCTGGAAGGCGCGTCACTTGAGATTGAAGGCGCAGATGAGGTCAGGGCATTGCTGTTGTGTGGTGAACCTATCAACGAGACCATAGTCGGTCACGGGCCATTTGTGATGAACACCCAGCAGGAAATCCAGCAGGCGATGGTTGATTACCAGTCAGGCAAGATGGGGCACCTGTCCTGACATTCGCATTGCGTGTCAGCAGGCAAAGAATCCGGGAACGACCACATCTCGTTCCCGGATCATAAATGACCTGAATCTCTACGTTATTTTCAGTAGTCGTATTTGAAGGTCAACCCGTAGGTCATAAAGTTACGTGCACTGAAA
>CAMBTO010000054.1 GCA_945870865.1 Klebsiella pneumoniae
CGGTCTGTCACGACCTAATCGGCCTGCTGAAATGACTGACAGTTCGCAATATTTTTATAATTGGGGTGGATCAACATGATTAAACGATTCGTTGCAGTGATATGCACATTATTTTTATCCAGCCTGGTTCAGGCCGTGACTGTGGTGCAGGTCGATACCTCAATGGGCAGCTTTGAGCTGGAACTCTACGAGGATAAGGCGCCGGAGACGGTGGCGAATTTTGTCAAATATGCCGAAGCCGGGTTCTACAATAATCTGATATTCCACCGTATCATTGAGGATTTGATCATCCAGGGTGGTGGATATGATCAGGACATGAACGCGCGTGACACCAACCCGCCAATCTCAAACGAAGCGAATAACGGGCTAAAGAACGTACGCGGTGCCATCGCAATGGCACGTACGTTCAATCCGAATACGGCCGACTCACAGTTTTTTATCAACCTGAAAGACAACCCGACGTTTGATTTTCAGCGTGAATCTGTCATGGGGTATGGTTATTGTGTGTTTGGCAAGATTATCAAGGGAATGGATGTGCTGGATGCGATAGGCAAGGTGGAGACGGGTATAGTTGCCGATTTTCAGGATGTCCCGTTAAAACCGGTTGTGATCAACGCGGTGACAATTACTGCAGCACCGCAGAAGCCATAACGCACCCGATCGGTTTCGATCGATCTTAAAAATTCAGTGTAGCCCACTATCCGGGTGGTTGCAGGTATGGACAGTGTGCCAGTTTTGCATATCCTTGACTTGGATCAAGGATCGCACTCCCCGTTTTTTTATAATAAAATGCAGGGTAATTATAATAGTTTGGCCTAGACCGGAGAGACTCATGTACGTATCGTTTAAATATTTCATTCTATTAACAGCTATATTGTTGACAGCGTGTGGCAAGGCAGCGGATCCATCTGGTGAAACTACGCCACCTGCTGCGGTGACAACTACGCCGACTCCTGCCTCTGTCCTAGTCGTGACACCGCCTGTCGCCGCTGCAGCGGTCACAGCACTGGGCAGCGTTGCACCGGCAGAGTCAAATAACAGGCTATTCCGTGCGAGTGTTATCAGCGAGCTGGAGCCGGTTGTGATCAACCAGTTGCACAGCTGGACCTTGCATCTGCAAACCGCTGACGGCGCCCCGGTGGAGCGTGCCACGATTACGGTTAGCGGCAGCATGCCGGCACACAGCCATGGTATGCCGACTAACCCGCAACTAACGGCCGATCTGGGCGGTGGTAACTACCGGGTCGAGGGGATTCAGTTCCAGATGGGTGGGGAGTGGGAGGTCATCTTCAATATTACCGCTGGCGCTGTCACTGACGCAGTTGTTTTCCGGTTTACACTCCAGTAATCAGAATAAAGGGCAGCTCATGTCAAAAAACTCTCTTATCGGGCTGGCGTTTGGACTATTGCTCGTCGTGATAATAGTGGCAGCGTTCTTCCAGGGGCCGGCATCGAAGCAGGATACCGCACCGGTAACGGTCATTGAAGCTACCGCTCCGGTAATTACCGATCCGCACCAGTGGACCGGGCAACAGAAAGCATTGCTGGCTACCTTGTCGCTGAAGCGTTTGCCGGCCTTGCCGGCAGACCCGTCGAATGCCGTAGCCGATAATCCGGCTGCCGCCTCTTTCGGGCACAAGCTGTTTTTTGACAAGCGCTTTAGTTCAAACGGGCTGGTCTCCTGCGCCACCTGTCACAAGCCGGAACTGATCTTTACCGACGGCCTGGCCCGGGCCAAAGGCGTCGGTGTGACCCCACGTAAGGCGATGACACTGGTTGGGGTTGCCCACAGTAACTGGTTCTTCTGGGACGGGCGCAAGGACAGCATGTGGTCGCAGGCGCTTGAGCCGACCGAGAGTTCGGTTGAGCATGGTGGCAACCGGAGCCAGTACGCCCATATAATTGCTGCTGATTCTACTTATCTCACCGAATATGAGGCCATTTTCGGGCCGTTGCCGGACCTGTCTGACCCGCAACGCTTTCCCCCGTCAGCCGGTCCGGTCGTTGACCCCGTTGCCAGTACCGCCTGGACTGCCATGTTGGCCGAAGACCAGGACACCATCAACAGGATCTTCAGCAACATGGGCAAGGCAATTGTGGCCTATGAGAGATTATTAATGCCTGCTCCAACCCGGTTCGATGCCTATATCGATGCCGTGCTGGCGGATGACAGGCAACAGATGCAGCAGCAGTTAACCGGGCCTGAGGCTCACGGATTGCAGTTGTTTACTGGCAGGGCACAATGTATCAACTGCCACAATGGCCCCTTGTTGACGAACCACTCTTTCCATAATACGGGCATCCCTCCGGCAGCTGATCTGCCACCGGATCTGGGACGCAGGGAAGGGGTGGTGCTGGTAGCGGAAGATATATTCAATTGCACCGGCAAATATAGCGATGCGACGGAAGGTCAATGTACACATCTGCAATTTATGCGCACCGAGGGCCTTGAACTGATTGCGGCTTTCAAGGTACCGACATTGCGCAATGTTTCACTGATGGCGCCCTATATGCATTCTGGCCAGATCGCGACCCTGCCGGAGGTGATAAACCATTATAACCAGGCGCCGCTTGCTGTCAGGGGGCATTCCGAGGCGGCACCGTTAAACCTGACAGCGGATGATATGAAAAACCTGGAGGCGTTTCTGTTGACGCTGAACGGTCCACTGGCAACTGCACCTGAATATCTGGTTGCCCCGGTAATGGCGACTGCACCTTTACCTTAGCGTCGTTTTTCCCATTCAACCGCGTCGCTGATGATCTGCGGCAGGTCATTATATTGTGGAACCCACTTTAACAAGGTTCGCAAGCGGGTACTGTCAGCAACGAGTTCTGCCGCATCACGGGGACGTCGTTGTCCGGTGCGGATATTCAGCGGTCATGCATTGTCTCGTTCCAGCCTCATTTTACTGAATATCCGGCGCACGAGCAGGGGGGATGTGATTATTTTTGATTAAATTGGTGGGCCCGGTAGGACTTGAACCTACGACCTTCGGATTATGAGTCCACTGCTCTAACCAACTGAGCTACAGGCCCTGATAGAATTGTCTGGCAGATGTACAGAAGACAAGCTGCCAGTATACACCTGAATGAGCAATAAGAAATCAGCGGAACCGGAAAATCCGGCCCCGTTGCTGATTCGTTTTTACTGATCCAGGAAGGTCTTTAACTCTTCAGATCGGCTAGGGTGACGCAGCTTGCGCAGTGCCTTCGCCTCGATCTGGCGTATACGTTCACGGGTGACATCGAACTGTTTGCCTACCTCTTCCAGCGTATGATCGGTATTCATATTGATACCAAAGCGCATTCTCAATACCTTGGCTTCCCTGGCGGTGAGTCCTTCAAGCGCAGCCCGGGTTGCGTCACGCAGTCCCTCGAAGTTCGCAAAATCATTCGGTGCAAGCGTATTGGCGTCTTCAATAAAGTCACCCAGGTGAGAATCATCGTCGTCACCTATCGGAGTTTCCATAGAAATAGGTTCCTTGGCAATCTTCAGCACCTTGCGTATCTTGTCTTCGGGCATTTCCATCTTTTCAGCCAGTTCTTCCGGTGTTGGTTCCCGGCCCTTTTCCTGCAATATCTGGCGCGATATCCGGTTCAGCTTGTTGATGGTTTCGATCATGTGCACCGGTATACGTATCGTTCTTGCCTGATCCGCGATTGAACGGGTGATCGCCTGGCGTATCCACCAGGTTGCATAGGTTGAAAACTTGTAGCCACGACGGTATTCGAATTTATCTACAGCCTTCATCAGGCCGATATTGCCTTCCTGGATCAGGTCGAGGAACAAGAGTCCGCGGTTTGTATATTTCTTCGCAATCGAGATCACGAGGCGCAGGTTGGCCTCAACCATTTCTTTCTTCGCGCGTCTGGCCTTGGCCTCGCCAATAGAAATCTTGCGATTAATATCCTTGACCTCGTCCAGATTCAACAGATTATCGTCAAATATGGCGATGAGCTTTTCCTGGATCCTGACGATTTCATCATGGATGTCACGAATGTCCTTGGCGTAGGCCTTTTTCGTACGTCCAATGTTACCGGCCCATTTCAGATTGACCTCATTTCCCGGGAACGTGGCGATAAAATCCTTGCGCGGCATATTCGCTGTTTTTACACAAAGACGCATGATTTCACGTTCGGTACCGCGAATATGGTCGATCATGCTACGGATACTCGAGGTCAGGCGTTCGATAAATTTTGGTGCCAGTCGGAGTTCGAGGAACTTTTCGGTTAACTCGGCGTTCAAGGTCACTGTTTTCTTGTGATCGCAGCCATTGCGTTTGATTGACTTGAGCAGTTTGCCATATATGCCAGCGACTTCAGTCATGCTCTTGCGCACAGCGTCCACGTCGATGGTTGCCTCTGGCTCATCATCCGATGATTCTGCAGTAGACTCGTCATCATCACCCGCATCGGAATCAACTTCAGCCACCAGCGCACTTTCAACCACGATACCACTGTCGGGATATTCTTCCTGATCGGTAAACCCGATGATGATCTCCGATAGCTTCATTTCTTCTTTTTCTACTGACTGGTAACAATCCAGTAGCGTTTGTATCGTAGCTGGATAGGTGGAAAGGGCAGTCAGAATCTGGCTGATGCCTTCCTCAATCCGTTTCGCGATCTTGATTTCACCTTCGCGGGTCAACAGATCAACTGTGCCCATTTCACGCATATACATTCGGACCGGGTCAGTTGTCCGTCCAAATTCGTTCTCCACGCCCAGTAATGGTTGTGCAGCCTCGTTACTCGGTGTTTCTTCATTACTCGCCATCAATACATCAAGGTCTGGCGCCGACTCATGTACCTCGATGCCCATATCGTTAATCATGTTAACGATATCCTCGATCTGTTCAGGATCGACGATTCCGTCCGGCAGCGATTCGTTTACTTCATGATAGGTAAGGAAGCCCTGTTCCTTGCCCTTGGCAATTAACAGCTTTAACTGCGACTCATCATCGGCCTCGTCTATAACCAGGTTCGGGTCGATGATGTCTTCTGCAAGTTTAATCAGTGCTGGTGTCGTTATCGTTGGCATATTAGGTCTTTGCAACTCTTTGATTTTGAACCAAAAAATACGGAAATATAATTAATTATTGTAGCACAATTATTATTGTTATTCCACCCCAATTTACTGATCAGACGGTATTTTGCGTCTGCCTGCGGGTTTTCGTAACAGTTCTTTCTCAGCTTCGGTCAGATTGCTGACATGCCCGCTATTAGACAGCTTTCTGCGGATTTGTTTGTCCTTCTCATTGCGTAGTCTGGCTATCGAATCAAGCAGTTCCCTCTCGGGGTCGGTCAGTTCTACGGTGCGATCACCACTGCTGGCGGCGATTTGTCTTAACCGGGCCTCATACCGTGTCCCACGCCAGTTTTCAATAATGCCGGCACAACTTATCTGTGGACGGTTCTGAATCAGTTCAACGAGTTGGCGCAGGAACGGTGTACCCGCAACCGGGATTTGTTCAATGTCAGCCGTGTCGTCAATCAACATCGCCAACAGGGGACGATAAAGCAGCAACTCAATAATAGCTGTGACAGCATTTCTATCACTTCCTGAAGATTGCGTATTTTTAAACGGTTTTTGTATATTTTTATCGCTTTTCTGGAGTAATGGCTCGATATCTTCTACTGGAGTCCGGGCAATACTGGCTATATCCCGTAGCAGTATCTGTCGCAATGCACCGTGCGGTAATGCAGAGACATAGGGCATGGCCTGGTCTACCAGCCGGGAACGCCCCTCCCTTGTAGACAGGTCATTTTGTGATTTCAAGGTGATCATCAGGTATTCGGAAAGCGGCATGAAATTATCAGCATCATCAAAGGCCGATCGCCCTTTTTCACGCACAAAATCGTCCGGGTCATATCCGTCAGGCATGAACATAAACCAGGCCTGCTTGCCATCGCGCAGGTATGTGAGTGCAATTTCCATCGCCTTCCATGCGGCGTTACGACCAGCCTCATCTCCGTCAAAGCAGAAGACAATCTGGTCTGTATTCCTGAATATCCGGTTCAGATGGTCAGGGGTTGAGGCCGTGCCCAGCGTGGCGACAACATTACTGATACCGTTTTGTACCAGCGCCAGGACATCCATATAACCTTCGACTACGAACAGGCGCGGTATCTGTTTCGAGGCATGTCTGGCCTGATAAAGGCCATATAATTCGCGACCTTTATGGAAGATGGGGGTTTCAGGAGAATTCAGGTATTTGGGTTTCTCTTCACCCAGTGTCCTTCCGCCAAAACCGATGGCGCGACCACGGTGATCGCGAATCGGAAACATGATGCGGTCCCGGAAACGATCATAATAGCCATTTCCGGAATCGTTGCGTTGTATGGTCATGCCTATTTTGCCGAGACGAATCATGGCGGCATTTGACTGGCCAAACTGTTTGACCAGATTGTCCCAGCCTGGTGGTGCATATCCCACTTCAAACTTGCCGGCCAGCTCACCGGACAAGCCGCGGTTTTTCAGATATTCAACCGCACGGTTTGCCTCGGGGTGTTCACGAAGCTGCTGGCGATAGAACCTGACAATCAGCTCCATCAGTTCATACAGTTCGGTGAGGTTATCCTCGGTGGCCGGTTTACTGCTGTCGCGTGGGATCTCCAGTCCGGCTCGATTGGCCAGCTCCTCAATTGCCTCAACAAAGTCCATTCGGCTGTATTCCATCAGGAAGCTGATTGCTGTACCGCTGACACCGCAACCAAAGCAGTGATAGAACTGCTTGTCGGGGCTTACGCTGAACGAAGGGGATTTTTCATCATGGAAAGGGCACAAGGCCTGGTAGTTTTTGCCGGCCTTGCGCAGAGGGACAAACGTATTGATGACATCAACGATATCGGTCCGGGCAAGCAGATCGTCAATAAAGGATTGTGGGATTCTTCCGGACATACTGCCCAAGTATAGTCAGCGCGGTCTGTGAGGACACAAGTTTTTGTAATTGTCGAAGTGGCGCAGCATGTTATGCCCGTACAGAATAGATACGCCTACCGTGTCAGGCAGGCAGGTTCAGCCCAGTAATGCCTTGATTAGTTCACTGGTCCGGGTCATATCGGCGCGTCCCTGTATTTGCGGACGTATGATAGCCATTACCTTGCCCATGTCCTTCACGCTGCTTGCACCCGTGGTCTGTATTGCGGACTGGATCAGTTGTTTTATCTCGTCCTCACCGAGTTGTTCAGGCAGGTAGCCCTGCACAATCGACAGTTCGGTTTTTTCCTTATCTACCAGATCAGTACGACCGGCAGCTTCGAATTGCTGAATGGAATCACGATGTTGTCTGGCTATCTTGTCGATAATTGCCAGAACCCGTGTATCATCCAGCTCGACACGTTCATCTACTTCCTTCTGCTTGATGGCCGCTGTAATCATGCGCAATGTGACAAGACGATCCCTGTTCTTGTTGCGCATGGCCACCTTGACGTCTTCGTTCAGTCTTTCTTTCAGATTACTCATGGAAGGGACGGCGTCAGGCAGGAGTTAGTAAATTAATACTGACGGGTGTGTCTTGAATGTTCCTTGAAAACACGCTTCTGATTACGTTTTACAGCGGCAGCTGCCTTGCGTTTTCTAATCTGGGTTGGCTTCTCGTAGAATTCGCGGCTATGAACTTCTGCCAGGGTACCGGCTTTTTCACAGGCGCGTTTGAAACGGCGCAGGGCGATATCAAACGGTTCATTTTCTCTTACTTTTACCGAAGGCATTAATTGTTCCTTGTGTTATCCTGTTTGGAGTCAAAGAGGTGGAATTCTAGTCAGAAATTGGCCAAATGCAAGATGAATTCGGAATTTTTAATAAAATTACAGGGTAGTCATGCGTATCCTCGGTATTGAGACCTCCTGCGACGAGACTGGAATTGCAGTATTTGACGAGAATTCCGGGATAATCGCGAACCTGCTACATAGCCAGACAGACATCCATAGTCAATATGGTGGAGTTGTGCCGGAACTGGCTTCCCGCGACCATATTCGCCGGATTATTCCAATGATTCAATCGCTTATGGAATCAGCCCAGCTGGATAGGACTGATATTGATGGAATCGCCTATACCTCCGGACCGGGCCTGATCGGGGCGTTATTGACCGGTGCCGCGGTGGGCAGAAGTCTTGCCTATGCCTGGGGAGTACCCGCCGTCGGTATCCACCATATGGAAGCCCATCTACTCGCTCCGATGCTAGAGACAGAGGCCCCCGCCTGTCCTTTCTTGGCCTTGCTGGTCTCAGGCGGGCATACCCAGATTATCCAGGTAGATTCGCCAGGCAACTACCGCTTACTCGGTGAGTCAGTAGATGATGCCGCGGGTGAAGCATTTGATAAGACGGCAAAGTTGCTTGGGCTCGGCTATCCCGGTGGCCCGGCTATATCCGTGCTGGCCGAATCAGGTAATCCGTCCCGTTTCACCTTCCCACGCCCGATGACGAACCGTCCCGGACTTGATTTCAGTTTCAGTGGGCTGAAAACGGCTTCAGCGTATGCATTAAAACAGTCTGGTAATGATGAACAGACCCGTGCCGATATTGCCCGGGCATTTGTGGATGCGGCAGTGGATACATTAGTTATCAAATGTCGTCGGGCAATGCAGCAGACAAAGATAGCAAATCTGGTAGCAGCAGGCGGAGTAAGTGCCAACCGTCAGTTGCGTTGCGCCCTAGCAGATATGACAGCGGCTATCGGTGGCAAGGTGTTTTATCCACGGCCTGAATTCTGCACCGACAACGGGGCGATGATCGCTTATGCCGGGTATCTACGACTCAAAAACGGGGAATCCGAACCGCTGTCATTTGCCGCCCACCCGCGCTGGGCGTTGGCGGCAGAACAGTTATAATTGCTGAGCGACCCCGTTGTGGGGTCGACTTATTGCTTACGATTTTCCTGAACCGATTCTGGACTCGGTACCCGCTAGCAGCTTGAGGATATTCGGGCGATGACGCCATAACAGCAAGGCAGACATGATCAAGGTGCAGACTGTGTAGGCCGGATCAGGCAAAACTAGCCAGGCAAACCCGGGTGCCAGTATGGCCGAGAGGATCCCGGCCAGGGAAGAATAACGTGATAATTTTGCTACTGTAATCCAGGTCAGGGCGAACAGCAGGCCGAGCAGCCAGTGTATCGCAACCAGCACGCCAAGCAGCGTGGCCACGCCCTTGCCACCCTTGAATCCAAAGAACACCGGAAACAAATGACCTATAAATGCGGCCAGACCGGTCAAAGCAATCACACCGTCACTTGAGCCGAGATATCTGGCGACCAGGACCGGGACCACGCCCTTTAACAGGTCACCCAGCACGGCGTAGATACCGGCCTTTTTACCATGCAGACGCAACACATTCGTTGCTCCGGGATTTCCCGATCCATCCAGACGCGGGTCACCCCTACCCATCAGTTTGCAGACGATAATAGCGCTGGCCAGTGAACCCAGCAAATAGGCGGCAAGTATCAGTGTAATGTCAGTAATCATATTCATATTGGACGTTTATTCTCGATGAATATCAAGACCCCCGCTGGAATTTCTCCCGAATGACGATTAAGTAAGGTAGCGGATACATACTGTTTTAGCCTGTCACATCAGGGTATGCTATCAGGCTTGAAAATGCGGTTTCATATTACCGGCTGAGTGAATGATGGACATTGTATATCTGAATGATTTACGCGTTGATACCGTCATCGGTGTCTATGACTGGGAAAGGCGTACCCGCCAGACAATAATCCTGGATATCGAGATGGGGACGGACATCCGTCGTGCTGCCGAGATGGATGATATTAAACATACTCTCGACTACAAGGCCGTCGCCAAACGTTTGTTCGCCTTTATCGGAGACAGTCAATTTGAACTGGTGGAGACGCTGGCCGAACGTGTCGCTGCCATCCTGCTGGATGAATTCCAGGTTCCGTGGTGCCGGATCCGCCTGAACAAGAAAGGTGCGGTGCGGGGTGTTCGTGATGTGGGTGTCATCATTGAGCGAGGCAAGAAAGCCTGACATGGTTTGTGCTTATATTGGAATTGGTAGCAACATGGATCGGGACAAAAATATTCGCTCCGGACTGCAGGCATTGCAGCTGCTCGGAACGAACATGTCTGTATCCGCCATTTATGAGAGCAAGTCATATGGCTTTGAGGGAGACAACTTCTACAATCTGGCCGTGATGCTGGAGACCACACTGGAGGCCCATGATTTAAACAACAGCTTGCGCGAAATTGAAAAGCGACATGGGAGGGTACGTAACGTCCCCCGATTTTCCTCGCGTACACTGGATCTGGATCTGCTGCTGTACGGGAACCTGATACGCCATGATGCACTGCTTGATGTGCCGAGACGCGATATAATGACCTGCGCGTTTGTACTCGGACCGTTGGCCGAGATTGCAGGTCAGCTCACCCATCCGGAAACCGGTCAGGGCATCAACGAAATCTGGAGCGCATTTGACCGGGCAGGTCAGCAAATCTGGCCGGTAGAGTTCAACACGGGTCTGTAAGGGCTGGAATACAGGCTGGAGAAACGCGGATGATTCGAAAAATAGTAGTGTTGATCTTGATACTGGCCCTGACCGCCTGTGGCGACTCAGCTGTTCGGAAAAAGGTTGAAAACCTGGATACGGTAATTGATGAATAAGCTTACGCCTTGCGCTGGATGCGCAAGAATGACGCGGTTGCCTATCATAAGAAACAGGACGGGACGCGCCCGCATATCGACAGTTCGGCGATGGATGTCATTCGGGTAACCGGATTCACCATCAAGGAAAAAACACTGAATGCTGACATGACCGGAGCCACCGTTGTGGGTGAGCTGGTTTATTATCATAATGAATATGGAACATTAAAGACGATCACCTATACCCAGTCCTGGTGGTATGACGCTGAAGCGAAGAAGTGGTATAACGAAAGTGATTTTCCGCAACTTAAATAATCGATGTTGGTGTCAATGTAGGCAGTAAACCCCGGACAGCGTGCAATCACATCTCGAATAACTGTTCCGAATTCCACTACACTCGGTATCAGCGGTCTGGCTATAATCGTTCAAGACACGCTGTGAATACATCCATGTACGCTCGAGCGCCGCATCCCTGCGGCTAACGATCTTTCACAATTATAGCCAGACCGCTGATACCGGATTTCGCTGGCAACCTGAATAGTTATTAATCAGCAAAAAAAGTCCTGCCCCCATCCACCACTATGACCTGGCCGGTAATGTAGGTAGCCTCTCGCACCAGAAAGCGGACGGTGCCGGCAATTTCTTCAGGTGTGCCCATCCGTTTCAACAGTGTTCTCGACAGAATCTGCTCTTTCTTTTTCTCCGACAGTCCTTCCGGCCAGAGTATCGCCCCGGGTGATACCGCGTTTACGCGTATGGCAGGCCCCAGTTCCTTCGCCAGCGCGTGTGTCAGCATAATCAGGCCAGCCTTGGCTGTGCTGTAGACAGGATGGTCTTTTAGCGGACGTGCGCCGTGGATATCAGTGATATTGATGATACAGCCAGAGGTTTGTTCCAGATAGCGGATGGCGGCCTGGGAAAGAAAGTAGGGTGCGGTCAGGTTTGTTCCCATCAGTTCCATCCATTCCTGTTGTGTGGTCTTGCCGATTGGAGTTGGATAAAACATTGAGGCATTGTTGATCAACACATCCAGTCTGCCGGTAAATCCGGCGGCACGTGCGATGATGGACGTATAACCATCCATGTCCAGTAAATCGGCCTGTAACAGGTGTGCAGAATTGTCACGTAGCCGGTTCAACTCCGTTACCAGCGACTCTGCTTCTGTGGCTGATTGATTGTAATGCACGATGATCGTCATGCCGCAGTCATGCAGATTGCGGGCAATCACTGCGCCAATACGTTTTGCAGCGCCGGTGATCAGTACGGTGGGAGAGTTCGTCATTGCAGGTGTTTCCCGATAGTAAAACCGTTATCCTAGTACATATTGACTCCGGGAAAAATGTGTAAGGTAAAATATTAATGACTCGTGACAATAACAGACTGCTGGATCTGCCTGCTCCGGACGAGTATGCGCTGGAACAAAGTCGCCTGCTTGCAGCGCTTGTTCATGCCGAGATAGAGGCTAACGGGGGTGATATCGGTTTTGATCGGTATATGGAAATGGCGCTGTATCAACCTGGCCTGGGTTACTATAGCGCCGGCGCCAGAAAGTTTGGCAGGGGCGGGGACTTCACGACAGCACCGGAAACCTCGCCGTTGTTTTCAATCTGCCTCGCCAGACAGTGCGCACAGATTTTCAGCATGACCGGTTCAGCCCGCGTGCTGGAACTGGGGGCCGGTTCCGGGGTAATGGCCTGTGACATACTCATAGAGCTACGCAGGCTCGGGGTCTTGCCGGAACAATATCTGATACTGGAAACCAGCGCGGACCTGCGTCAACGCCAGCAACAGCTGTTACACGAAAGGCATCCGGATCTGAAAGACCGCCTGGTTTGGCTGGATGGCTTGCCAGACCAGCCGATGAACGGAGTTATACTGGCGAATGAGGTCCTTGATGCGATCCCGGTGCAACGTATATGGATAAACCAAAACAGGATCCATGAACTTCGGGTCAGCCGTGAGGGCGACGGATTTGTCTGGCGGCAGTCAACGCATGAAGTCAGCTTGGCCAGTGTACTCAACGATCTGGTCGATGAATTGCCGGATGGTTATATATCTGAATTTAATTCGATGTTGCCAGCGTTTATTAATACCTTGTCAGCTGCGCTGGGTAACGGGGCGCTGCTATTGATTGATTACGGGTATCCACGTCAGGAGTATTACCATCCGCAGCGCAGTGAGGGGACGCTGGCATGTTATTACCGGCATCGTCGGCACGATAATCCTTTTATTAACATCGGTATTCAGGATATTACCGCCTCGGTCGATTTTACCCTGGTCGCAGAGTCGGCCCACAAAAGTGGACTGGATGTATATGGTTACAGCAACCAGTCCGGATTTTTGATCTCATGCGGGCTGGAGAATATTATCGGCGAAATCAGTGCCGGTGATGACAAGCGACATCTCCGGTATTCTCAACAGGCAGGCAGATTGTTGCTTCCCGGCCAGATGGGTGAAAGCTTCAAGGTTATGTCGCTGGGGAAGAACCTCAACCAGCCATTAATCGGCACCGGTTTTGGGAGTCAGTTGCACCGTCTGTAACAAATTCCGTATGTGATCGGTAGTGGCACAGTTTGAATCCATGGCATGTAAAACAGCATTGATACAGGATATGATGTGAGTCATTATTTAACTATCAGCCACTTCGCCCTGCGAGAACCCTGAATCACATGGATTATTTGCAGTTTATCGTACTAGGCTTGTTACAGGGAGTGACGGAGTTCCTGCCGATCTCCAGTTCAGCCCATTTAATCCTCGCGCCGGAATTGTTCGGATGGGTCGACCAGGGGCTGGCGATTGATCTGGCTGCCCATATAGGCACCTTGTCTGCCGTAGTTTATTACTTCCGCCGTGACCTGCAAAAGATTTTGGCTGGGTGGACAGATTCACATTTTAGTTTTACCGATCCACAATCACGTTTTGTCTGGTATATCATCATCGCGACCATACCCGTTGCGATCGCCGGTTTTCTGGCTAGTGATATCGTGGAAGGACTCTTGCGTAATCCACTGGTCATTGCCGGAACGACCATCGTCTTCGGGCTGTTGCTCGGTTGGGCGGATTATGCGGGCAAGCGCAACCGGACTGAAGTCTCATTGCAATGGAAGGATGTGATGCTGATAGGCGCGTCACAGATACTCGCGCTGATACCGGGGACCTCCCGTTCCGGTATCACCATGACCACGGGTCTGTTGCTCGGACTAGATCGCGAGGCCGCCTCACGCTTTTCGTTTATGTTGTCGATACCTGTCACGATGGTGGCGGGTGGTTATGGGGCACTGAAACTGATACTGTCTTCAGAGTCAGTCGACTGGATTGCCGTCTTTATTGTGACCTTCGTTTCTGCGGCGACGGCGTTTGTTACAATTCATTACTTTCTAAAGTTCCTGCAGCGCTTCGGTATGATGCCGTATGTTGTATACCGGATGGTGCTGGGTGCGGTGTTGATTTATCTATTTGTCTAGTCAGCGGCGGAGCAATCAGATCGATAGGTTGGCCACAGTTTGTCCTTCTGACTGCGGTGTGCGTTTATCGTACACGCGGCCCATGTATATACCAACAGCTGCCCATAACACCGCTATACCCGAACCCACCATACTGACCGCAGCCATACCCAGACCCAGACCTTCCGTCAGGGAGGTAAAGAACCAGGCCGTCATCATATCGCCACCACGATAGACGACGACATCAATAACGGGTTTGGCCTTGAAGCGGGTTTCCTTGTCGACTTCGGTAAACAGCATTTGTCTTGCCGGTTGGGTAACTGCGTAATTACCTGCGTTCCTTACCACGTTCAGTGCCAGCAGGACGGTAATGACCGGTGTAAACGCCAGGATCATCATACCCATTACCATCAGTACAGGCATCAGTGCCAGTGTTATTCCCATGCCAAGTTTTTTTACCAGTCTGCCGGTCGCGAAATAGGCAAGTCCGAATGTCAGCAAATTGATCAGTAGCGTGATGCTGCCAAGGATTTGGGTACGGGTTTCCCGGTCATAGGCCTCCAGCAGGTTTTTTTGCTGGAAATAGAGAAACGATCCGTTCACGGTATAGAGCAGCAGAAACACGCCGATGGCCAGCAGATACGGATTGGTCAGGAACATTTTGAAACCAGCAAACGGGTTGCCACCGATCTTTATTTCATTTACATCCGCATGTACGTTTTCATTGCGCAGGTCGGTAACCTTCAGTCTGGCCAGATACGGCACCAGCGGGACAGGCAACATCAACATAATCGCTGCAATCAGCGTCAGTGTGTCACCACCGGCTATTCCGGCAAAGATTGTGGGGATCGCCGGGCCGACCAGCGCGCCGGCACTGGCACCGGAAGCGATGATTGCAAACAATCGTTTGGCCTGATGTTTGTTAAACAGATCAGCCATATAACTCCAGAAAACCGATGTGTTGAACAAGGCGAATGTACTGACCCAGACATAATAGCTCTTGTCGATGAGGACACGGTCCTCGAACATAAAAGTACCAAGATAGAACAGCAAAAAACTGGCAGCAAACAGGCTGTAAATGGCCGGGACCAGATGTCTGAATTTTATCTGGGATACCGCAAAACCATACAGTGAGATTACGGCTATGCTGATAAAGAATTGCAGTGTCCAGAGAAAGCTGACCTCGGCATCACTCCAGTCGCTGGCCATCGCGTCCCGTACCGGCCGAAGTATGAAGTAAGAGGCCATCAGGATAAATACAAATGCAAATGCCGTGATGGTCGCTTTTATCTCGTTCGCCTCTATATCGGCAGCACCAATGATGAGCCTGACCAGCCTGTTTTGTGTTACCGAAGCCATAAGCGTATCCCTTATTTATCTCCATCCGTTACAGACTGTGCCGCGTCGGACAGCGTTGTCA
>CAMBTO010000055.1 GCA_945870865.1 Klebsiella pneumoniae
ATCCGTATCATCGGGCATCGCCTGGATCCGATCTGATCCCAGATTCGAGGTCATTACGATAATGGTATTACGAAAATCAACCGTTCTGCCCTGGCCATCGGTCAGGCGGCCATCATCCAGAACCTGTAACAGAATGTTAAATACATCCGGATGTGCCTTCTCGACTTCATCCAGCAAGATCACACTATAAGGTCGACGACGTACAGACTCGGTCAGATGCCCACCTTCTTCATAACCGACATAGCCAGGGGGGGCACCGATCAACCGGGCGACCGAGTGTTTCTCCATGTATTCTGACATATCGATGCGAATAATCGCTTCTTCAGTATCAAACAGGAAGTCTGCCAGCGATTTACATAACTCGGTCTTGCCCACGCCGGTAGGTCCGAGGAACAGGAATGATCCATTCGGACGGTTAGGATCGGACAGGCCGGCACGCGAACGTCGAATAGCATTGGCAACGGCGGCAACGGCTTCATCTTGCCCGACAACACGATTATGCAGAGAATCTTCCATACGCAGTAGCTTGTCCCGTTCGCCTTCGAGCATTTTGGTGACGGGTATACCTGTCCATTTTGATATGACTTCGGCAATCTCGTTTTCGGTCACCTTGTTGCGCAACAGCTTCATGTCCTGTGAGTCGTTCTGGGTACTGGCTAGCAGCTTCTTGTCAAGATCAGGTATTACACCGTATTGCAATTCTGACATACGATTCAGATCGCCGGCACGACGCGCAGCATCAAGGTCCAGACGGGCCTGTTCCAGTTTACCCTTGATGGTATGACTGCCCTGTAAAGCGGCCTTTTCTGCCAGCCAGACTTCTTCCAGATCACCAAACTCACGCTCGGTTGCAGAAATATCACTTTCCAGCTTTTGAAAACGTTTTCGGGAAGCATCATCTGATTCCTTCTTCAACGCCTGCCTTTCGATTTTCATCTGGATAAGTTTGCGTTCCAGCTTGTCCATCACCTCCGGTTTTGAATCGATCTCTATGCTTATCCGGCTGGCAGCCTCATCGATCAGGTCTATGGCCTTGTCCGGTAATTGCCGGTCGGTGATATAACGATTCGACAGGGTTGCGGCAGCAACGATGGCCGGATCGGTAATCTGTACATTATGGTGGACTTCATAGCGTTCCTTCAGTCCACGCAGGATGGCAATGGTATCTTCCACATTGGGCTCATTCACCATTACGCGCTGAAAACGGCGTTCCAGTGCAGCATCCTTTTCAATGTTTTTGCGATACTCATCGAGCGTGGTAGCGCCTATACAATGCAGTTCTCCCCGGGACAGCGCCGGTTTAAGCATATTGCTGGCATCCATTGAACCCTCTGCCTTGCCCGCGCCCACCATCGTATGTACCTCATCAATAAACAGGATGATCTGTCCTTCCTGTTTGCTCAGGTCACTCAATACTGCTTTTAATCTCTCCTCAAATTCACCACGGAATTTAGCGCCGGCAATCAGCAGCCCCATATCCAGCACCAGTAGACGTTTCCCTTTCATGGCCTCGGGGACTTCGCCGTTGATGATACGTTGCGCAAGGCCTTCAACAATGGCGGTCTTGCCGACACCGGGTTCGCCTATCAGGATCGGATTATTTTTGGTCCTGCGCTGTAATACCTGGATGGTCCGGCGGATCTCGTCATCGCGGCCGATGACCGGGTCGAGTTTGCCCTGTTCAGCGCGTTCTGTCAGGTCGATGGTATATTTTGCCAGCGCCTGACGGTTGTCTTCACTGTTTGGATCTTTCACTGTATCGCCGCCCCGTATCTTGTTGATGGAGGTTTCAAGCCTGTTTTTGTCGAGGCCCTGTGATTTCAGAATCTTTCCCAATGCACCCTTGTCTTCTATTGCAGCAAGGATAAAAAGCTCACTGGATATGTATTGATCTCCCCGTTGTTGGGCATACTTGTCAGTCAGGTTCAGCGCCCGTTCCAGATCTCTCGAAATATGTATTTCACCGGCATTGCTCTGGACCTGGGGAAACGTGGTCAGGGCAGAATCCAGTTCCTTACGCAGACGATTTGTGTCCACGCCGGCCGCTGTCAGCAGGTTTGTGGTAGAACCACCTTGCTGATCCAGCATGGCAACCATCAGATGTACTGGCTCAAGAAATTGATGGTCCCGGCCAATGGCCAGACTCTGGGCCTCCGCGAGTGCCTGCTGAAACTTGCCTGTTAACTTGTCAGATCGCATAGTCTCGTGTTTCCTACAAAGGGATTACTCGATTAAATTGGGTATCCTTGCGGATTATTCAAGTCAGTAATGAAAAGATAGATCACATGAACAAGGTCAGGGGTTGTTAATGACCTTGAGCTCATCAAGCGATGAGCAGTCAGACCGGCCGATCAATCCAGATCATGCTGGCCATACGTCCAGTCTGACCGTCACGACGATATGAGTAAAACAGATCCGGTTCCGCCCAGGTGCAACGATTGATACTGGAAATATTGGATACCCCATGCGCTAGGAATTGCTGGCGAACCATAAACTCCAGATCTGCCTGCCAGCGTCCACGCTGGTTCCGAATGAATGCAGCAGAAAGTCCAGCATCCTTTAGCAGGCAAGCATCCCGCATGTCATCACCCACCTCGTAGTTGTCGGCACGGATATGTGGGCCTATCCACACATTCAGATCGGAGTATTCCTGCCGAAATAATTGCAGTGCGGTGGCTATGATGTCTGCGCTGTAACCCTTCCAGCCGATATGGACCGCCGCAACCCGATTGCCGTCTGCATTACACAATAGTACCGGTACACAGTCCGCTGTCATCACCGTGCAGACGATACCGGGAAGATCGGTATAAGCACCGTCCGCGGTAAGCGTGTCTGCACTATCAGCACAGATTATCCTGTTACCATGTATCTGTTCCAGCCAGACCGGAGTGCTCGGGAGGTCAAGCAAATCCTCAAGTATTCGTCTGTTAGCGACTACAGTTTCCAGGTCATCATCAGTGTGTGTAGCCAGATTAAGCGTAGCGTAGGGAGTTAAACTGTTACCGCCCCGCCGCGTAGTAATGCCCGCCTTGATCCAGTCTGGGGCATTCCAGTTGGCAGGAATCCACGAATGGTTATCCAGCTTCTTGGCCATGGGTTTCCAGAAGTTCCAGCAGATGTTGTATGTCGGCTGGAATCGGCGCTTCCCACCCGACCAGCTTAAGTTTGCGTGGATGGGTAAACTCCAGTCTGGAGGCATGCAAGGCCTGCCGTGGAAATGACTGCAATTCTTTCAAAAGGGCTGGACCGGCACTTTTTGGAAAGCGTTGCCTGCCACCATAAATCGGGTCTCCGACCACCGGGTAGCGTATATGTGCCATATGTACCCTGATCTGATGAGTGCGTCCGGATTCCAGTTTAAGCTGGATGTAAGTATTGGCCGGGAATTTTTGCAGCACCCGGTAGTGGGTAATTGCCAGTTTGCCTGATTCAACCACTGCCATACTTTTCCGTTTTACCGGGTGTCGACCTATCGGAGCATCTACAGAACCTCCGGCGGTCATAACCCCTGAGACAATAGCCCGGTACTCGCGGGTCACCAGGCGGTCATGTAATTGCCCTACCAGCCAGGTATGGGCGGTAATATTGCGGGCAACAACCATCAGACCAGAGGTATCCTTGTCCAGACGCTGAACTATGCCGGCCCGCGGCACCTGCTCGAGTTCGGGGAAATGGAATAACAACGCATTTAGCAGCGTATGCTCGCGGTTGCCTGCACCGGGATGCACGACCAGTCCAGGGGGCTTGTTTATGATGATCACATCCCTGTCGGAATGGACGATATCGAGCGGAATCGACTCTTTTGCCCAGGTTTTGTCCGCCCCTTCAAACTCAGCGCGGATATTAATGGTTTCGCCGCCCTGGACCACGTCCCGTTGTCTGGGAATGACATCATCTACCATCACATATCCGGACTTGATCCAGCCCTGCAGGCGTGAGCGTGAGTGCTGTGGACACAACTCGGCAAGGGCAATATCCAGTCGCTTGCCCTTTTGCCCTGCGGAGATGTTTAATACCAGTTCTTCAATCTGCATATTTATGGATAAAACCTGAGTTCGGATAGTGCTGTATACAAGTGATTTTGCGCAATCTGTTCAATTGATATAATCTGTCGTCCATTATGCACAAAATATTACTGATAGTACTATACCTCACCATGAGTGGTTGCTCCCTTTTTGGCGGAGACGACGTTGATCCGGCTGAAGGCTGGACAGTTGAACGGCTCTATACCGAGGCAAAACGTGCCCGTGAGAACTCAAATTACAACCGGGCAGTTGAATTGTATGAATTCCTGGAAACGCGCTTCCCCTTCGGAGTATATGGACAGCAGGCCCTGCTGGATCTGGCGTATGTGTATTACAAGACCGGAGACCATGAATCGGCCCTGTCTACCGCTGATCGGTTTATCAGACTGTATCCGCAAAACAATCATGTGGATTATGCCTACTACCTGCAGGGGCTGGTAAATTACAATCGTAATAGCCGGGTGACAGATCGTATCTTCCCTACCGACATGTCAGAACGTGACGTGGCCTCCTCCCGCTCGGCATTCCAGAATTTTTCTGAATTACTCAACCGCTTTCCGGACAGTATCTATGCGTCCGATTCATCCATGCGCATGGTTTATCTCCGGAATCTGCTCGCAGAATATGAAATGCATGTGGCTGAATATTACCTGCGCCGCAAGGCCTACGTGGCGGCGGTCAATCGGGCCAGAAATGTGGTCGAGAATTATGGGAAAACGCCGTCCATACCTGAGGCACTGGTTATACTTGCCAGTTCGTACCGGATTATGGGCATGAAAGACCTGTCAGATGATGCGATACGGGTGCTGGAGTTGAATTATCCCGGTCATCCCGGCATCGCAGAAACAAGAAGGATAGTCCTTAACTAAAAACCAGTACGGACTTCCTGTCACATCAGCCATCTGGCTATAATCGTTCAAGACGCGCTGTGAATACATCCATGTACGCTCGAGCGCCGCATCCCTGCGGCTAACGGTCTTTCACAATTATAGCCAGACGGCTGATACCAACCTTAACTGGAATCTGGACCAGTTATTTTGGCAGGCCGACAGACTGGAATCTCCTTTATCGTCCGCTACTAGTTTTCACGATAGCCTGAGCTAATCGGATACCGGCGTTCCCGTCCGAATGACCTCCCGGTTATTTTCACACCCGGCGCCGCCTGTCGGCGTTTGTATTCACTCTGATCCACCAGTCGCGTTACCCGGGTGACATCGGTTGGACTGAACCCGGCCTCGATAATTTGTTGTGGTGTCTGGTCGTGTTCGATATAACGTTCTAGTATCGGATCCAGAATTTCATAGGGTGGCAGTGAATCGGCATCTTTCTGGTCAGGCCTAAGCTCGGCGCTCGGAGGTCTGTCGATAGTGCGTGTTGGTATGACTGACGAGACAGTATTACGCCATTTCGCCAACCGAAATACCAGTAATTTTGATACATCTTTTAATGGCGCATATCCACCTGCCATATCGCCATACAGGGTTGCATAACCCACGGACATCTCACTCTTGTTGCCTGTCGTTAATACCAGCTTGCGAGTCTTGTTTGACACCGCCATCAACAGGATACCACGGCAGCGGGCCTGGATATTTTCCTCGGTTGTGTCCGCGGGCATTTGGTGAAATAGCGGAGCGAGCACGTCCATAAATGCGGTGAAAGGTTGTTCTATGGAAATCGAGTGGTAAGCAACGCCCAGATTTTCGGCAAGTAGAATAGCATCCTCGTTGCTGATGTCCGCTGTATAGCGTGAGGGCATCATCAATACCTTGACGTTGTCCTTACCCAGTGCATCAACGGCAATACAGCTGACAAGTGCGGAATCGATCCCTCCGGAAAGACCGATAACCACACCCTGAAATGCATTTTTTCGTACGTAGTCGCTGACAGCCATCACCAACGCGCGGTATATAATCTTTTCTGGCAGCTCTGGCGCAGGGATGGGCTGTTGTGTATCAAATCGAACTGTACCCTCAATGTCCGTGGCCATCCCGACAAAAAACAGACCTTCTTCAAACACAGGCGCCTGAAACACGAGAGATCCATCGCCTGCCAGTATCAAAGAACCTCCATCAAAAACCAGTTCGTCTTGACCACCAACCATATTAGTGTAAACCACAGGTAATCCGGTTTCCTGGCAGCGTGCAGACAGGACGTCCATGCGTGCACGTAACTTGTTCAGGTTAAACGGAGATGCATTGATGCAGATAATGAGTCGTGCATCCGCTGCAGAAGCTAGTCTTGCGGATTCAGGTGTCCAGATATCCTCGCAGATGCATACAGCAACCAGCAGACCATCGATATCAATCAGGCAGGGATCGGAGCCTGCTGTAAAGTAACGTTTCTCGTCGAATACACCGTAATTGGGCAGTTCTATCTTGTCATAGCTGCATATTAATTTGCCATCACTGATATATGCACAACTGTTGTAAATGGTGTTATCCACCCTGCGTGGATATCCAATCAGCAGCTTGATTCCGCTACTTGCCCGTAGGATGCGCGCAAAGGCATAGTCGATTTGTGTATAGAGGGCGGGCCGGAATAACAGATCTTCAGGAGGATAGCCGGTTAGCATTAGTTCGGGGAATATCAGCAAGACGGATTCACCCATCAGCCGTGCCTGATTAATGGACTCGATGACCTGGTCCGTGTTTTTTTCTATGTCCCCCACCCAGGGATTTAGCTGGGCTATTCCGATGCGCATGTTGTCTGGTCATACTCCGCAGAACCAGACCGGAATGACGGTATCCACTCGGTGTATCCGTGCATTCCGGTCTATATGAGTTATTACTTCATTGCTGCCAGCAGTGTGCTGCCAAGTATAGCAGGTGACCTGACAGTTTTTACGCCGGCGGCTTCGAGCGCAGCGTATTTATCATCCGCCGTACCCTTGCCACCGGAGATGATCGCACCCGCATGGCCCATACGCTTGCCCGGAGGTGCAGTTACACCGGCGATATAACCGACGACAGGCTTGGTCACATGCGCCTTGATATAAAGCGCGGCTTCTTCCTCTGCTGAACCACCAATCTCACCAACCATGATAATGCCTTTAGTATCAGGGTCATTCTGGAACAGCGCCAGACAGTCGATGAAGTTCATGCCATGGATAGGGTCACCACCGATACCGATACAGGTACTCTGGCCGAGACCGGCGTTGGTAGTCTGATGAACGGCTTCATAGGTCAGCGTACCGGAGCGGGAGACAATACCGATACTGCCGGCCTTGTGTATGCTGCCCGGCATGATACCGATCTTGCATTGCCCGGGGGTAATGATACCCGGGCAGTTGGGTCCGATCAGGCGGGTGTCAGGATATCTTTCCAGCGTTGCGCGAACCTTCAGCATGTCCAGTACCGGAATACCTTCGGTAATACACACGATAAGCTTTATGCCGGCATCGGCTGCTTCGGTAATGGCCTCCGCAGCAAACGCGGCAGGGACCATGATCATACTTGCGTCGGCGCCTGTGGCCTTGGCTGCATCGGCAACCGTGTTGAACACAGGACGATCCAGATGTTTCTCACCACCACGGCCCGGGGTTACACCACCGACGACCTGGGTGCCGTATTCAATGGCTTGTTCGGCGTGGAATGTGCCCTGCTTGCCGGTAAACCCCTGGACGATCAGACGGGTGTTTTTATCTACCAATACGGCCATGATTAATTTCCTCCCTTCGATGCGGCTACAACCTTGTTTGCAGCATCCGTGAGGTCATCTGCAGATATGATTTTCAGGCCACTTTTGTTTAATAGATCCTTGCCTTCATTTACCTTCGTGCCCTGCAACCTTACAACGACAGGGACGTTGACGCCGACTTCCTTGACGGCATTGATAATACCTTCCGCAATCAGGTCACAACGAACGATACCACCGAAGATATTGACCAGGATTGCCTTAACCTTCTTGTCAGACACAATCAGCTTGAATGCCTCGGCTACACGCTCCTTGGTAGCGCCACCGCCCACGTCGAGGAAGTTGGCCGGTTCGCCACCGTGCAGTTTGATTATGTCCATCGTGGCCATCGCCAGACCAGCACCGTTAACCATGCAGGCTATATTGCCATCAAGCGCGACGTAGTTCAGGTCAAAGCGCTTGGCGATGTTTTCCATCTCGTTTTCCTGCGATTCATCACGCCACTTTTCCAGACCGGCCTGACGGGACATTGCACTGTCGTCAACCGTGACCTTGCCATCGAGTGCTTCAATGTCACCGGTTTTGGTGATGATCAGCGGGTTGATCTCGACCAGACTGAGGTCTTTTTCAATAAACAGTTTGTAGAGACCACGCAGTGTGACGGTCAGTTGTTTAATTTGCTTGTCATTCAGCATCAGCTCAAATCCCATCCTGCGGCTCTGGAAGTCCTGCAGGCCCATGATCGGATCAACGAAGAAGGTAAAGATCTTTTCCGGTTCGTGTTGGGCGACCTCTTCGATATCCATGCCACCGGCCCGGGAGCCCATGACTACAATCCGGCGTTTGCCGCGATCAACCAGCATGCCGAGATACAACTCGGATTCGATGTCGGACATCGTCTGTACTAGTACGCAATTGACCGGGTTACCTTCGGGGCCGGATTGTGTGGTAACCAGGCGTTTGCCAAGCAACCCCTGGGAATATTCCTTTACCTGGTCCATTGTGTGGGCCAGTTTGACGCCGCCGGCCTTGCCTCTGCCACCGGCGTGGACCTGTGCCTTGACCACCCAGCCATTCCCGCCCAGTATCACCGCATTTTTCACCGCTTCTTCGACTGAATTTGCAGGTAATCCGGGAGAGACGGGAATACCATATTCCTTGAACAAAAGTTTTGCCTGGTATTCGTGAAGATTCATTTTATTCCCTTTTTTTATCTGGTTTGTTTAAATATCATACGGAACTGTTTGCATGGAGTAAGTCCAGCCATGCTGTCTTGCAACAAGTGCGGAATTCTAAACAATTAACCGTAAATTTCATAGAAATCTGTCGATTATTTATCGCTAAAGTAACTAATCTGCGTTTTTCACTGAAGATCCTGCCATAACCGGTATAATTTGGTCAGCAGACTTACCATCCATCTGCAATTCGTAGACAATAACCGGCTATGAATCTGCATAGCCGATGACCGATATGAATGCCAGAACAGTTGCCAGATACACCGCGGCCACTTCGTGGAAGGCGCTTACTTATTACAATCTGTACCGTTTTCTGATTGCCTTCCTGTTTGTGGCACTTTACTGGATAGGGCAGCTGCCTGAGCTGCTGGGTCAGTATGATCCGGTGACATTTGCGGTGGCATCACATATCTATCTGTTTTCATCTGTTTTGCCCAGATTTTTATAATGTATAATGTATAATGTGTAATGTAAAATTAAAAAATAGACACTTTAAGTGCATTGGATTAGATCTGAAAATCAGTCTGCCGGTAATGACTGGTCAGCGGTTTAAACCTAAAAAAAATCGAGGAGATAGTTATTATGAAACACAATGTACAGTCAGGTTTTACCCTTATTGAGTTGATGATCGTTGTGGCCATTATCGGTATTCTGGCTTATGTTGCGATACCGCACTATCAGGACTACACAGCACGCGACCAGGTATCAGAAGCAATGACGCTGACTTCTGATGTCAAGATTCCGCTGGCTGAGTGGTTGTCAGACAAGGGTAGTATGCCGACAGATATCGAGTCGCTGACCTCTTCAACAGCGGGTAAGTACGTTACCAGTATTGTTCTGGGCGGTACCGCAGCAGCACCTGAAATTCATGCAACAATGGCAAGCTCAGGTGTGAATGCCGGTATCCAGGGTTCAATATTCGGCTTTGTATCCGCGGATGGTGGTAACAGCTGGGATTGTTCAGCTGCCAACGGTGTTACTAACCTGGAAGACAAGTATCTCCCGAGTTCCTGCAAGTAATATCACCGGTTAATAACTGGAAAAAAGGCCACTTCGGTGGCCTTTTTTTTAACAGGTATTCGGATGATGCGGTCCCATCGTACTTTTAATCCGTTCTATATTCTGACAGCGATATTGTTGGGAACGGGTGTCATTTATTACCCTGCACTCGACAGTCTGTTCCTGCTGGATGATGCGGAAAACCTGAAAGATATGGCGGAAATACCCGGACGAGGTCTCTCATTTTATCTGTTTGGCAGCAGCGCCGGGCCCGGCGGGCGACCACTGTCATTACTCAGTTTTGCAATGCAATACGCGTCCTGGCCACTGGACCCGTTTGCCTTCAAGCTGGTCAATTTGTTACTGCATCTGTTCAATGGTGTACTCGTATTTATAATCTGTACACGACTGTTCAATCAGACCCACAGCCGTTGGTTAGCCTGTCTGGTAACAGCTGTCTGGTTAATACATCCGGTACACTTGACTACGGTGCTGTACGTGGTGCAACGGATGACACTACTGTCTGCAAGTTTCATCCTGACAGGTATCCTCATCTACCTCTTCGGCAGGAAGGCCTACCTGCAGCGACCGGTCAATCGCGTCGCGATTCTGACTGGTATCATGGTATATCTGGCTATGTCTCTCGCAATTCTGGGTAAGGAGAGCGGGATACTGCTTCCTCTGTATCTACTGGTTCTGGAGTTCACCTTGCTGCAGACTTCGACTGAGACAGATCGCGTTCATGACTGGCGGATACGTCTTGTGCCAGTATTGATATTTCCGATCATCCTGTTGTTGTTGTATTTGTTCCGCGATATCAATGGCTATTTCGGTGCGTTTGCTATCCGGGAATTTACCGCCGGACAGCGCTTACTGACCGAGGCAAATGTGTTGCTGGATTATCTGAAACTGATCCTGTTGCCGGTATCCGGTGCATTTTCCGTGTTTCATGACGATTATCCTGTTGCAAGCGGCATCTTCAACCCGCCACGTACACTGTTCAGCCTGGTGGTACTGGTCACCTTGACTGGTGCCGCGCTGTATTACCGGAGACGTGCGCCGGTGGCAAGTTTTGCCATACTCTGGTTTCTGGCCGGTCATCTGCTTGAATCCTCGTTTATCCCCCTGGAGCTCTACTTTGAGCACAGAAACTATCTACCGTCGCTGGGCATCATCATACTGGTCTGTTATGGATTGCTGCGCCTGCCGGAATTTGTGCGTATGCGACAGGTGCAGGTGGCGGCGGTGTCATTTTACCTGCTGCTTGTCGTGCTGGTAACCGCACTTGAGGTAAACCTGTGGCGCCAGCCACAGTTGCAGGCCTGGCAATGGGGACAACAGCACCCGCAGTCGAAACGCGCCTTGAACCACTGGTTAAATCTGAATCTGATCCTGGATGACCGAGACCAGGTAAACAAGGCCCTTGCCAGTTTGCGAAGGCTTGATAATGCCGATATTTACCCGATGCTTAAAACCATTACTATAGCCAATTGTTATGATAAACAGACAATGACTCCTGATGCATGGACGCAAATATATCAGCATGCGGCAAGAACAAAGTTCCGGGGCACCAGTGTGATCAGCGAACTGAAAAATATTGTATATCTCGACTTCCGGAATTCCTGCACACTACTGGAAAAGGACAATTTGTCCACCGTGGTGGATTATCTGATTAATAATAAAGAGTTCCAGCCTGTAAAGGGACAGTTGTATGATGTTGCATTGAATCTGGCACTGATTCGAAAGCAGCCTGAAACAGCGCTTAAATATACCCATAGCGCATTGGCGCTATCAAACAGTGTGGATCTGACCATCGTGAAAATAAAGATATTGCTGTCACTGGGGCAAGCGGATGCCGCAGCGGGGTTGTTGAAGGAAATAAAGGGCAGGCTGGCAGGTCGGCTGAGTGACAGCTTGTATTATCGGGATCAGTTGCAGGCAATTGAACAGGATTTGCTACAACAGACCGGGACGGGCCCATTAACTGAACACCAAAGCGGATAATCGGGAAACAAGACAATGAATACGAGTGACTTGTCTATCATCATTCCTGCCTGTAATGAGGCTGAAGGGTTGGCACTGGTATTGCCTGAACTCACCCGGATTTATCCGGATGCCGAGATACTAGTGATCAACGACGGATCCACGGATCAGACGGCACAGGTGTGCGAAACTTATCATGTCCGTTGCATAAACCGGCCTTATCGTATGGGTAATGGAGCTGCGGTGAAGGCCGGGGCACGTGAGGCCAGCAGGAATGTGCTGGTATTTATGGATGCCGATGGCCAGCATGCCCCGGAGGACATCGCCGCATTACTGTCATTGATTGATCAGGGACATGACATGGTAGTAGCGGCGCGTGCGCATGCGGCCCATGCAAACCTGTTCAGACTCGGCGGCAACCGGATATATAACCTGTTGGCGTCTGCAATTACCGGACATAAGATCCCGGATCTCACCTCCGGTTTTCGCGCTGCAAGGGCCGATAAATTCCGTGAGTTCTTGCACCTGTTACCGAACGGCTTTTCCTATCCTACAACCATTACTATGGCTTTTTTGCGTACCGGTTATGGTGTGTGCTTTGTGCCTGTCAATGTAAAAAATCGCATTGGAAAAAGCCACATCCAGCCTCTGCATGATGGGTTGAGATTTTTGCTGATTATTTTTAAAATTAGTACCCTTTATAGTCCATTGAAGTTTTTTGCTCCTATCAGCTTCATAATGTTCATGGCCGGGTTTTCCTGGTACCTCTATATTTACCTTACACAAGGCAGGTTCACCAATATGAGCGTCCTGTTGTTGACCACCTCGATTCTGGTGTTTTTTATTGGCATCGTCTCGGAACAATTAACTATGTTGTTTTATCGCGATAAAACCTAGGTTTTTACCGTTTGCGACGCCGAATGAACAAAAAAAAGAAGTTGCTATTTATCACCCGCAACTACCCACCACAGGTCGGTGGAATGGAAAAATATTCCAGTGATTTCTATATAACCTTGAAAGATATGATCGAAGTAGATCTTCTGAAAAACAGTGATGGCAAGTGGTTTCTGCCGTTTTTTTTTATCAGAAGTTTTTTCTTTATACTGTTGTATGGACACCGCTATACACACATCCATCTCGGAGACGCGGTGCTTACTCCCCTGGTATTGGTTACAAAGCTTACAACTTCTGCAAAAGCCTCATGTACTGTACATGGACTGGATGTGATTTATGACAACGCTGCCTACCAGTTTATAGTCGCGCGTTGTCTGGCCAGAATGGACAAGGTTGTCGCTGTCAGCCGTTACACACTTAATCAATGTGTGATACGTGGAATTGATCCCGGTCGTTGTTATCATATTTCAAATGGGATTAGGGTAGCGGAACTTGTTAGTGCTGTTTCAGGACTGGAAGATGTCCTTGCCAGGTACAAAATTGATGCAGCTGGAAAAAAAATACTGTTCTCAATCGGCAGATTGATTAAGCGAAAAGGAATTCTCTGGTTTGTGGAAAATGTGATGCCGATGCTGGCCACCAAGTATATTTATCTAATAGCTGGGGACGGACCGGAATACGGAATGATTGCCACTGCAGTGTCCAGAGCGGGCCTCGTAGGACAGGTACATCTGCTGGGTCGTATCACAGACAACGAAAAGTGCTGCCTATATAAGTACTCTGAATGCTACATTATGCCCAATATTCCGGTTGTTGGTGATGCAGAAGGTTTTGGGATAACAATAATTGAGGCAGCTGCATATGGACTACCCAGTATTGCTGCGGATATTGAGGGTATACCTGATGCAGTTCTTGACAGGGTCACCGGCACGCTGGTTCCACCAGGTAACGCGGTCAAGTACATGGAGGCTATTGACAGGGCGAAGTTTGATCGCGATAGAATTGCTGGATATGCTCGGGAGACGTATGACTGGTCAGTACTAAAAATGGATTACGTAATGCGCATTTTTACCTGATCTGCCAGTGCAGCGAATTGAACAACAGTGCAGAATCGAACTGACGGAAAACTTCATCCAGTCTATCTGCATCCATTATGTCGTCAATTTCGAGTGGTCGCCATTTGATAGATGATGCATGTCCACCCGATAAATTGTCATAACTGACAAGGGTATAACGTGGCCGGAGCATTGCGTCCGCAACTGGCCGAGCGGAGCAGGCCGAGAGTGATAACCAGATTTGATCAGCGGGTGACCGCCTTAAACTACTTCCGGCTTATATCCGGCCTGGGTGATATGTGATTACAGTACTTGCATCAATAGTTCTTTTGAGTATGCCACCACCACGCATTGTCATTTCTCGAATGCAGTTCAGAAGCTGGGCTACATGTAGCGCATACATGTATAATACTCTGACATCGCATATGATCAGGATGAGAGTCAGGTGTCAGGCAGAATGACGCTGATACATCAAAATTTATATCTTCTGGTGCAGTTGATTCGGCGTGACTTGATGTTGCGTTACCGTGGTTCAATCTTCGGGGTCTTGTGGATGCTTCTGCATCCGCTAATTATGCTGACAATTCTGGCAGTGGTGTCGGCGACGATTTTCCAGACCCGCTGGCCATATCAGGACAATTCCGTACCATTCTGGCTCACACTCTATGCGGGTTTAATTGTATTTAATCTGTTTTCAGAGACACTACTACGCTCTCCCGCCGCTGTAAGGTCCCAGCCAAATTATGTAAAAAAAATGATTTTCCCCGTTGAGTTATTGCCAATCGTATCTCTGGGTAGCGCTATCGTCCAGGCCGGGTTTAATCTGATTGTGATGGTAGTTGCGCTCGCGTGGACCGGGAACTTGTCTGTGCAGATACTCTGGCTGCCGGTTTTATTACTGCCCTTAATCCTGTTTACACTTGGTGTTGCATGGTTTGTATCCGCCTGGGGTGTATTTATTAAGGATATAAGCCAGATCATGCCAGTGGTTCTACAGATGCTGCTGTTTCTGTCGCCGATCCTCTACCCGGTTTCTGCCGTTCCCTCATTCCTTCAACCACTGTATCAATATAACCCACTGGCCATAATCATCGAAATCAGCAGGGCAGCCTCAACTGGTCAACCGATCATGTGGGCAAGCTGGTTGACAGTATTACTGCCATCGCTGCTGATATGCTGGCTGGGTTATCAGTTTTTCATGCGCGCGCGCGAGGAGTTTGCAGATGTCCTTTGAGCCCGAGGTGATAAATGTGCAGAACCTGGTCAAATCTTACAGAATCTTCAGACATGCCGGAGATCGACTGAAGCAGGCGCTCACGCTTGGGTTACGTCGTTTCCATGACAACTATATAGCAATCAATGGTGTGACATTTAGTATCAGTCGCGGTGAGACTGTCGGCATAATAGGCCTCAACGGTTCCGGTAAAAGCA
>CAMBTO010000056.1 GCA_945870865.1 Klebsiella pneumoniae
AAGAGGTATGTTCTACCTCCAGTGAATGTGTGCAGTTCACTCAATAACTGAACTGCCTGTTCTGGAAGCGGGACGATATGGATCTCCCTCATTTTCATGCGTTCGGCAGGTATACGCCACTCTCCCTTGTCCATATTAAACTCGGACCACTCCGCCGTTCTGAGCTCTCCCGGTCTTACGAATAAATACAGTAGTAACTTCATGGCAATGACAGTCGGACCATATCCCCCATAGGTATTCAGCTTTTCAAGCAATACCGGAATTTCATCTGATTCCAGCGGCTTGTGGTGTTGGACTTTCGGTCGTGTTAAGGCCCCCTTAAGGCTACTTGCAGGGTCATAGTCAGTCCGTAGCGTAGATATGGCATACCGGTAGATACCGGAGAGCCACTGACGCAGCAATATGGCTACTGTAGGGGCCTTTTTTTCTATGGATTTGAGTATTTCTAATAAATGAGCAGGGGTAACCTCCCGGATAGGCAAGGTTCCTATTTTAGGATATGTGTGAGCGGCCAGTGCTCTTTCCGTTTGCCGTGTGTATACGCCTGACCAGTGAGGTTTGTTTTGTTCAATCCATTCAAGTGCGATTACTTTAAAGGTGTTTCTGTTTTCGAGCGACTTTCGTATTTTTTCTATTTTTCTTTGATGGCTGGGGTGTATACCTTTCTTCACCAAGTCCTTTAACTGACGGAGATTTGTTCGTGCATCCTGTAGTGATAAATCTGGATATGAGCCCAACGCATAAATATTTTCCTTTCCATCAATCCGGTAACGGTATCGCCAAAGTTTCGAGCCGGTAGGTTTAATTTCTACGTACAATCCACCACCGTCAGCCATCTTGATTGCGCTGTTGCCGGGCTTCTTGTTTTTGATGCGGGTATCGTTAAGAGGCATGACGGGGACATCTCCATATAATCATGAAATATACCCGCAATTATACCCGCATTTACATTGGATGCCTATAGACGCCGCCAGACGACAATGGCCTTACAAACTAGTATTTAAGCTGTTTTTAGAGTGATTAATGGATTTAGTTGGACGCAGTTAGATGCAGATGCTGTTTATCGATCATTAACAGCATAAAACTACCGTGTCCGCTTCAAAATGAGCGCATAGAATAGCCCATTTACCGGAGAATTTCCTGCCATCTATTCATCAGTACCGCTGCCAATAGTATGGCGGGAAACACCCAGATTGGACCGGATTTGGGTTATCATCTCGCCCATACGATAGGCACATTACGCAGAGAAAAATCATGAAAAAAATACTGTTGCTGGGGTCGGGGGAGCTGGGCAAGGAGTTTGTTATCAGTGTAAAGCGGCTCGGTTGTTATGTGGTCGCCTGTGACAGTTATGCGGGTGCCCCAGCGATGCAGGTGGCGGATGAGTTCTGTGTTTTCAATATGCTCGATGAGGCGCCATTGCGGGCGGCGATCTATCAGCACAAGCCGGACCTGATTGTGCCCGAGATCGAGGCGATCCGGACCGAGGTGTTGCTGGAGGTCGAGCAGGAGGGCTTTGAGGTCATACCCAGTGCGCGGGCGGCCAATCTGACGATGAACCGGGACCGTATCCGTGATGTGGCGGTCGGTTTGGGTGTCCGCACGGCGAAGTTTGCCTATGCGGAGACGGCGGCGGAATTGCTGGCGCAAGCGAGTGCGATCGGTTTTCCGGTCGTGATCAAACCGGTCATGAGTTCATCCGGCAAGGGGCAGAGTGTGGCGCAGACGGCGGCGGATATTCAGAACAGCTGGGACTATGCCTGTGCCGGGATGCGCGGTGATCGTAAGAAGGTCATCGTCGAGGAGTTTATCCATTTTGAATTCGAGATCACGCTGTTGACGATACGGCAGCGCAATGGTGTGACGTTGTTCTGTGCACCGATAGGCCATGTGCAGGAACGCGGGGACTACCAATACAGCTGGCAGCCGCAGGCGATGCGTGCCGATTATCTGAAGACGGCGCAGCAAATGGCGGAAAAGGTCACCTCCGACCTCGGCGGTGCCGGGATCTTTGGTGTCGAGTTTTTTGTGACGAAGGACGAGGTCATCTTCAGCGAGCTGAGCCCTCGTCCACACGACACCGGTATGGTCACGTTGGTCAGCCAGAACCTGAGCGAGTTTGACCTGCATGCACGGGCGGTACTGGGTTTGCCGATCCCGCAGATCGATGTAGTTGAGGGTGCGAGTGCAGTGGTGTTGGCGACGCAGGATGGGGTTAATCCGCGTTATACCGGAATTGAGCAGGCCTTGAGTGAGCCGGGGGTGGATGTGCGAGTATTTTGCAAACCCTCGACCCGACCTTACCGGCGGATGGCAGTGGCGCTGGCGCGAGGCGCGAATGCGTTGGCGAGGGCGCGGGTGGCGGCGGGGAAGATTACAGTGCTTACGGATTAGTGAAAAAAGCTTTTTTTGACTGGATGCTGGTCGCTTCGGACCTCCTGTCCTCTCGTAACATTTGCCACATCCTGTGGATCGCGTACGCTAGCATCCAGTCGAATAATAACACCCGCTCGGAACTGTGCCTGACTCAGCTCTCCGTCAGCGCCACGGCCCGAAAGATTGCCCGGCCCTTGTTCAGCGTTTCCTGCCATTCGTTCTCGGGTACGGAATCGGCGACGATGCCGCCGCCGGCCTGGATATACAGTGTGTTGTCGCGGATGACGGCGGTGCGGATAGCAATCGCCGTGTCCATATTATTGCCCCAGGACAGATAACCAACCGCACCGCCATAGATGCCGCGTTTGATCGGTTCGAGTTCGTGGATGATCTCCATCGCCCGGATCTTTGGTGCACCGGACAGCGTCCCGGCAGGGAAGGTCGCCTTTAACACATCGAGTGGCGAACAGTTGTCCTTTAGCTGGCCGGTCACGTTCGAGACGATGTGCATCACATGCGAGTAACGTTCAATCACCATCTTTTCGGTTACTTTCACGCTACCGGTCGCGGCGATGCGACCAACGTCGTTGCGGCCAAGGTCAATCAGCATCAGATGTTCGGCCAGTTCTTTCGGGTCGGCCAGCAGGTCCTGTTCCAGTGCCAGGTCTTCCTCACGGGTCTTGCCACGCGGACGGGTACCGGCGATCGGGCGCACGGTGACAGTGTTGTCTTCCAGCCGCACCAATACCTCCGGAGAGGCACCGACCACATCAAACTCACCCAGATTCAGATAGTACATATACGGCGAGGGATTACTGCTGCGCAGCGCGCGGTACAGATTGAACGGTTTGGCCGGGAAAGGGATCGACATGCGCTGTGACAGCACGACCTGCATCACGTCGCCATCAAGTATGTATTGCTTGATCCGCTCCACCGCGCGGAAATAATCGTCCTTGGCAAAGGCAAAGCGGAAATCCGATTCTTTTACCTGCATCGGTGCAGACGGTGTAATCGCAGGCAAGGGCGCCAGCAGTTTCTGATGTATTGCCTCAAGCTGTGCCAGCGCCTGTTCATACGCACCGCTGTTTGCCGGGTCCGCATGTACGATCAGGATCACCTTGCGGCTAACATTATCGAACACGACCACGTTTTCAGTCACCATCAGCAGGATCTCGGGTGTCTGCAGCGGGTCCTGTTTGTCGTGTTTGAGCAGGCGCGGCTCGATATAGCCGGTGCAATCGTAGGCAAAATAGCCGACCAGACCACCGCTGAAGCGGGGCAGGCTGTCTATCTCGGGCGCGCGATACCGCGACTTGAATTTTGCTATCTCGGCAAACGGGTCATCGGTCTCGACGGTCGAGACGACCTTGCCGGCCTCGGACACGGTCAGCTTGCGGCCGTTGACCGTCACCACCGTGCGTGCAGGCAGGCCGATGATGGAATAGCGACCCCAGGTCTCGCCGCCAGTGACTGATTCGAGCAGACAGGTGTACGGACTGTCGGCCAGCTTCAGATACGCGGATAGCGGGGTCTCAAGGTCGGCGAGGATCTCCTTACTGACCGGTATATGGTTATAGCCCTGACTCGCGTAGGCCTGGAAATTTTCTGCACTGGAAACGGACATGGGATCAGGCTGTATTAAGGTCTAGTTGGCGTATTTGCCCAGTTGTTCGCGCATCGCCCGGATGGTGGCGGCGTAGTCCTTGCTGCCAAAGATGGCGGAACCGGCGACAAAGGTATCAGCCCCGGCATCGGCGATCTGGCGGATATTATCTATCTTCACACCACCGTCTATCTCAAGACGAATGGCACGACCGGACGCATCGATCATCTTGCGTGCCTGAGCGAGCTTGGCCAACGCCGAGGGGATAAAACTTTGGCCACCAAAACCCGGATTGACCGACATCAGCAATACCATGTCGACCTTGTCGATCACATGTTCAAGATGGATCAGCGGTGTGGCCGGATTAAACACCAGCCCTGCCTTGCACCCACAGTCATGGATCAACTGTAGCGTGCGATCGATATGTTCGGACGCCTCCGGGTGAAACGTAATGTAACTCGCACCAGCCTCGGCGAATTCCGGGATGATGCGGTCGACCGGTTTGACCATCAGGTGTACGTCCATCGGTGCGGTGATGCCGTAATTGCGCAGCGCCTTGACGATGACTGGACCGAAGGTCAGGTTCGGGACGTAATGATTGTCCATCACGTCGACGTGGATCAGGTCAGCCCCGGCGCGTACAACGGCCTCGACCTCCTCGCCAAGGCGGGCCATATTGGCGGACAGTATTGAGGGTGCTATAGCAAAGTCAGTCATAATGTGTGCACTTTAACCGATCGGCGATTGCATCGCCAATAGCGGGCGTGGGTGCCAGAGTCCCGGATTGAAATAATCTGTCATTTCGATGGGGCATAGCGACTGGGAAATCTTGTGGTTATATCGGGATAATATCCCTCGAAAACATGTTCCTGACGTTTTCTATCGCCTGTATCCTTGCAGGCGTCGACTGTGCTCGGGATAACAAACTGAGGCATTCGTTAAGGGGGAATTTGCGTTTTGTTGGTTTCCAGACCGGATTTATCTACTTTTCGGGTCTGGCGGTGGCCCGGCACAGATAATTCTTTCAGTATATCTTTGGTGCTGTGGTTGATTGATACCCCAAATCACGGGAGACTTGTACGAAATAAACCTGAAGCCGAGCAGAGGACAGACATGAACGAAGAGACCGTGATTATGCCGACACCCGACAAGGAGGCCCGTAACTGGGCGATGATCTGCCATCTGGCGGTGCTTTGCGGATATATCGTCCCGTTCGGCAACGTGCTGGGCCCGCTGCTGGTGTGGGTATTGAAAAAAGACCTCAGCCCGTTTATTGATGATCAGGGCAAGGAGGTGCTGAACTTCCAGCTGACGATGACGATAGGCTTTATCACCTGCATGATCCTGGTCCTGATACTGATTGGGTATGTGTTGTTCATCATTCTCGCGCTGTATGTGCTGATCATGACGGTGGTTGGAGCGATTAATGCGAGCGAAGGTAAATATTATCGTTATCCGATGACGCTGCACTTTTTCAAATAAGACCGTTGTGGTTGCTGTCAGTTGTCTATAAAAAAGCGGGATGGCGGTATTAAATAGCTGTTTTGGAATCCAGTCGAACTTATGAAAGCGGATGACGTCTGCTTTCGCGAGACGTCCGTCACGATCCGTGATTTAAACTACCGCTGGGTGCCCGGCTGAGACCCTTTTTTGTGCCTGCTGCGTCAGCGCCCAGCTGACGTGTTCACGTACCAGTGCCGAGCTGTGATGCGCGTGCAGTTCCAGTGCCGCTATCACGGTCTCTGACGCGGGTGCATTGCCGAGCGCAACAGCGATATTGCGTAACCAGCACTCATATCCGATGCGGCGAATCGCGCTGCCCTCGGTTTTTTTCAGAAACTCCTGTTCACTCCACCGGAACAGTTCTGTCAGTGCGGCGCTATCGAGGCCGTGGCGGACGCGGAAGTCTTTCTCTTCTGTGTTTTTCGCAAACTTGTTCCAGGGGCAGACCAGCTGACAGTCATCACAACCGTAGATGCGGTTACCCAGCATCGGTCGCAAAGGCTCAGGGATACTGCCACGTAGTTCTATCGTCAGGTAGGAGATACAGCGGCGTGCATCGACCTGATACGGGCCGATGATCGCGCCGGTTGGACAGATGTCGATACAGGCCGAGCAGGTGCCGCAATGGTTTTCACTAAAGGGCCGATTCACGGGCAAGGGCAGATCGGTAAACAACTCGCCGAGGAAAAACCAGGAGCCGGCCTTCGGGTTGATCAGATTGCTGTGTTTGCCGATCCAGCCGAGCCCCGCATTGCGTGCCAGCGCCTTCTCCAGTAACGGGGCACTGTCGGTGAATGCACGGTAACCAAACGGACCGGCTGCCGCCACGATTCGATCGGCGAGTGTCTGGATCCTTGAGCGTATCAGCTTGTGATAGTCGCGGCCGGTGGCATAGCGCGAGACATACGCGAGTTTTGGATTGCGCAGTACAGTTGCCGGATGACTCGCATCGGCGGGCAGATAATCCATACGTAGCGATATCACCCGCAGTGTGCCTGGAACCAGCTCCGCCGGACGACTGCGGCTGGTACCGTGCCGATGCATATAATCCATCTGGCCATGCATGCCCTGATCCAGCCAGTGCTGCAGGTGTTGTTCATCAGCGGACAGGTCGGTGCCGCTGATGCCGACCTGCTGAAAACCGAGCTCGCCTGCCCAGACCTTGATCTGTGCCGCCAGCCAGGCGTAGTCGAGGGCCTTGTCGCTCATCGTCAGGCCCAGGCTGTTTACAGGGCCTTTACGGCTTCCAGTACGGCATCGACATGGCCTTCCACACTGACCTTGCGCCATTCCTGACGTAAAACGCCCTCCGCATCGATCAGGAAGGTGCTGCGTTCTATGCCCATCACCTTTTTGCCATACATGTTCTTTTCCTTGATCACATCAAACACCATACACAACTTCTCGTCCTCGTCCGACAACAGGTCAAACGGGAAACACTCAGTCGTTTTGAATTTTTCATGTGATTTCAGTGAGTCGCGGGAGATGCCGAAGATCTTTGTGTTGCGGGCGCGGAATTTACGGGTGCTGTCGCGAAAATTCTGGCCTTCAATGGTGCAGCCCGGGGTGCTGTCCTTCGGGTAAAAATACAACACGATATTGCTGCCTTTAAGATCAGCCAGGCTGATAGTCTGATCGCCGGTTGCAGCGACCTTGAAACTCGGTATTTTCTTGTCTACGGCTATTTTGCTCATGTCGGGGTCCTCCTTAAGGTTCAGATCCCCATCATACTTCAACTATGTGTGAGCAGTAAGGGGTGCGCACTGGCCCTTACATCACTTCGCCGGTTCCATCACTGCATCCAGATTCATCTGGTCGCAGAAGTCCATGAACTCGCCGCGCACCGTGGTAATTGAACTGTCGGCCGGGATGTTCACGATCATGTGCAGCGAGAACATGGTCAGGTCGGTATGCGGGCTGCGGTAGGTACTGGTATACAACTCGCAGATATCAATGTGACTGTCACCCAGAAACTTGGCCACATCGTGCACCACACCGCTGCGGTCAGAACTGACGATCTCAATCGTATAGGGGATACGTTTATTGTTGGCAGGGCGTTTTTCAGTGCGCTTGCTGATGATGCGCGCATCCAGCTCCTTCTCTATTTTCGGCAGCGAACCTTCCAGTTTGGCAATCGAGTCCCAGGTACCGGTGAGCAACATCATAATGACGAAATCGCTGCCCATCGTGGTCATGCGACTGTCTATAATCTCGGTGCCGCTGTCGCGTATCGCCTTGGTTAGTCGCTCGACCAGACCGGACGGGTGATTGCCGACAACGTTCAGGACGAGCTGTTGTTTCATCTGGACTGTGTTCCTGCTGGTTGAGGTGGGTGGATTCTGCGTCTTTGGCCGCGGGATCGCAAGTCCTGCGGTGTTCCAGGCCCGGGTTCCGCCGCTGATTTTCTTGTCAGGCCAGACTCGGACAAGTACCATATGTGCACCGGAAGACCGGCCTGGTCAGGGTCTGTCTATTTTGTTGCACCTGTCATACCGGAACGCGGACAGAATTTTTCTTCCAAACTGGACAAAGGTCTTTATGTTTAAGGGCAGTATCGTGGCATTGGTGACTCCGATGCAAGGTGGAGTAAGTCCGGACAGTCGGGTCGACTGGCCAGCGCTCGAACGTTTGATTGAATTTCATATCCACAACCGGACAGATGCAATTGTGTCTGTGGGTACCACCGGCGAGTCGGCCACGTTGACTGAAGAGGAGCATCTTGAGGTCATCCGCCGCACGGTGAAGATTGTGAATAAACGTATTCCGGTCATTGCCGGTACCGGTTCAAATTCGACACTGGAAGCGGTCAACTACACCCGCTGTGCCCGTGATGCCGGGGCCGATGGTTGCCTGCTGGTCACGCCTTACTACAACAAGCCGACCCAGGAAGGCCTGTACCAGCATTTTAAAGTGGTCGCCGAGGCAGTATCCATCCCGCAAATACTATATAATGTTCCGAGCAGGACTGCCTGTGACATGTCGCCAGAAACCATCGGCAGGCTGTCACGGGTTCCGAATATCGTCGGTATCAAGGAGGCGACCGGCGATGTCAGTCGTATTGACAGGCTGCATGAAATTTGTCGCGACGGGTTTGATCTGTTCAGCGGTGATGACGAAACCGGCTGTGAATTCATGCTGAAGGGCGGTCACGGTGTGATCTCGGTCACGGCGAATGTGGCACCCGCCGCGATGCAGCGCATGTGTCAGCTGGCAACAAGCGGGGCCAGGGCAGAGGCTATGGCGGTTGATGCCACCTTGCAGGGACTGCACAAGAAGTTGTTTGTTGAAGCGAATCCGATACCGGTCAAGTGGGCCATGCACAGACTGGGAATGATAGATACGGGTATAAGATTGCCGCTGACCTGGTTGTCAGACAAGTTTGTGCCCGATGTAGAAGCCGCCATGCGTCAGGCGGGTGTTATATAAATTATGGATTACCAAATGAAAAAGACAATATTGATACTGCTTGCACTGATGGCACTGACAGCCTGCTCGACCTTTAACCGGTCCTTTCCGGATAACAGCGACGTATACAAACAGGCAGAAACACTACCGGACCTGGAAATCCCGCCGGATCTGACCAAAGATGCGATGAGCAACATGATGAACATCCCGGGTGAAGGTGCTGTCGCCAATACCAACGGCCCCGCACCGAAACAGGCGGTCATGCAGGTGATCAACGGCAAGAGTATCGTAACGTTGCCGGAAGAGTTCACTGTTGCATGGTCGCAGATGGAGCAGACCTTGCTGGGCTCCGGCATGGAGATCGACGGGCAGGATCAGCAGAAAGGTACGTTTGATGTGACCTACAAGGATGAAACGAAGGGTAGCAGCTGGTTTTCCTTTCTGGGCAGCAACAAGGATTCCTATGTGATCAGCCTGACCGGTGTCGGTGACAAGACCGAACTGGTAGTGCTCGATGAAGATGGTGAGTGGAAACCGACAGCAGAGTTGGACCGCATCCTGTCTACACTGATGACCCAGTACAACATTAGCCGCGGTAGATAATCAGGACGGTGGTCGGCATCCGCCGACCACCCCAAAATTCTATTTGCTGTGGCGCATCATGCGCCGGCGCTTCTTGATTTGTCTTTCGGTTAATTCGTTTTTCTTGCCCTTGAACGGGTTATCTCCGTGTTTGAATTCCACCATGACCGGTGTTGCGACCAGTCCGAGTTTGTTGCGGAACCAGGTCGACAGATAGCGTGCATAATTGGCCGGGACGCTCTCGGTCTGGTTGCCGTGGACAATGATTCGCAGCGGGCTGTGACCACCAATATGGGCATACCGCAACTTGATCCGGCGCCCCTTCACCAATGGCGGGGAATGGGCAGCCACGGCCCCCTCCAGCAGCTCGGTGACCCGGGAAGATTTCACCTGAATGGCGATATTGCGACCGATCTTGTCTATTGTAACGAACAGTTTACCTACACCACTGCCGTGTAGTGCCGAGATAAAATGGATACTGGCGTAGTCTATAAATGCGAGTTTACGGTCGAGCTGTTTCCTGATCAGCTCACGCTGGTCGGCAGACAGGTGGTCCCATTTATTCACCGCAATGATCAGTGGTTTACCGCTGTCCATCGTCAGGCCAAGCAAATGCAGATCCTGATCGGTCAGTGCCTCGCTGGCATCGATCACAGCGATGATCACATCGGAACTGTCCAGTGCCTGCAGACTTTTGATCACGCTGGATTTTTCCAGCGGGTCTTCCAGATGGGAGCGACGGCGTACGCCGGCGGTGTCTACCAGCTCATATTTCCTGCCCATCCGTTCAAACGGAATGGCGATACTGTCGCGGGTGGTACCGGGTTGATCAAAGGTCAGCAGCCGGTCTTCACCGAGCATGCGGTTGATCAGTGTGGATTTACCGACGTTGGGTCGACCGATAACGGAGATTCGAAGACCGGTCTTCTCAGTTGGTATCGCCGGTTCTGCTTCCGGAAAACTGGCAAGGATGGTGTCGAGTACCTGATCAACTCCATCACCCCTTGCGGCTGAGATCGGCCAGGGACGACGGAGCCCGAGCGCATGAAATTCAGTGCTGGCGATATGAGGATCCATACCCTCGGTCTTGTTGACCAACACATAGATTTCGGGTTTGAGCAGGCGTAATTTTTCGGCGAGAATTTCATCGGCTGGTAATAGCCCGGACTTGCCGTCGACCAGCCAGATGACTGCATCGGCCTCGCGTATCGCCTGTAACGACTGTTCCGAGACCAGTTTTGCTATCGAGAGATTTTCTGCCTCGTAATCATCCAGCCCACCGGTATCAATCAGGATGAAGCTGCTGCCTTTATGTGATGCAAACCCGTAATTACGGTCGCGGGTAACACCAGGACGGTCCGCTACCAGTGCGTTACGGGTATGGGTGATGCGGTTGAACAGGGTGGACTTGCCCGCATTGGGACGGCCGACGATGGCAATTACTGGAATCATTGTGTCAGGCAGTCCGCTGGTTCTCCGGCAACCGGCTGGTTGCAGGTTTGTTGATTACTGAATGGCCTGTGCGGCAAGATTACCATCAATCGAAAACGTATAGATGATGTTGTTCGCACTGAGCGGTGGCGCAATAATCCGGTCTCCGGAAATCTTTTGTCTTGCCACGAACCCGCCGGTGGTCTTGTCCATCCAGTGTAAATATCCTTCAAAGTCACCGGCGACAATATAGTTGCCAAGAACGGCAGGTGCAGTCACCTGGCGGTTCAGCAGGCCTTCCTGTTTCCACATCGGCGTTCCATTGAGGCGATCCAGTGCCCAGACCACACTCTTCGAATCGGTGATGTAGATATTTGTATCATCGATGGTAAAACCTGCAAACGAGGACATGTCACGGTTCCATAACATGCGGCCGGAGTTGGCTGTTAATGCGGCCATCTGGCCCTGGAAGGTAGAGACATACACAACGCCATCGCGGATGATTGGTGTGGCATCAATATCAACCATCTTGTCCAGCTCAGAACGTCCGGAAGGTATGGCGATACTGGTTTCCCACATCACTCTGCCCGAACTGATCTCCAGTGCAACCACCCGACCACCATCAAAACCGGCTACCACCATCGGGCCATCTATTGCCGGTGCGCTGGTGCCGCGCAGTGTCAGTGCCGGTACAGTCTGGTCGAATGACCACAGTCGGCGTCCATTGTTTCCGCTCAGCCCGTAAATCTTGCCATCGAGCGTCCTGACAACGACGGTGCCGTCAATCGCAATCTGCGGTGCGGAGAGCACTTCACTGGACAATGTAGATACCCAGACCTCCTCACCTGTTTCTGCGTTTGACGCGACCACATCGCCCTTGCTGGAGCCGGTAAAGACCATGCTTGATCCAAATCCCGGACCGCCGGTCAGATGGACTTCATCACCGCCGGACCAGAACCCGCCGCTCTTGGCAATACTGAGTGTGTGGGTCCACAGGCTCTTGCCGTTGGTCGCATTCAGTGCCACAACCTTCAAATCAGTACTGGCGACGTAAATCCTTTCGCCATCTATAACCGGGGCCAGCATCAGATACTGTTCATCTGTGCCCTTGCCGGTATTGCGATCCCATATCTGTTTAACATCAAGACTTGCCGGAAAATCAACAAGCAAGGCTGGCGGGTCAATGATCTCTTCTTCTTCCCCCATCAGGCTGTCCAGATAGGTACAGCCTCCCAGACCAAACAGTCCTGTCAACAACAGCAGTCGTGCCAGCTTTTTCACGTTGTTATTTGCCCAGTGCATCAAGTTTGAGGTTCAGCAGGGACAGGTCTGCCGCCGCACCTTGCGAGCCTGCAATCGCCTGTTCATAGGCCTGACGTGCCTCATCCTGCTTGTTCAACTGGCTATACGCATCACCTTTCAGTTCGCTGTAGATGGGTGCGAATGCGCCGGGATCAGTCGGGCCCAGCAGCGACAGCGCCTGTTCGGCCTTGTTATTCGCAATCTGTACACGGGCCAAACGGATAGTTAGTTCATGTTTTATCGACGGATTTTTTACCTTTGCCAATGCATCGTTCAGCTGTTGCTCGGCCGTATTGTAATCAGCCTCTGCCGCTGCCAGCTGGGCGAGTATCAGGCGGGCGAATATCGCATAACCAGTGTCACCGTACGTGGTCACCACCTCATTGGCCTTGTCACGTGCTTCCTGGGGCTTGTTCTGGTTTGCCGCCGTCAGTGCCTGTTGATAGATTTCGGATGCCGTCTCAACCTGGGTGATAGTGTTTGCCTGCCACTCTCTCCAGCCAAATATGGCAGACAGACCGAGTACTACCCCGAAAATGGCGGACTTGCCGTTTTCACGCCACCATCTTCTGAGTACTTCTACCTGTTCTTCTTCTGTAGTGTATCCGTCCAAACGGATCCTCCTGTTTCTCTGGTTTTCAGGGTATCAATGGGCTTGAGACCGAATAAAAGGGGGCATTATACCCCCGCTTTGCATGAATAGCATTTCTATCTGCTTAATATCTGCCGGATAGTCGAACCCAGATCTGACCAGGCCACGTCATACTGGTTTGCTTCGGTCCGTAGCTGTTTGATGCCGACTCGCTGTTGTGCCAGTTCATTGTCACCGATAATCAGCGCAATTTCAGCACCGGATTTGTCGGCCTTCTTGAACTGGCTTTTGAAACTCCCACCACCGCAGTGCATGACCAGTCGCAAATCCGGGATTTCATCGCGTATTTTCTCGGACAAGGACAAGGCGGCCGCCATCGCACTATTACTTGCGACGGTAAAATATACCTGTGGTGTCTGTTCTATCCGGGCACCGGGATTATTTTCAATCAGACTGACAAGTCGTTCAAGTCCCATCCCGAAGCCGATGGCTGGGACGGCTGGCCCACCAAAGTTCTCGACCAGGCCATCGTATCGACCGCCGGCACAGACCGTGCCCTGCGCACCCAACTGGCTGGTAATCCATTCGAAAACGGTGCGGTTGTAATAGTCGAGCCCACGAACCAGTCTCGGATTCAGAGTGTAACGAATACCGACTGAATCCAGCAGGGATTGCAGTGTAGCAAAGTGTTCTGCGGATTCAGGGTCGAGAGAGTCAGTAATGCTCGGTGCAACCTTGACCAGCTCCTGCATGTCCGGGTTTTTACTGTCGAGGATCCGCAACGGGTTCTTGTCAAGCCGGTTCAGGCTGTCTTCATCAAGATTGCCTTTATGGTCCTGAAAATATTCGACCAGGATATTCCGGTAATTTTTTCTTGCCTCGCTGCTGCCCAGTGAATTTATCTGGAGTTCCAGGTCCGTCAGCCCCAACTGTTTCCAGATGCGCGTACCCATCGTGATAATTTCCGCATCAATGTCAGGACCGGTGAGACCATACGTCTCTACCCCTATCTGGTGGAACTGGCGAAAGCGGCCCTTTTGCGGGCGCTCATGCCGGAACATCGGGCCGGTATACCACAGGCGCAGGGCCGGGTTCTGGAACAGACCATGCTCCAGACCAGCGCGTACACAACTGGCGGTGCCTTCCGGACGCAGCGTCAGCATCTCGCCATTCTTGTCAGCAAAGGTGTACATCTCCTTGGAGACGATATCGGTGGTCTCACCCAGTGAACGCTCAAACAGTTCGGTTTTCTCCACGATCGGCAGGCGGATCTGTTGATAGCCATAACCGGTAAGTACCTGCTTGACAGTCTGTTCCAGGAATTGCCAGCAGGGGGATGCCTCAGGCAGGGTGTCATGCATACCGCGCACTGCCTTTAATGTTGATGTCACCGTTTGCTCCTTGGTATTAATGACGATATTGTAATGCCGGACCGGATCGCCGTCGGCGCATTATTGGCAGTGCATTACTTGCCCAGCGTAAATCGTGCCACACCGGCCCGTGAATACGGGGCCGCATTGAACGGTTTGCCATTAAACTCGACCGAGACTGCCTGGGCAAATCCAAGCAACACATCGAACGGTGCCGTACCACGTACATTGAAAATGTCGCCAGGCCGTCCGAGATTAAAGAAGACCTTGCTGTTACTCGCATCAATAATCTCTATCCAGGAATCGGCCGTCAGTTTTAATACGATCAAGTCGGGGCCGGTAGTCTGGTAGACCGGTGTTTGCGGGTTGCTGGTGACGCCTTGGGTCGGAAACGGTGTCATGCCTGTCATCATGCCGGTGTCGGTCCCGGCCGTAACGGTCGCGGGTGTTGACTGGGCTGTCGCGGAGTCTATCGCCCCGGGTGTCGTACTCTCCAGTGGTGGCTCAATCGTGGCCGATTCAACTGGCATGCCGTAAGTGGTCAGTTGTGTGCCGGTGGGGACGACTGGTATTTCCCGCAGATTGTCACTGGTATCCGCAGGTCTGTATTCGGGTAATGCGTAAGCTGGGGCCTCGTATACTGGTTCAACCACCTGTTCTTCGCGTATTTGCGAGATGGTCTCCGGAGACACCGTCGGCGAATGGATCACGAAATTTTTTTGCCACCAGATAATCAGCAATATAACCAGTGCGAGCATGATCAGATAGGTGAAGGCCTTGACCGGCTTGTCGCTACTGCTGGTCTGTGAGGAGTGACGGATCTCGGGGATAATCTCAGGCTCAAAGTTGCCGCCGTGTTCCTCAAACGTTCTGACCAGCGCATCTGCATCGGCACCCAGCAGCTTGCTGTAGCTGCGGATATATCCACG
>CAMBTO010000057.1 GCA_945870865.1 Klebsiella pneumoniae
GACGTGACAGGAAGTTGGAGGTCATGTCGCATACAAGCGGGATACTGCCTGTATCCGGGATGTCTGCAAACTCAACACCGGCGATAGTCTCGTTATCGGTGTAGTACAGATAGGCGGAGTCGCTGCTCAGCTTCCAGCTGCTGCGCTCCGGTATCGTATAGAATTTTTCAGCCTTGGAGGTACCTGCCAGATTGGTCTTGCCCAGACGTTTGGCCTCACCATAGGCCTTGTCTGACCAGTTTCCCGTTAGCAGGTAATCACCGGTTCCGCCCTGGGCCAGCAGGTTTAGTGGCACCATGCTCATCAGCGCGGTAGCACCACCTGGTACATAAAGTATCTTGTAATTGGCGGGGATGGACAGGACTTCACGCAGGTCTTTTTCAGCCTCTTCAGCAATCGCCAGGAACAACTTGCTGCGATGACTCATTTCAACAACCGATATACCCGTTCCGTTCCAGTCCAGAAATTCTGCCTGGGCCTGTTGCATCACTTCAGCAGGCAACTGCGCCGGACCCGCACCAAAGTTTATTACTGTGTTCGTAGCCATTTAAGTCTGCTCTTCCTGTGTAGTTGGTAGTTCTTTCTCGAGCTCTTTTTCCTCAAGTATGCGTTCAATACTTGCCAGATGCTCATTTTCATCCAGATTAACCAGCCTGACACCCTTGGTGTTGCGACCCATGACCGAAACCTGGCCAACCGGTGTACGGATCAGTGTGCCTTGATCGCTGATCAACATGATTTCGTCTTCTTCATTGACCAGTACCGCACCGACGACCTTGCCGTTGCGTTCGTTGGTCTGGATTGAAATCACACCCTTGCCACCGCGTGCCTGGGTGACCGGGTAATCCTCTATCAGTGTACGTTTACCATACCCTTTTTCAGTTGCCGTCAGCACCGTCATTCCAGGTTCGACGATAATCAGAGAGATCAGTTTCTGATCGTTATTCAGACGGATACCGCGTACGCCCTTGGCGGTACGGCCCATCACCCTGACATTTGACTCGGTATATCTTACGACCTTGCCCGTGTCACTGAACAACATCACGTCTTTTTCACCGTCGGTCAGCTTGACGTCGACGAGATGGTTACCTTCATCCAGACCGATGGCAATAATGCCACTCTGGCGCTGTCTTGAAAACTCCTGCAGTTCGGTCTTCTTCACCGTGCCGTCAGCAGTGGCCATAAATACATATTTGCCTTCGCTAAAGTCTCGAATCGGCAATACCGCATTAATGCGCTCCCCTTCCTGCAACGGCAACAGGTTGACGATCGGCTTGCCACGCGCGGCGCGGCTGGCCTGCGGCAATTCATAGACCTTCATCCAGTACAGACGACCTCGACTGGAGAAACACAGCAAAGTATCGTGTGTATTGGCAATAAACAGTTTTTCGATAAAGTCCTCTTCGCGGACATCAGTAGCTGACTTGCCCTTGCCACCGCGCCGCTGTGAACGGTAGGTGTCCAGTTGTTGTGACTTCGCATAACCGGCATGCGACAAGGTAACCACCACATCCTCCTCGGTGATCAGGTCTTCCATGCTCAGGTTCTGATGGTCGTCGATAATTTCGGAACGACGCTCATCCCCATACGCCTCTTTAAGCCCTTTCAGTTCGTTGCGGATTTCGTCCATCAATCTATCAGGTCGTGACAGGATATCTAGCAGGTCAGTTATCGCGCTGAGTAATTCCTCATACTCACTGATAATCTTATCCTGCTCCAGACCTGTCAGTTTTTGCAGGCGCAGGTCCAGGATCGCCTGGGCCTGGATTTCAGATAAGCGGTAACCACCCTGTTGCAGTCCGAATTCAATGGCCAGGGCATCCGGACGCGACACGTCCGCACCGGCACGATTGAGCATATCAACGACGACACCGGGCGCCCATAGCGGTTTTAACAGGCTCTGTTTGGCCTCGGCGGGTGTCCGGGACTGCTTAATCAGTGCGATAATCGGATCGATATTGGCCAGCGCAATGGCCAGGCCCTCCAGCACATGGGCACGGTTACGTGCCTTACGTAAGTCAAACAGCGTACGCAAGGTCACAATTTCACGGCGGTGTTTGATAAACGCCTGCAGGATGTCCTTCAGCGTCATCAGCTTCGGCTGTCCGTCATCCAGTGCGACCATGTTGATGCCGAACACATTCTGCATCTGGGTCTGCTGGTACAGGTTATTCACAATCACTTCAGGCACTTCGTTCTTGCGCAGTTCAATCACCATGCGCATACCGTCCTTGTCGGACTCGTCACGCAGCTCGCGTATGCCGGTCAGTTTCTTGTCCTTGACCAGCTCGGCTATCTTTTCCAGCAACCTGGCCTTGTTGACCTGGTAGGGCAATTCGGTAACGATGATTGAATGTCCACCGGTGCTTTCATCGGTTTCAATGTGACTGCGGGCACGCATATAGATGCGGCCGCGGCCGGTGGTATAGGCCTCGTAGATACCCTGCGAGCCGTTGATTATCGCCGCTGTCGGAAAGTCCGGGCCAGGGATGTACTGCATCAACTGGGCGATATTCAGATCGGGGTTGTCTATCAGTGCAATACAGGCACCGACGACTTCAGTAAGATTGTGTGGCGGGATGTTCGTGGCCATGCCAACAGCAATACCGCTTGAACCATTAATCAGCAAATTCGGCAGGCGGGTCGGCAGTACAGTCGGCTCCTGCTCGGATCCATCGTAGTTGTCTACAAACCGGACCGTTTCCTTGTCTATGTCCTGCAGCAGTTCATGCGCAATACGCGACATGCGTACTTCGGTATACCGCATTGCCGCGGGAGAGTCACCGTCGACGGAACCAAAGTTGCCCTGACCGTCCACCAGTACATAACGCAGTGAAAAGGTCTGCGCCATACGTACCATCGTGTCGTAGACCGCAGAGTCACCATGCGGGTGGTATTTACCAATAACATCACCGACGAGGCGGGCGGATTTCTTGTAGGGCTTGTTGTAATCGTTACCCATCATATGCATCGCGAAGAGTACGCGTCGGTGCACCGGCTTCAGGCCGTCTCGTACATCCGGCAAGGCACGGCCGACAATAACGCTCATTGCATAGTCCATGTAGGACTGTCGCATCTCGTCTTCTATGTTGACGGGGATAATTGAATGGGCGAATTCTGATTCAGACATGCATTAATTCGGTCGTTAAAAGACCTGGGTTCCCTTATGCTGGTGAAGTAGCTGAATGATACCGATTACAAGGCCAGAATCCTACCATATCCGGCAGGATGACAACACTATTGATTTACGGTTTCAGACTGACTTACCCCAACAAAAAAGGGTTGACTTTTGGTGATTTTTTCAGCGTAACAGACGGCTGATTTTTTCACTGTCCGGCGCCTCGATCACACCGCGTTCCGTCACCAGCACGCTGATCAGTTCTGCCGGTGTCACATCAAAAACCGGGTTGTATGCCTCTACTCCTTCGGGTGCGATCCGCGTCCCTGAGAATTCGAGCAATTCACCAGGACGGCGTAGTTCGATTTCGATATGGTCTCCGCTCGTTGTGGCAAGATCAATCGTGGCCACCGGTGCAACGACCATGAATCCGATCCCGTGATGTCGAGCATTGACAGCATGCGAATAGGTTCCGATCTTGTTTGCGACATCACCGTTGGCGGCGATACGATCAGCCCCGACGATGACCCAGCGAATCTTGCCGCTATGCATCAACCAGGCACAGGCGCTGTCTGCCACCAGCGTCACCGGAATGTTGTCCTGCTGTAACTCCCAGGCGGTCAGGCGGCTGCCCTGCAACCAGGGCCGCGTCTCGGCGGCATACACCCGCTCGACATCCCCATTCGCCCAGGCCGTACGTATGACACCCAGCGCCGTACCAAATCCACCGGTGGCGAGTGAGCCCGTATTACAATGGGTCAACACCGCACCACTGTTACGCAGGTAGGCGGCACCTGCCCTGCCCATAGACCGGTTCGCCTCGATGTCCTCGGTGTAGATGGCTTCTGCCTCGGCCTGCAGGGCGGCCACCGGATCAGTCCGGCATTGGTCTATCACCCGTTGCATCCGTTCCAGCGCCCAGCGCAGGTTGACAGCTGTCGGACGCGAATCCATAAGTACCGGCATTTTTTCAGCCAATACCTGACGCCAGTCACCCGGATAGTCACGAACTGCCGTTATTGCAGCAAGCACGACCCCATACGCTGCCGCAATGCCGATGGCAGGCGCTCCACGCACCACCATATCGGTAATGGCACTGGCCACACCTTCGGCACTGTCCAGCGTCAGATATTCAAAGCTGGCTGGCAGTTTGCGCTGATCCAGCAGGCGCAGCCGACTGTGTTCCCACTGGATGGCACGTACGCTGTCCGCCGTTCGGGTGGAGTCTGCTGAATTCATAAAAAATGGTTGTCCTCATGTGATTCGGTTATGCTTTTGGCAGAGACAGTCAGACCCACTGTCATTTGACGCTGGAAATATAAAGGGGAAGTTCATGAATGTCGATTCATTGATTTTTGCAAAATGGATAATCCCGGTCGAACCGGATAATCGTATCCATCTTAACCACGCCCTCGTCATCCATGAAGGCCGGATCCTTGATCTGCTTCCGGCGGAACAGGCCAGGTCACGCTATACCGCAACTGAAACGCACGATCTGGCGGGGCATGTGCTCATCCCCGGGTTGATTAATACCCATACCCATGCCGCCATGTCGCTGTTCAGGGGACTGGCCGATGATCTCTCGCTGATGGACTGGTTGAGCAAACATATCTGGCCGGCCGAGGCCCGCTGGATCAATCCGGGCTTTGTCGAGGACGGTACAAGGCTGGCGATGGCCGAGATGATACGTGGCGGTACGACCTGTTTTAACGATATGTACTTTTTCCCGGACCGCACCGCAGAGGTCGCGGTAGAGGCCGGCATACGTGTGAGTATCGGTTTGATCGTCATCGATTTTCCGACGGCATGGGCACGTGATAGCGCGGAATATTTTGACAAGGGCCGCAAGGTCCACGATCAGTTCAGACATCATCCACTGGTCCGCACGGCCTATGCCCCTCATGCACCTTATACGGTATCAGACGCCCCGCTGCAAAAGATCGTCACGCTCGCAGAAGAGCTTGATATCCCGGTACATATGCACATCCATGAAAACGCCGACGAGGTAGCACAGGCGATTGCCAACGGTGGGATGACACCACTACAACGACTGCACCGGCTTGGTCTGCTGAGTCAACGCCTGATGGCCGTCCACATGACCCAGCTGGATGCCGAGGCGATAGAGCTGGTCGCGCGTTACAATGTCAGTGTGATTCATTGTCCGGAGTCGAACCTGAAACTGGCCAGCGGCATGTGTCCGGTACATGCGTTACAACAGGCCGGTGTCAATGTGGCACTCGGCACCGACGGTGCTGCCAGCAATAATGATCTGGATATGCTCGGCGAGATGCGCACCGCCGCACTGCTCGGCAAGGGCGTGGCTGCAGACAGTCGGGCCGTCCCCGCCATGACGGCGCTGAAAATGGCCACGATCAACGCCGCGAGAGCGCTGGATATGGATCACAGTATTGGATCTTTAACACCCGGCAAGGCCGCCGATATCACAGCGATCGATCTCGACCGCGTGGAGACCAGTCCGCTATACGACCCGGTCTCCCAGATTGTTTATGCCACTTCCCGAGACCAGGTTACCAACGTATGGGTGGCAGGCAGGCAGTTGATGAAAAATCGGCAATTGTTAACGATTGATCTCGAGCAGGTCTGCCAGAAAGCAAACGAATGGATGACTAAAATTGCCGGGGCAAAATGATACCGTTCATTTATTTTGCACGCGTAAGCCTGGATCTTTGTAATAGCATCAACCAGTATTATTATACTCACGCCCTGACCGCAGTGTAGTCGAGTGGTCGAACCTGTCCCCGAGGTGAATGATGTAATCCGGATGTCATAATTATCAGCCAGACTATATAGAACAGCTTTCAGGAGTTGAGTAATGAAAAGTAAGTCACTCACCGATCAAATTGAAATCTCGCGTCGGCATCTGTTACGCCGCGGTCTGCTTGCCACCGGCATAATCGCGCTCGGTCACGGCATGTTCAATAACCCACTGCAAACTGCCATTGCACAAACAATTGCACCGGGGCGGAGATCAAATATCCCGAATCTGGCCAATACCTTGCACGAGGTCGCTGTCGAGAACGACCCGGCCACACGGATGGTGATACCACGCGGATTCAGCGTACGAGAGATAGCACGTACCGGTCGCCCATCTGTACCCACCTCAGATTATATGTGGCACCGGCAACCAGATGGTGGTGCTGTACTCCCGATGGAAGATGGTGGATGGGTGTATGTTTCCAATTGCGAGATCGACAGACCGGGTGAAGGCAGTGTTGGTGCACTCCGCTTCAACTCAGCAGGCGACCTCGTAGACAGCTACGCCATTTGCAAGGACACCCGTAACAATTGCGCAGGTGGGCCAACGCCCTGGGGCACCTGGTTAAGTTGCGAGGAAATACCGCTGGGCCTGTTATACGAATGCGACCCGACCGGTAAACGTGCTGCCATCGCCCAACCGGCGCTGGGTACGTTTACCCATGAAGCCGCCGCCGTCGACCCGGTTAACCGGCATATCTATCTGACGGAAGACACGCCTGACAGTAATCTGTACCGGTTTATCCCGGATAATTATCCCGAAAGCTACAATGCAGACCAGCTTGCGGGTCGGCTGGAGGTGGCCGTAGTCGAAGGAGAAGATCCCTTGCAAACGCGCGGGATCCGCTGGGTCGCCCTGCCCGATTCAAATCCGGCAAAAGATGCAGTTCCTACACGCAAACAGGTCAGTGAGGCCGCAAAGTTTAACGGTGGCGAGGGATGCTGGTACCACGAGGGCATGATCTATTTCAGTACGAAGGGAGACAACCGGGTATGGGCCATCGATACCGGGGCGAACACTCTCAGCCTGGTCTATGACCAGCAGCGTGATGGTATATTTAATCCGGCCATGAATGATGTCGACAATGTGACCGTCTCCGCCGGCGGTGATATTCTGGTCGCCGAAGACGGTTCGGATATGCGCATAATCGTGGTAGGGAGTGGCCTTACCCCGTTTGAACTGGTCAATGTGATAGGCCATGAAGGATCGGAAGTGACTGGGCCGGCCTTCAGTCCTGACGGAACCCGATTGTATTTCAGCTCGCAAAGCGGTATCGCCGGAGATGAAACCGACGGGCGCACCTATGAAATGAGAGGTCCGTTCTTTATCTGACCCATTGCCGGGGACAGGTTTAAACCTGTCCCCGAATACCGGAAGGTTTATAGGTAATGACACGATACAGGTAGATCAACACTATCGCGCCCAGAATGACCTTGGACGCCGGGCCCACATAAACCTCAACCTTGCTGTAATTGACTCCGAGCACATAGCCAGCAATTGCCAGCAAGGTTGACCAGACTGCAGAGCCTATCGTGGAATACAGCAGAAACTGGCCCATGTGCATGTTATTTATACCGGCCGGGATCGAAATCAGTGAACGCACTCCCGGCACCAGACGGCATAGCAACACTGTCCAAATTCCATACTTCTCAAACCAGCGATGACTTTCATCAATATCGGCTGAACTGACAGTAAACAACCGTCCATAACGATCTGTCCAAAGCTTCAGCCTGTCGAGTCCCAGAAACTTGCCAGCATAATAGAACGGTAATGCCCCCAGTATAGTCCCGAATGTACCGGCCGCAATCACACCGGCCAGATTCATCTCGCCCTGACTGACCAGAAAACCGGCCATCGGCATGATCAGCTCGGAAGGAATTGGAGGAAATACATTTTCCAGAAACATCAATACCACGATACCGGTATATCCGGCAGCATTGATCGATTCTGCAATCCATTCAAACATATTTCTCACCCTGCATAGTATTAACGCAGCTCTACTTCTTCAACGTGTTCCGGGATTCTTGCGTGCCAGTGCAGCCTGTCCTGCAGATACAGCCTGAAACTGTCCTGCGCCTGCGGTTCTCCGTGAACGATAAACGTCTGTTTTGGTGCCTGTTGCAGCGTGGACATCCAGTCAGCCAGTTCGACGTAATCAGCATATGCCGACAAGCCATCAAGGTTGACTACTCTGGCCCGAACCGGGGCATATTCGCCGTGAATCTTCACAGTTTCTGCACCAGCGAGCATGGCCGCACCGCGTGTTCCGGTGGTCTGGTAACCGACAAAGACGACCACATTAAACGGAAGGCGATTCCGCTCACGCAGTTTTTTCAGCCCCTGGAACAGGCCGCAGTCCACGAGGACCCTGACATTATTACTGTCTATCAGAAACCGCGATCCGGTGACTGTTTCTGCTGCACCCAGAAATCTCAACTTCATTTGTCTGACTTTTTATCCGTGAGGCTGATAGCCATAAATACAATCAATTCTTGTCTGTTTTTGGCAAACTGTCGGTGTTGATAACGAAGATTATCAAATACGACCTGAATCTGCCCGAAAGACTGCTATAATGCCCCACAATTAAATATAAACGGTTAATGTCACAGGAACTCATCTTGTCTGTAATACCTAACAAAAAACGTTCGTGGCCCGAGCAATACAGCTGAAACAAGCAAATTATTATACACCATGTCCGATGCCAATCTGATTAAAATCCACAATGTATCGTTTGCCTATGATGCGCGTACAATCCTCAAAAACATCAATCTGGTCGTTCCACGTGGCAAGGTCGTTGCCATCATGGGCGGTAGCGGCTGCGGCAAGACTACACTGTTAAGGCTGATAGGCGGTCAACTGAAGGCATCGACCGGCAGTGTCATTGTTGATGGCAAGGCAGTTGAAACACTCAAAAATGATCAATTAATCCAATTGCGCCGGAAGATGGGCATGTTGTTCCAGCAAGGTGCTTTGTTTACCGATTTGTCTGTCTATGAAAATATCGCATTCCAGATGCGTGAACACACCGATCTGCCGGAAGAAATCATCCGTGACCTGGTACTAATGAAACTACATGCCGTGGGTCTACAGGGTGCTGCTGGCCTGATGCCCTCTGAACTGTCTGGCGGCATGGCGCGCAGGGTAGCGCTGGCACGCGCCATTGCGCTGGATCCGATGTTAATTATGTATGATGAACCGTTTGCCGGACTTGACCCTATCTCCCTCGGCGTGGTCGGTGAGTTGATCCGCAAGCTGAATGACGCGCTTGGGGCCACATCGATCGTGGTCACCCACGATGTGCAGGAGTCGCTGAAGATTGTCGACTATGTTTACATGGTTTCGGAAGGTGTCGTCGTCGCAGAAGGGACGGCCGAGGCCATTCGTTCATCAAGCAATCCGTTTGTACACCAGTTCGTCTGGGGCAAGGCCGACGGCCCTGTACCGTTCCACTACCCTTCCGCTGATTATGCGGACACCTTGCTGGGGCAGTCCCGATGAAGGCGATCATCCTTTCGCTCGGCCATCACGTAAACGACCGCCTGATGCGACTCGGCTACATGGCGCGCTTTCTGGTGCAAATCCTGTTGCAATCTGGCACATGTATAATGCGACCCGGTCTGGTCATGCGCGAGACCTATTTCATCGGTGTGCAATCATTAATCATTATCTTGGTATCCGGCATGTTTGTCGGTCTGGTACTTGGCCTGCAAATGTACGACACGCTGGAACGCTTCGGTTCCGGTGAAGGCGTCGGTACGGTCGTTGCGCTGGCACTGGTACGCGAACTGGGTCCGGTGCTGTCTGCATTGCTGTTTGCCAGTCGTGCCGGTACAGCGGTAACGGCTGAGATTGGCCTGATGAAAACAACTGAACAATTAAGTGCGATGGAGATGATGGCGATCGAGCCGGTGGCGCGCGTAGTTGCACCACGGTTCTGGGCCGGGATCATCTCGCTACCGCTGTTGACTTCCATGTTTAATGTGATGGGCATAGCTGGTGGTTATCTGGTGGCTGTGCGTCTGCTCGGCGTGGACGAGGGAATTTTCTGGTCACAGATGCAATCTTCTGTCGATTTCAGTGACGATGTGATGAACGGCGTGATCAAGAGTGTCGTATTTGCCATCGCCGTCATACTTATAGCCGTGTTTGAGGGCTATAATTCACCACCAACAGCAGAGGGTGTGTCCAATGCGACAACCCGCGCTGTTGTTACTTCTTCACTTTCTATACTCGCACTGGACTTTGTCCTGACTGCATTTATGTTCCGGGGGATATGATGAATCGGACAACTATGGATATCTGGGTAGGCATTTTTGTGGCCATCGGCATTGCGGCCACTGTATTTATTTCATTGCGAGTCGCCAACCTCGCCTCTTCTACCAGTGGCGCCACTTATCAAATCAACGCCGAATTCAGCAATATCGGTGGACTGAAAGTACGCGCCTCGGTCAAGAGTGCGGGGGTCGTCGTCGGCAGGGTCACAAACATCCGTCTCGACACGGCCAATTACATGGCCGTGGTGACGATGGATCTCGAACGACAATACGCCTTCAGCAAGGACACCTCGGCCAGCATACTGACTTCAGGTCTGCTCGGTGAGCAATATGTTGGACTGGAGATTGGGGGCGAGGAACAGCCCTTACAAAACAACGATAAAATCACGCTGACATCCTCCGCCATGGTACTCGAATCACTGATAGGCGAATTCATGTTTAACAAAGCCAGTGAACCCGAAAAATGATCCACGCTGATCTAAAGTGTTCCGTCTGGTGTCTGCGCTCTTTAAACGTCTTGTCCGTACTACTCATCTCTGCGCTGTGCTGGTCTGCGGTATTGTCCGCGCAAACACCTGCAAACGACCCAGCTGAAGTTACCCGCCAGACCGTCAATGAAGTGATGACGGAAATGAAACAAAACGAAGCTATCTATCTGAAAGACAATGAAAAATTGAATGCGATGGTCCAGCAACGCTTGCTGCAACTGTTCAATTTTAAGGTAATGACACAGCTCGCGGTCGGTCGATCATGGATGCAGGCAACACCGGAAGAAAAATCCGCACTGGCAAATGAATTTCGCAGCCTGCTAGTTCGAACCTATACGAATGTCCTGTTTGGCAGCCGTAACCAATCGACCACTATCAAATCAACGAATACCACCTCACAGGGTGATGTCTCGGTCGGCATGGAGGTCAGTAATCCGACCGGTGATCCGGTAACGCTAACATTGCGGATGCGCAAGGACCAGGCTGACTGGAAAGTAATTGATGTCAGTGTCAACGGTGTCAGCCTGATGGTAAACTACCGGACCACGTTCACTCGCGAGATTCAAAAGTCTGGTGTGGACGGCCTGATCAAAAGCTTGGTCACAAAAAACCGGGGAAATGCCCTGTGAACATGCAATCGACCCGGCTGATCCGCGACGGTGAAACGCTGCACCTGCAGGGGCAAATCAACTTCCAGACTGTCACAGCCCTGTACAAAATGGTTACACTCGAACTGGTCTCCGGTGTTACGACCCTGGACTGCAGCAAGGTGGAACAATGTGATTCATCCGCTATCAGTCTGTTACTCGCTGGTAGGCGACTGGCGCTGGACCGACAAATCAACCTGCAGATCCGTGGCATGAACAATCAGATACTCAGTCTGGCAGGTCTGTATGATGTGGAAAAAGTCCTGCACGCTGAGTAACAGTTTGTCATACCGAGCGTAGTCGATGGATCTTGATGTATTCTAACTACCAGATTTTCTTTCCTTCTTCCAAACTGGGCCATTACGGGTATCCAGTGCATAACGGTAGAATTTGCCTATACATTGATCAGGATCATGCCACATGCACATTCATCTACTATAATTACAGCAGATGCAGGGCGTATGGGTATGTATAAATAACCATACAGTACGGTCTGGTCACCAGCTTACTCATTGTTGAAAAGGCGAATAATGCTATGAGACCGCACCTGCAACTCCTGTTTATCCCTACACTGGCCGTCCTTCTTGTTGCCTGTGCCACATCGAACAACCCGCTGGCAGACATGCGCGAGATTACCCCGACCACTATCATGGACACGCTGCAGACGGTTGTGCGTGAAAACCTGCCCACAGTCCGGAACAGATTATACGGGGTGAATATATGGTCGCGTTGACCGGCAATTCGAACATGCAACGCCATCTTGCCGGGTCACAGACCGGGATCGCCTATACCAATCCAATGAAACAGAAAAATCCGGGTGTGGTTTACCCTGCCAATCTGACGCCGGATCCGGAGACCGGCCTTGGCAAGTGGACCGATGATGCAATCATCCAGATGATCCGTATCGGCATCAACCCAGACGCTGGTCATGCCCTGTCAGTAATGCCCTGGCCTGCCTATGCAAAAATTTTCGATGATGATATGAAAAGCATCGTCGCCTATCTCCGTAACTTGCCGCCTGTCCAGCATAAGGTGCCCGAAAATATCCGGGCCGGACAAAAGGCGACTGCGCCTTTTGTGCATTTCGGGGTTTACCAGAGCACCCGCTAGGTACAAGTACAGGGACTACATCATAAGGAAATACTGGCCCAGATCACGGTGCTGGAAGACGAGGTTGAAGATATCCTGCACGTCTTCATTGTTTGACGGGATGCTGATTCTGGCTACAAGGATAGTACTGTTTATTATTGTTGAGGCCGAGAAACATCTGCGTTTGCGTATAACAGCATAAGTTCGACCCGGTTACGACCATTTTGCTGGCCCGGTACAGCGCTACATCAGCCCGATTCTGGCAAAACGGGATTGACTCACTTGCTACAGGAACTAGTTGGCGACCTCGCACAATCCTTGCAGATATTTACTGTAGCTGGCCGCCCCCTGTTGTTCCCAGACTTCAAGACAGGCCGTACCAATAATCGCAATATCGGCTATCCCTTTTAATGATTTCAATTGATCCGCTGTCTTGATCCCGAAGCCGACCGCCAATGGCAGGGTCGTGACCTTGCGGCAGCGTTGCATGTAGGCGGCGAGTTCCTGGCTAAAATCGGTCTCACTACCGGTCACACCCTTGCGGGCGACGCAGTAGAGAAAACCGGAAGCGACGCTGGCGATCTCTGCCAGACGCTTTTCCGTATTCACCGGTGTAACAATCTGGATGTGGTCGAGTCCGGCAGACCGGGCAAAACTGTCCAGTTCGGTTGAATGCTCCACAGGCAGGTCGGCGACGATAAAACCACGCGCACCCGCCTGTTGCAGCCGATCACAAAAGGCCTGATGGCCCATCGTATAGACACTGTTGTAGTAACCCATAAACAGCAGCGGAAAATTAAACTCAGCCGAGGCCTTCGCCATGAACTCAAAATACTGTTCCCAATGAATGCCGTGATCCAGCGCGGACTGGTTCGCTCGGACAAAGGCCGGGCCATCCGCAATCGGTTCACTGAATGGTAATTGTAGTTCGACCAGATCCACACCGGCCTTCTGCATAGCGGCCAGCATGTCCCAATTTTCCTGGAGGGAGGGATGGCCCACAATGGCATGGGTCATCAGCAGCATACTGCGTGACTTCAGTCTTTCACGGATATAGTTTTCGAGCATTGATCCTGTCCTGTGTAGCGGGACAGACTTAAGTCTGTCCCGGCTCATTATTTTGGCTAGCGGCCTTCTTTTTGATGAAGGCCTTCCATTTCGCGTCCTGCAAGGCATCGGCAATCGTAAAGATGTCCTTGTCGCCGCGACCGGACATATTAATCAGGATGATATCGTCCTTGCTACGCCCGGGTGCTTCCTTGTACGCTTGGGCGAACGCATGTGAACTTTCCAGCGCCGGGATCAGCCCTTCGCTCTTCACAGTCAGCCGGAAGGCGTCGAGCACCTCCGCGTCGGTGGCCGCTTCGAACCGCACCCGGCCACGCTGATGCAAACTGGCCAGAATCGGTCCGACGCCGACATAATCGAGCCCGGCCGAGACCGAATGGGTCTCCTTCATCTGTCCTTCCGGATCCTGCAGGAACCAGGTCTTGTAACCCTGGGCCACACCGAGATGACCCTGACCACTGGCGATGCGGGCCGCATGCAAGCCACTGTCCGTCCCGGTACCGCCGGCCTCCACGCCGATCAATTCGACATTGGCGTCATCCAGAAAGCCGGAGAAGATTCCGCTCGCGTTCGAGCCACCGCCGACACAGGCAAACACCTGATCCGGCAACCGGCCCAGCTTGTGCAACATCTGCTCACGTGCCTCCTTGCCGATGATCGACTGGAAATACGTCACTATCATCGGAAACGGATGAGGGCCGCAGACGGTGCCGAGTACATAATGCGTATCGGCCATTGATGCGGTCCAGTCACGCATCGCGGCGTTGATCGCATCTTTCAGTGTCGCCGTGCCGTCCTCGACCGAGACGACGGTTGCCCCCATCTGCTCCATCCAGAACACGTTCGGGCGCTGGCGCTCGATATCTACGGCACCCATGTAAATCGTACAGTCAAACCCGAGCTTGGCCGCCATTGTGGCTGTGGCCACACCGTGTTGTCCGGCCCCGGTCTCGGCAATGATGCGCTTCTTCTTCATCCGCTTGACCAGCAGGCCCTGCCCCATCACATTATTCGCCTTGTGAGCGCCGGTATGATTCAGGTCTTCACGTTTGATATAAATCTGTGCGCCGCCAAATTTTCGCGTCAGGTTGTCGCAATACGTGATCGGTGTCGGGCGACACGAATACGAGGACATCAGCGCGACATATTCATTCCAGAACCCCGGGTCCCGACGGGCCTCATCAAAGGCAACGCACAGCTCGGCGACAGTCTCATGCAAGATCTCGGGGATATAGGCCCCGCCAAACTCGCCATAAAAACCAGTCCGGCCTTCCGGGAAATCAAACAGTTGTTCAAAAATCTTGTCAGTCATTCCGCCGCTACGTCCTTCATTAGTGAACCTGCATTATACGGGACTCACCCCTGTTCCGGTATAATCAATCCAGTGATCCGGATAAAATCCGGCCATGCTGAATGACCTGCAAATCGCCTCCGAGTTTCCACTGAACCCGGATCTCGTCTATCTGAACCATGCTGCGATTGCCCCCTGGCCATTGCGCACGACCTCCGCGATGATCCGGTTTGCCGAGGAGAACTGTCGCTATGGA